>JBFGUI010000032.1:0-22672 GCA_041565695.1 Kiloniellaceae bacterium
CCCAAGCTGGCCGACGAGTTCAAGCCGGGCGCCTTCTATGCGGACCTCATGAAGCTGGCCTTCGACCGCGGCCAGCTGACGGTCCTGTCCCGCTCGGAAAACAGGATCATGGACCGCCAGTTGCCGGAGGCGGCCAGCGAGTACCCGACCTTCCGGACCAAGACCAGCGAGGGGCGCTGGATCGAGGCTCGCAACCACCCGCTCCAGTCGGGCGGTTTCATCGGCATTCGTTTCGATGTGACCGGCCAGGTGATGGCCGAGGAAGCGGTCCGCGAGAGCGAGCAGCGCTTCAAGGACTTCGCCGAGTCCGGTCCGGGCGGCTTCTGGGAGATGGACGAGGACCTACGCTTTTCCGCCTTTCTCGACGTTCAGACCGACAGCGGGCGCTCGCGGCCGAGCGCTGCGGAGGCGACCGGCCGCACGCTTTGGGAGTTGTTCGGCGGCGACGCCGAAAAGGATCCGCTGTGGCGCGACCTGCGCCGCGACCTGCAAGCGCGCAAACCGGTCAGAGACCTGCGGGTCGCCTTCGTCTCCTCCGAGGGGGAAAGCACCTACTGGCGCATCAACGGCAAGCCCTACTATGACCATAGCGGGCGTTTCCGCGGCTACCGTGGGGTGGCGGAGGACGAATCCGTGACGGTGCTGGCGCGCCAGCGGGCGGAGTCCGCCGAGGAGCGTCTGATTGATGCCATCGAAAGCATTTCCGGCGGCTTTGCGCTGTTCGACCGTGAGGACCGCCTGGTGCTGTGCAACAAGGCCTACAAGAATCGGGGCTGCGACGGGGGGCGCTTTATATACCCGGGAGCGACCTTCGAGGAGATCCTGCGCGCCAATGTGGAGCATGACAGCATCGTCGGTCTGAATACCCGCGAAGAGAAGGAAGCCTGGATCCAGCAGCGTCTGGCCCGGCATCTCGAGGCCAGCGGCTCGATCGAGATTCCCTGGGCGGACCAGCACACCTATCTGATGACGGAGCGGCGCACCCACGATGGCGGCATCGCCTGCGTCTTCGCCGACATCACCGAGCTGAACCGGGCGCGCCAGCTGGCCGAACAGGCCAACCAGGCGAAGACCCGCTTCCTGGCTGCGGCCAGTCACGACCTGCGCCAGCCGCTGCACGCCATCGAGCTGTTCGTTGCGGCCCTGGAAGCGACCTTGGAGGACGAGGAGGCGCACGGCATCATCGCCGACCTGCGTGTGGCCTCGAACGCGGCGGGCCGGTTGCTCAACGCCCTGCTCGACGTTTCCGAGCTGGAAAGCGGCAAGCTGGAGGGGCGCTTCATGCACTTCCCGGTCCAGCAGCTGCTCGATCGCATGGTGCGGGTCTATGGCCCGCAGGCGCGCGAGCGCGGCCTGACGCTGAAGATGGTACCCTCCAGCCAGGTCATCTACTCGGACCCCAACCTGCTGGAACGCATCCTCGGCAACCTGCTCTCCAACGCCGTGCGCTATACGCCCGAAGGACGCATCCTGATCGGCTGCCGCCAGCACAAGAACAAGCTGCGGATCGAGGTCTGGGATACCGGCCTGGGCATTCCCGAGAACGAGCGCCAGCGGATCTTCGAGGAGTTCCACCAGCTCGACAACGCGGCGCGGGAGCGCAAGCGCGGCATCGGACTCGGCCTGTCGATCGTCCGCCGCCTCGCCAACATCCTCGGTCACGAGATCTTCCTGCATTCGGTGCGCGGACAGGGCAGCGTCTTTGCCGTCGAGCTGGACCAGACGGGCAAGTTGGTCGACCTCTCAAGCCGGCCGCACCGCGGGCTCGCCCAGCTGAGTGCCCTGGCAATGGTCCTGGTCATCGACGACGACGAGCAGGTGCGCAAGGGCATGCAGCGCGCCCTGGAATCCTGGGGTTGCCGGGTGCGCGTCGCCAGGGATTACGATGCGGCGGCGCAGATCGTTGAGCAGGCGGCGGACGAGATCGACCTCATCATCGCCGACTACAGGCTGCCGAAGGCCTGCAACGGGGTACGGGCCGCCGGGAGGCTGAGGGTGCTCTGCGGGCGCATGGTGCCCGTGCTGATCGTCACCGCCGACCAGGGCGAGGCGGAGATGAACGAGATCGCGGAGCAGGGCTTCCCGACCCTGCAGAAGCCGGTCCATCCGGAGTCGCTGAAGGTGGCGGTCAGCGGCCTTCTCGAGGGCGAAGCCCTGCGCAGGCTGCAGAGCGCGCAGTAGCGGCTTTGTCGGCCGGCCGCCCCGCCTGATGCATCGATGACCACCTGGCTTTCCGAGAACCTGCCGCTGGGCGCGAGCCTGCTGGCCGCCTTCATCCACCTCTCAGGCGTGCTCTCGGCGTTGCATGCCGCGGTGCGGACACGGTCCGCGCAGGGCGCCGTGGCCTGGTCGATCTCCCTGATCACGGTTCCCTACCTGGCCCTGCCGCTCTACTGGGTGTTCGGGCGCGGCAAGTTCCACGGCTACGTCGCGGCGCGGCGGTCGGGCGACCTGGAGATCCACCATGTCGCCGCCGCGCTGCGCGAACGCCTGGAGCGCTACCACCAGGCGGCGCTGCCGGCGGACTGCGTTCACCTGCAGGTATTCCAGCGCCTTGCCGGGATGCCGTTCTCCCGCGGCAACGCCGTCGAGCTGCTGCGCAACGGCGAGGCCGCCTATTCAGCCATCTTCGCGGCGATCGACGCCGCGCAGGACTATGTCATCGTCCAGGCCTACATGCTGCGTGACGACGACCTTGGCCGCGACCTTCGCGCGCGCCTCGTGCGGCGCGCGCAGAGCGGCGTGCGGGTGCATCTGCTCTACGATGAGATCGGCAGCTACGGTCTTTCAAAGGCCTTCTTTGCGCCGCTGCGCACGGCTGGCGCCCTGGTGAACCGCTTCGGCACCACCCGGGGACCGGTCAACCGCTTTCAGCTCAACTTTCGCAACCATCGCAAGATCGTCGTGGTCGACGGCCGCGAGGCCTTCGTCGGCGGGCTCAACTTCGGCGACGAGTATCTCGGCCGCAACCTTGCTCTGGCGCCCTGGCGCGATACCCATCTGAAGATTTCCGGGCCGGTGGTGCAGGCGATCCAGCTGGCGTTTGTCGAGGACTGGTTCTGGGCGGCCCGCGAGATGCCGCTGCTCGACTGGGAGACCCGTACGGCCGATTCCCATGACATGGCGGTGCTGGCGCTGCCGACCGGCCCGGCCGACCCGCAGGAAAACTGCGAGCTGTTCTTCCTCGAAGCGATCCGCAGCGCGCGCCGGCGTATCTGGATCGCCAGTCCGTACTTCGTGCCGGACGAGCAGGTCATGGCGGCGCTCGAACTCGCCCGGCTGCGCGGCGTCGAGGTGCGGCTCCTGCTGCCGGAGAAGGCCGAGCACCTGGTGGTGCACCTGGCTTCCTTCGACTACTACGAGACGGCCGAGCGCATCGGCATGGAGATCTGTCGCTACCAGAGCGGCTTTCTGCACCAGAAGGTGCTGCTGGTCGACGACAGCCTGTCGGCCATCGGCACCGCCAACATCGACAACCGCTCCTTCCGACTCAACTTCGAGCTCTCCCTGGTGCTCTGGGATCGCGACTTCGCCGCGGCGGTGCACGCGATGCTGGAGGAGGACTTCGCCCAGAGCCGCCGGGTCGGCGCCGGCGAGCTGGACGACATGCCGATCTGGTTCCGCTTCGGCGTCAGCCTGTCGCGCCTGCTGGGCCCGGTACTCTGAGCGGAACCTACATTTTGCCGATGGCGTCCATGGTGCGCAGCGCCGCCGGGCCGATCAGCACGACGAAGAGCGGCGGCAGGATAAAGACGATCATCGGCACCGTGAGCAGGGCAGGCAGGCGCGCAGCCTTTTCCTCGGCCTTCATGGCGCGCTCTTCACGGGACTCGGCGGACAGCACGCGCAGCGACTGGGCCAGCGGCGTGCCGTAGCGCTCGGCCTGCAGCAGGGTGCCGACCATGCCGCGCAGCACCGAGAGATCGGTGCGCTTGGCCAGGTTCTGCATGGCGGTGCGCCGGTCGGGCAGGAAGCCCAGTTCCAGGCCGGTCAAGCTGAACTCGTCGGACAGCTCCGGCGCGGTCTTCTGCATTTCGTCGGCGACGCGCATCAGCGTGGCGTCCAGGCTGAGACCGGCCTCGGCGCAGATCACCATGAGGTCAAGCGCATCGGGCAGCGACTTGCGGATCGCCTCGCGCCGCTTCTGGGCGGCATTGTGCACCAGGATGTCGGGCAGGTAGGCACCGAACAGGGTCGCCCCGAGGGCCGCCGCGGCCTTCCAGGTCGGCTCCAGGTTGTAGGCGTTGAGGCCGTAGAGGAGGAACAGCCCGATGCCGCCGAAGCCGAAAGGCAGGGCCAGCTTGAAGAACAGGAAGCGAATCATCGCATCCTTCGTGCGCCAGCCGGCCCGGGTCAGCTTCAGGGCCACCTTGTCGGCCTGGGCACTGCGCAGCAGCTTCAGGGTCTCCACGGTCTTGCGCATGAAGTTCATGCTGGGCATGTGGGCCTCGCGGCGGCGTGGCCCCATCACGTCGGCACGCATGGAGCGGCGCTGCTCGGCGATCATCTGGGCGCGCTTGGCTGCCACGTCGCGGTGCAGCAGGGCAAACCACACCGCCAGCACGCTGACCAGGACCGACAACGAGGACATGATGACCAGAAGGTCCTCGACGGACATGCCCGGAGGAAGGAGTTTGTCCAGCGTCATATCTCAAACTTCACCATCTTGTACATGACGCCGATGCCGAGGGCGAAGCTGACGAAGCCGATGAAGACCAGGAAGGCGCCGCGCGGGTCGATCCAGAGGTCATCGATGTAGCCCGGATTTACCAGGTAGATCAGCAGCGCCATGATGAAAGGCAGGGAGCCGATGATGTAGGCGCTGGCCTTGGCCTCCGACGACAGGGCCTTGATCTTCAGCTTGAGCTGGCGGCGGCGCCGCAGCACATCGGAGAGGTTGGCCAGGGTCTCGGCGAGGTTGCCGCCGGTCTCCGACTGGATCGAAAGCGCGACCGTGAAGAAATTGAACTCCTGGATGTCGAGCCGCCGCGAGCACTCCCAGAGAGCCTCTTCCAGCTTGGAACCCAGGCGTATGGAGTCGGTGATGCGCCGCAGCTCGATGCCGACGGGATCGACGATCTCCTGCCCGGCGGTGCGGATCGACTCGGTGATCGGCAGACCGGAGCGCAGGCCCCGGACCATGAGGTCGATGGCCTCGGGGAAGTTCTGAATGAACTTGTTGCGACGCCGGCGCTGCAGGAAGCCGACAACGGCATGGGGCAGCATGATGGTCGCGAACACGCCGAGCAGGACCGAGACGAGGACCGGGACCATCTTGAAGAAGAACAGCAGCCCGAAGGTCGTCAGGCCGGCCAGCACGCAGATCATGACGTAGTTCGCCAGGGACAGCTTGAGCCCGGCACTGGCCAGGCGCAGGCGCAGCAGCTCGGGGCGGGGCACCAGGTGCTTGACGAGGTTATCGAGCAGGGCGATGCCGCTGTCGTTGCTTGCGCGACGAATCGAGACCATCTGCTCCGGCGTCATGCGCGGCGCGTTGCTGAGCTTGATGCGGTCGACCCGACGGCGGGTCTGCTTGACATCGGCATTGCCGCCGAAGATCAGCAGGAAGACAATCAGCACGCCGATCACCGGAAGACCGACGAGCAGCCACTCGATCGGCAGGCCGCCGATGTTGTTTGGCAGCTGGAAGGTCATCCCATCGCCTCGAGCAGCGGCTTGTCCAGGTTGAAGTAGGCGGCTTTGGGCGCAAAGTGCGGACGCAGGCCCGAGGACTTGAAGCTGCCGAGCAGCAGGCCGTCCTTGCCTTCGCCCTGGAACTCGTAGTTGAAGAGGTTCTGCGTGGTGATGATCTCGCCTTCCATGCCGACGATCTCTTCGACGTGGGTGACGCGGCGCATGCCGTCGCGCATACGCGACACCTGGACGATCATGTCAATGGCCGAGGCGATCTGGGTGCGCACCGCCTTGGCGGGCAGGTTGATGCCGGCCAGGCCGATCATGTTCTCCAGGCGCGTCAGCGCCTCACGCGGGCGGTTGGCGTGCAGCGTGCCGAGCGAGCCGTCGTGGCCGGTGTTCATGGCCTGCAGCATGTCGACGGCCTCGGCGCCGCGGACCTCGCCGAGGATGATGCGGTCGGGGCGCATACGCAGGGCGTTCTTCACCAGGTCGCGCATGGTGATCTCGCCGCTGCCCTCCAGGTTCGGCGGGCGCGTCTCCAGGCGCACGACGTGCGGCTGCTGCAGCTGCAGCTCGGCCGCGTCCTCGATGGTGACGATGCGCTCGCCGGGGTCGATCAGCTGCGACATGGCGTTCAGCAGAGTTGTCTTACCCGAGCCGGTGCCGCCTGATATCAGAATGTTGAGTCGGCTGCGGGCGGCGATCTTCATCACCGTCGCCATGGCCGCGGAGATATTGTTCTGCCGCTGCATCACGTCCAAGGTAATGCCCTTCTTGGCAAACTTACGGATCGAGATGGACGGGCCGTCGATGGCCAGTGGCGGAATGATGATGTTGACGCGACTGCCGTCCATCAGGCGCGCGTCGACCAGCGGCGTGGTCTCGTCGACGCGGCGGCCGATCTGGGAAACGATGCGCCGCGCAATGTTCAGGACGTGCTCGTCGTTCTGAAAGGTGACGTCGGTCAGCTCCAGCTTGCCGCGGCGCTCGACATAGACCTGCTTGGGGCCGTTGACCATGATGTCGGTCACCAGGTCGTCGGCCAGCAGCGGCTCCAGCGGGCCGAGGCCCAGCATGTCGTCGAGCATGATGTCGACGATGGCCTGCTGTTCGGGGGCGTTGAGGTTCAGCTTCTCGTCGACGCAGATCTCGCGGACGATCTCGCCGATCTGCCGGGTCAGGTCGTCGCGCGGCAGCTGAGAGGCAGCCGAGACGTCGAGGCGCTCCATGACCAGCGGATGCACCTTGCTCTTCGCCGCCGTCACGGTCGGCGAATGCGAGGTTGCCTTGTCCTTGGGCGCGCCCTCGGGCTTGGTGACTGAGCCCGGCTGCGCGGCCGGCGCCGAGCTGCTGGCCATCAGCTCCTGGCGCTCGTCCGGCTGCATGGCGTTGCACTGCAGCAGCCAGTCGATCAGGCTGGAGACCAGCCTTCGGCGCTGCAGCAGGCCCAGCTTGGTGCCGCTGCGCTCGACCTCGTAGGTCAGCAGGTTGCCGATGCGCAGCGCCAGTTCCGGGCGCGGGATGTTCGTGGCGTCGTCGTCGCCGATCAGGGCGAGGACCTTGGGCTGCAGCTGGCGGCGATAGGCATCCAGGCTCTCGTCCGAGAAGCCCTGTTCGCTCGCGGCTGCCGACCGATCGTCTTTGATCACCCCCGCCACGGCGGCTAGCTCCTCTTAAAGAGGCCGAAGAGACCGCCCTTCTTGGCCTTGCTCTTGGCTTTGGCCTGGGCCGGCTGCTTACCCTTCATCTTGACCTGCTTCTTGGCCTTGACCGGCTCCTCGGTCTTTTCCGGCAGCTCGATGTCGCCGGCCAGCTTGCGCAGCACCTTGCAGACCCTGGCGCGGCGGTGCGACTGCACCAGCGGCTTGCCAGTGTTGGCGGCGGCATTGAAGACCTTCGGCTCGTCCGGCAGCAGCAGGTCGACCTTGTGGTCGAGGGCCTTCTGGAAGTCTTTGAGCTGCATGGCCTGCTTGGGGCCGGCGGCCCGGTTGGCGACCACGCGCACCGTGGTCTCCGGCGCCACCTCCTGCACACCGCGGAGCAGACGCAGGGAGTCGCGCAGGCCGGAGAGATTGAGCTCGGTCACCAGGATGATCTCGGTCGCTGCCTCGAAGACCCGGCGCCGCACGGCGTAGGAGGGACGGGGCAGGTCGACGATGATCACGTCGTTGATGCGCCCGAGGGCCTCGAACAGCGCGTCGACGGCATTGGGATTGAACTGGACCTCGGAGGTCAGGTTCTCCTCCGTGGCCATGATCGAGAGGTGATCAGTCAGCTTGGCCGTGGCGCTGGAGATGAACAGGCCGTCGACGCGCGCCGGGTTCTCCAGCGCCTCGCGCAGGCCGCGGGTCGGCTCGAGATCGAGGGACAGGGCGATGGTGCCGAATTCCAGGTCGAGATCGATCAGCGCCGTCTTGTACCTGCGCTCCTCGCTGAGGATCCAGGCCAGGTTGACCGCGAGCGTGCTGGCGCCGACGCCGCCGCGCGAGCCGATGACGGCGATGCGGGCCTTCTGTTCCGGCGCTGCCTCAGGGGCGTGGCTCTGACCGGATTCCTCGGTGCGGGCCAGGGCCGAGGCCAGGGCCTTTTCGGTGACCGGCTTCACCAGGTAGTCGGCGGCACCGGAATCGATGATCTCGCGATAGACCGAGATATCATTGACGGAGCCGATGCCGATGACCTTGGTGCCTTCCGGGATGGCGGCGCTGAGCGACATCATCGCGGTCTGCGGTGACACGGCTTCCGAGACGTCGACGATCAGCACCGACGGCGGCACGGTGCCGCCGAGGTATTCGATCGCCTGGTTCGGCCCGCCGTCGCGCACCAGCGGCTCGGCGAAGTACTCCTTCAGGACCTCGGCCACCACCGAATGGGTCTGGTTGTCGCCGACGAAAGCAACACACTCGGCGGCGACCGAGTCGCCCGGATTATGCTCCAAGATGCGATCCGCGACGCTCATTGAGACTTGGTGTCCTCTTCTTCAAGCGGTTTCGGCTCGCCGATGCGGTAGCGCAAGATCGACAGGCTGTGCGCCTCCGCATCAGCCGGTTCCAGCGGACGGCCCCGTTCCAGGTCGGCAGGGTTTGCCACCATGACGCCGAGATTGTTGGCGTTGGAGCAGCCGAAGCCGGCGTTGAAGTTCGGCCGGTCCGGCTCCAGCGGCTGCGGCTGGCTGCAGTCGGGCAGCACGGCCATGGCCTTGGCGACCGTCAGGCCGACCTCGTTCTCGCCCAGCACCGCAACGCGGCCCAGCGCATCGCTGGCCAGCGCGCTTGGGTAGCCGCGGTCGGCCAGGACGACACGCACGGCCTCCAGGCGCTGCAGGGAGAGGCGGTCGAGCGTCGTGGTGCTGCCGCCCGTGGCGGGGATGCTGAGATTGATCAGGCTGCCGGATTCCGGCCGGGCTTCCTCGAGCAGGCGGTCGATGGCTTCTCGTGCGGCCCGGTCGAGCAGCGGCGTCCCTTCGGCGAAGGCGACGCGCTGCTCGAAGATGATGGTCTCCACCTGGTTTTCCGGCGTGGCCGGGATCTGCCGCCACTTGCCGTGGTGGAACACCACGTTGATGGCATCGGCGACCGCCTGGGCCTCCGGCGCGCGGTCCGGGTCGCCGGCGCAGCCGCTCAGGACGAAGCCCAGGCAGAGCAGGGCGGTTGCCGTCTTTCGGGTGTGGCTCCGCATCGCAACCTTCCTAATCAATGATGAAGCCGGAGTTCTTCGAGGCGCCGCCCAGGCTGTGCGCCTGCGCCGGGTTGACCGGCACCGTGCGGCGCTGAACGGGCTTGTTGCCGTCACGCGCGGCCATCGGCGGGGCGCGGTAGGGATCGAGCGGCGTGCGCAGCTCGTCGCCGTCGACCGGCCGGACGATGTAGGGCGTCACGATGATGACCAGCTCCGTCTCGTTGCGCTGGAAGCGGTCGCTCTGGAACAGCGCGCCGAGGATCGGCAGGTCGCCCAGGCCCGGCACCTTGCGGTGCTCCTGGCGGGTGTTGTCCTGGATCAGCCCAGCGATGGCGAAGCTCTGGCCGGAGGCGAGCTCCACGGTGGTCTCCGCCCGGCGCGTGGTCAGCGAGGGGATGGAAAGCCCCCCGGCGATGACCTGCACGGCGCTGGACAGCTGGCTGACCTCGGGGCGCACGCGCATGGAAACGCGGCTGCGGCCGATCAGCGTCGGCGTGAAGGCGAGGCTGACACCGAACTGCTTGAACTCGACCGTGATGGTGTCGGCATCCTGCGACACCGGAATGGGAAACTCGCCGCCCGCCAGGAAGCTGGCGGTCTCGCCGGACACGGCGGTCAGGTTCGGCTCCGCCAGCACGGTGACCAGACTGTCCTCGGCCAGGGCGTCGATCAGCGCGTCGATCGAGACATCGCCGATATCGCCGCCGGCGAAGACCGAGTTGATGCCGGCGACCGGGTTCAGTGACGACAGGCCGAAGTCGAAGCCGGCGTCGACGAAGACATCCCAGTTGAAGCCGAGCTGGTTGATGACCTCGCGCGAGACCTCGGCGATGCGCACCCGCAGATTGACCTGGTTCGGGGCGGTCACCGCGAGACGGTTGATCACCTCGCCGCCCTCGCCGACGAAGCGCGCGGCCAGGCGACGCGCGTTCTCCGCCTCGGTGGCGGTCTCGACGGAGCCGGAGAGGATGATGGCCCCGTCGACCGAGGAGGCCATGACGAGGCCGTCAGGGATCAGCTCGCCGATGGCCGACTGCAGGCGCGACAGGCTGTGGTTCACCTTGACCGCGACGTTGGCGATGACGTTGTCGTTGCTGTCCAGCGCGAAGAGGGTGGTGGTGCCTACGGCCTTGCCGAAGAGGTAGAGCAGGCGGTCGGACTTGGCGCTCACATCGGCGATGGCGGGATTGGCGATGAACACAGAGGACATCGCCCGGTCGAGGCGCAGCAGCTGACCTTCGCCGATCTCGATGGTGATTGGATCGCCATTGGACGGCACCGCACGGCCCTGAAGAGCGGCCTGGCCGCTCCCCGCCATGAAGGTTACCGACAGCAGGACGATCGCTGCCAGCCAAATCCTTGAAAACACCCGCATAACAGCACCCATTTAGAAGCGCAGCTCCTGGACTTCATTACCACGCGTAATGTTAAGAACTTTCTTATTGCCGCCGTTCTTGCCTTCGCGCATGCCGACCAGGCGGCTGACCTCGGAATCCCAGGTGTAGGTATCGCCGCGCTCGGGATCCGGCTCCTCGAGGGCCTCGGCGCCGGTGGCGAGGCGCTCCAGCTCCTCCTCGTCCTTGGCCAGGCTGCGCAGGGAGATGGAGAGGCCGCCGAGCTCGCGCACGACGGAGATCATCTCCGCCTGCTTGGGCGTCACCTCGAGCGTGAAGTTCTTGGCGTAGTTCGGCTCGTTGCTGGTCTCGTCGACCGTCTGGTCGATGGCGAGAACGCGGACGTTCTCCAACACCGTCTCGCTGGCGCGCCGCTCCACGGCCTCGGCGCCGGTCCGGTCGGTGACGGTATGTGTCAAGATGATGTCAATGCGGTCGCCGGGGAACACCAGGCCGCTGACGCCCGAGGTGGCGTTGACGCGGATGGCGATGGCGCGGAAGCCGGGGCGCAGCACCGCGGCCAGGAAGCCGCGCTCACCCGGGCGGATCACCCGCTTGGGGGTGATCGGCTCGCCGGGGGTGAAGCCGCGCCGCACCACGGCGCCGTAGAGTTCCTCGACGTCGATCTCTTCCTCGGTCAGGTAGTTCTCGGGCACGTCGTCGTTGGGCCAGAGCTGCCAGCGCAGCTGTTCTTCCTGGATGAAGACGCCGGTCGGCAGGGCGATCTTGGCAACCAGGACCTTGATGCCCTGGGGCTCCGGCGCCTGCTGGGTGATGATCGTGGGCTGGGCGCGCTGGCTGGCGATCCAGCTGCGGGCGACGAAGGTCGTCACCACCGTGATCAGCAGCGCTGCCGCGATGAGTATGATGTTCCTGATCGACATGTTCTCAGTCCTCCGTGGCGCGGCCGGCCGATCCGGTCAGAGCGCCATTGCCGGTACCTCCGGCTGCGGTGGGGGCATGGACCTGATTGCGCGGCATGCTCTAGACCCCCATGAGGAGCTGCAGCGCCACAAACAGACCGCCGACGGCGATGGCCACGGCGTAGGGCATGGGTTGCTTGGAAAAGTGGGTCTCGCGCGATGCGTAGGTCAGCGAGGCGGGCAGGGCCGGGCGGCTGAACTTGTGGTGCACCCACATGACCGCCGCCATGATTCCGCCGGCCACGGTGGTGTAGAACAGCATCGGGACGAAGTAGGCCGGGCCGGCCCACAGCGCCACGGCGGCGAAGAGCTTCACGTCGCCGCCGCCGCAGATGCGCAGCACGAAGAGCAGAAAGCCGACGGCAAAGGCAATGGCGGCATAGATCAGGCTGCCGACCCAGTCGGCCTCGATGCCCGAGGCCAGGACGTAGGACGGGAAGAGGCCCGCCAGCGCCAGGCTGTAGCGGTTCGGTACGACCATGGTACGCCAGTCGCTCGCGGCCGCTGCGATCAGCAGCCCGGCGAAGGCCAGAATCGTGAACTGCTCGGTACCAGCCGAAAGATCCATCACACCGCATTCCAACTAAACTCTGTGGCGTCCGTGCGTTATCACAGCATTCGCACAGTTCGCCTGAAAGCAAGATAGGGCCACGAGGACGCAGCCCCGGGCCCTATCTCCGCTGTGACGAATGGCGGGCCCGCGAGGGGCCCGCCATCGAACTCGTCAGGTGCCGGCGCCGGCGTTGTTCACGGCACCGCCCAGCTCGTCGGCGACGCTGTTGAACATCGTGCCCAGCGAGTTACCCAGGGAGCCGAGAGCCGCGATGGCGGCAACGGACACCAGGGCGGCGATCAGGCCATACTCGATAGCCGTGGCGCCGGACTCATCAGAAAGAAAAGACTTGATCGTGGTGATCATGATTGCGACCTCCTTATGCACGCATATCCGAGACGAATAATCCGCTCTCCGCCTTAACAAAGAGTAAAACGGAAACCTTTTCTGACGTGCCTGCAGGAAAATAAAGCAAGGAGATCATAGCTTTATTGTTCTAATACTTTATTAAAGGCGAAATATTATTGATTAAAATTCAATATATCGGCGGCCTTTCAAGACTTAACAACGACTTCTGCCGCAGACCCTGACCTAGAGGGCGCGATAAATCGGCCCGGAAGCGGGCGATTCTTCACCCGTTGACTGGCGCTCGGCCGGATTCCACTGCGGCGGCGCCGGCAGGTGCAGGTAGTGCAGGCGCTTCATCTCGCGCCGCCCGTGGGCCACGGAATCGAGGATCAGTCCGCAGGACAGGCTGAGAAAGGCCAGGATCATCAGGGCGCAGACCAGCACGGCCGTGGGCAGGCGCGGCACCAGGCCGGTTTCCAGGTAAGTCACCAGCAGCGGGAAGGCGAGCACCAGGGAGGCGAGGGCCAGCACCGCGCCGGCGGCGGAGAAAAAGGCCAGCGGCCGCTCCTCCTTGGCGAGGCGGACGATGGTCCTGAGGATGCGGAAGCCGTCCCTGAAGGTGCTGAGCTTGCTCTCCGAGCCCTCCGGGCGCTCCTTGTAGGCGGTCATCACCTCGACCACGGGCATGCGCAGCTCCAGCGCGTGGACCGTCAGCTCGGTTTCGATCTCGAAGCCCTGGGCCAGCGCCGGGAACGACTTGACGAAGCGCCGGGAGAACACCCGGTAGCCGGAGAGGATGTCGTCGAAGCGCTTGCCGAAGAGGGTGCTGACCAGGTTGGTAAACAGACGGTTACCGAAACGGTGGCCGCGCCGGTAGGCTTCCTGGCTGGTGTTGTGCCGGGCCGCGTTGACCATGTCGAGCTGCTCGCGGCACAGGGTCTCGATCAGCATCGGCGCGGCGGCGGCCTCGTAGGTGTCGTCGCCGTCGGCCAGCACGTAGATGTCGGCCTCGATGTCGGCGAACATGCGCCGCACCACGTTGCCCTTGCCGCGCAGCGGCTCGCGGACCACGGTCGCGCCGGCCGCCGCGGCGACCTCGCCGGTGCGGTCGGAGGAGGCGTTGTCGTAGACGTAGACCCGCGCCTGGGGCAGGGCGGCGCGGAAATCACGCACCACCTGGCCGATGGCGGCTTCCTCGTTGTAGCAGGGCAGCAGCACGGCGATGCGCGGCGCCTCGGGCTGCCAGGCCGCGGCCACGGCCGCCTGCTGATCGTGAACCGGGTTCCGTTGCATGGTCGCGTACCTGCTGTCTCCGGGCCCGCTTTCTGCGGGCGGGAGGGCAGTGTCCCCGAAGTCGTTCAAGAATTCCCTAACGGGTGGAACGCGCTAGCGCAGCACCCGGTAGAGCAGTGCCTCGCCCTGCAGGGAGGCCGGCAGCTCGACGGCCTGCAGCCAGTCTGGCGCAAGGCCGCGGTCGAGTTGCTGGTAGAGGCCGCCGTCGCCTTCGCGGTCGGCATAGAAGGCCCGCTCCGACGAGGTCCGGCACAGCAGGACCAGGTCGACGCGGCGCTGTTCGATCATCGCGCGGGCGGTGTTCGGGTCGGCGGTCGACAGCATGCGGTGCCCGTCATAGATGCCGTGGCCGTTGCGGTGGTAGGGCGTGCCGATCACCCTGTGGCGCGTGCGGTAAAGCAGCTCCGGGCCGATATCCATGTAGGCGAGGATGGTCTGCGGCGCGCGCGACCAGCGCGGATCGCTCTCCAGGTAGGCGGCGACCCGGTCGACGCGGCAGCCCGCGAGCGGCTGTCCGGCCGCATCGGTCGCCTCGGCCTGCTTGGCCATGAGCGTGGCGCCGACCATGATCGGGCCGAGCAGCAGGATGCCGACGAAGGCGCCGCGCAGCAGGCCGCGCAGCAGGTCGCTGTCGATCCGGGCGCTCCACAGCAGGAAGCGGTCCAGCACCACGGCAAAGGCCATGACGAAGGCGAGTTCGGCATAGCCGGAAAAGCGCAGGTGCTGGATGGCCACTGCCGACAGCAGCGCGCAGGCCAGGGCGATGAACAGCAAGGCGAAGAAGCGCGCCGACCCGCGGGCCTCGGCCAGCAGGGCGATAAACAGCGGGGTCACCAGGGTAACGCCCCCGAGGTAGAAGATGAAACTGCCGAGGGTCTGCCGGTCCTTGGGCACCAGGGGACGCATCTCGAGCACCCGGTCCAGCCAGATCGGCAGGATGCGCGGATCGACCTCGGCCATGGTGCCGGCAAAGAACAGGGGATAGATCGCGCTGACCAGGAGCGCGGTGGTGCCGGCCCCGAGCAGCCCCAGGATCAGGCGTCCGAGGAACCGGGCGGTTCGCCCGCTGCGCTCCTCGAAGGTCTCCACCGTGCGCCAGAACAGCAGGATACAGACGACGATTAGGAACTGCACGCTGGACACGCGGTCGTAGCTCGGCTCGAGCAGGTCCCCGATCGGGCGCTCGACGAAGAGCGCGACCAGAAGGACGCAGCTCAGCGCCAGGGAGAACCACTTGCTCTGCGCGGCCCGCTCGCGTTCACCGAACAGCCAGGGCAACCCGAGGGCGAGCAGGGAGAGCCCGAGAACCAGCAGGAATTCGATCGACAGCCAGACCCCGAAGCCGGCGGCGAGGCCGGCATAGAGGGCCGGGCGGGAATCCAGCGGATTGTGCAGGGCGCGCAGCAGGAAGCCGGCGGTCACGACGAAGACCAGCAGCAGCAGGCTGTGGTGATCGGCGCGGCCGAGCACCGAATAGGCCAGCGCGCCGGGCTGCAGGAACAGGGCCATGACCGGCAGGAACCAGACTTCCGGGCGCATCACCGGCCGCAGGGCCCAGATCAGCAGCAGTCCGGTGGTGAGTTGGAGCAGCGGCGACACCACGATACCGGCCAGGTAGAGCGCCTGCTCGAAGCCGAGGGTGAAGGACAGCGGCAGGGCGAGGGTCAGCAGCAGAACGTCGAAAGGCCGCGTCCAGTGCAGCGTGTCGCCATAGGGCGCGTTGGCGCGCGCCACCGTGCCGTCGAACCAGTTCCAGCCCGCCAGCAGCTCGTGCACCCGGTGCAGCCGCATGAAGCTGTCCGGGCCCAGCAGGCCGGACTCGAAGACCGGGATGTCGCGGAACATGACCAGGCTGGTGTGCACGAGGGCCCAGGTGGCCAGCAGGGCGGCCAGGGCCAGCAGGTTGCCGCCCTTGGTCATGGTCGATGCATGATGAACCGGCATCGGGGGCCTCGCGAGGTCGATCGGGCACGGTTTGTGACCGCGGCGACATGCTGCGCAGCGCGCGCTAAATATTGCTTAACGCGCGGCGCCGCAGAGGTTTCAGATCGTTTTAAGCTTTGCTCATTAGCTTTCCCGGCGGATGCGCGCCGCCGGCTGCCCGCGGGACGGCTGAGCGTCGAGCTTTTCGCGACGACCAGAGGAACAGGCGGTCTGATGGATAGGGCGCGGCGGCGGCCGGGGGTCTTCGACAATCTTCCCGACATGCGGAACGACACGGTGCTCTGCGTTTTCGTGTTGGCCGCGTGCCTGGGCTACAACTGCTACACTCTGATCGTCCACCTCCAGTCCTTCGACCACGGCCTGTTCGACTTCGCCTGGCGGCCGGTCGGCCGGGACTTCATCAACTACTGGACCGCGGCGGTTGCCGTTTCAGAGGGGCTGATCCCGCTGATCTTCGACGTCGACCGCTTTCACCTCTACCAGGAAGGCGTCTTCGGCGTCGAATTCTCGGACCACAGCTGGTCCTACCCGCCGCACATGCTGCTCGTCGTCTGGCCCTTCGGGCAGCTGCCCTACCTCTGGGCGCTGGCTGCCTGGACCTTCGTGTTCCTGGGGCTCTATCTCTGGGCCGCCACGTGGCGCCAGGAAGACAGCTTCCTGCTGCTCTTGGCGCTGCTGCTGGCGCCAGCGACCATCGCCAACTTCGTTGGCGGCCAGAATGGCTTCTTGACCGGCGCGCTGCTCATTGCCGGCTTCCGACTGCTCGGCACGAGACCGCTGCTGGCCGGCATCCTGTTCGGTATCCTGACGGTCAAACCGCACCTCGGCATCCTGCTGCCCTTTGCCCTGCTGGCGTCGCGCCAGTGGACGGCCATCGCCTCGGCCAGCGTCACCACGCTGATGTTGATCGGCGTGAGCACCCTGGCCTTCGGCTGGGAAAGCTGGCGCGCCTACATCGAGATCGTCATTCCCCACCAGTCCGTGGTCATGAACGAGCGGCCCGGCGGCTTTCTGGCGATGATGCCCTCGGCCTACATGGGTCTGCGCCTGCTGGAGGCCGAACCCCTGCTGCGCAGCGGGGTGCAGGCGATCTTGGCGCTGGTCGCCCTCGGTGGCGTGGTTTGGGCCTTCGCGCGCTGCCGCGATGCGGGCCTCTGCTTCGCCACCCTGGTGGTCGGCACCTTCCTGGCTTCTCCCTACGGCTTCAACTACGACATGACGACGGTGTCGCTGGCCGTGGCGCTGGTCACGCTGCGCGGCCTGCGGGGCGGTTTTCTGCCGGGGGAGCGGGTGGCCCTGGCCGCCGCCTGGCTGCTGCCGGTCGCCATCCTCTGGCTCAACGACAAGCAGCTGCCGGTCGGCGCGCTGGTGCTGCTGTGGTGCTTCGTCTACCTGCTGCTGCGCGTCAGACAGTCGATCACGCCGCGCGAAAGCGGCGACCTGGAGGTGCCGGGACCACGCGAGGCGCTGGCGTCCTGAAGCCGGAGCGCGCCGCGCTCAGACGTGGCCCTCAGACGTGGCCCACAGATGAGGCCCTCAGATGTGGCCCTCAGATGTGGCCCTCAGACGTGGCCCTCAGACGTGGCCCTCAGACGTGGCCCTCAGACGTGGAAGGACTCGCCGCAGCCGCAGCGGCCTTTTTCGTTCGGGTTCGTGAAGACGAAGCCGCTGTGGAACTTGTCCTCGACGTAGTCCATCTCGCTGCCCAGCAGGAACATGACGGCGGTGGGATCGATGAAGATCTTCACGCCCTTGTCCTCGACCACGTCTTCCAGCTTACGCTGCTCCTTGGCGTATTCGACCACGTAGCTCATGCCCGAGCAGCCGCGGGTGTTGACCCCGACGCGCAGGCCGAGCACCGGCTCCTCGCTCTTGGCGATGAGCTCCTTGACGCGGTCGGCGGCCGCGTCGGTCAGCGTGATGAGATTCGCAATAGCCATGGTTCTACCCAAGTTCCTACCCATTCAATATAGGGGCCCGTCCGCGGCGACGGAAGGCCTCGATACTAGATTGTTTTCCCTAACAAATTCATCCCCGGCCCGGTCCGCCTAGAACATCCCGAGGGCGAGCTTGGCGTCCTCGGACATGCGCTCGGGCGTCCAGGGCGGGTCCCAGGTGAGGGTCACCTGGACCTCGCCGACGCCCTCGGTCTCGGCCACGGCCTCGGCGACCTGCTGGGGCATCTCGCCGGCCACCGGGCAGGCCGGCGCGGTCAGCGTCATCTCCACGGCGACCGAGCCGTCGGCGTGAATGTCGAGAGCGTAGATCAGGCCGAGGTCGTAGATGTTGACCGGGATCTCCGGGTCGTAGACCTGGCGGATGGCGTCCTCGACGGCCTCGCGCCCGGCCACCGGCAGGCCGGGCTGCAGCGGGGCGCCGGCGCGCGCGGTGAGGCCCTCCGGTGCCGCGCCGAGGCCGAAGGGGTCCATGCCCAAAGGATGTCCGCGGGGCGGATGGTCGCTCATTTCGTCGTCCTACTCCGTGGTTGCCTGGTCGCCGCCCTCGAGCGCCGAGTGCATGGCGTGCCAGGCGAGGGTGGCGCACTTGACCCGTACCGGGAACTCGCGCACGCCGGAGAGTACCTGCAGGCGCTCCAGCGCGTCGCGGTCCTCCGCCGAGGCGTCCTCGAGGGTGAAGCCGTTTTCGGTGCAGAGCCGGTGGAAATCGTCGAACAGGCGGCGCGCCTCGGCCTCGGTCTTGCCGCGCAGCACCTCGGTCATCATCGAGGCCGAGGCGATCGAGATGGCGCAGCCCTTGCCCTCGAAGGCCACGTCCGCGATGCGCCCGGCCGCGTCGCAGACCAGGTAGATGGTCACCTGGTCGCCGCACAGCGGGTTGTAGCCGCGCGCCTGCCGGTTGGCCGCCGCCGGGTGCCGCAGGTTCCGCGGGTGCTTGCCGTGATCGAGGATCACTTCCTGATAGAGATCGCGCAGCAGCGGGTCCATGGCGCTATCCAAAGAGCTCCTTGACCTTCTCCAGCGCCCGGGCCAGGGCGTCGATCTCGGCGGGGGTGTTGTAGAGGCCCATGGAGGCGCGCGCCGTGGCGGCCACGCCGAAGCGCGCCATCAGCGGCTGGGCGCAGTGGTGGCCGACCCGGATGGCGACGCCCTCGCGGTCGACGATGGTGCCGATGTCGTGGGCGTGGATGTCGTCCAGGGTGAAGGAGATGATCGCCGCCTTCTCCTTGGCGGTGCCGTAGATCCTGAGGCCCTCGACCTGGCTCAGCCGCTCGGTGGCGTAGGCCAGCAGGCCGGCCTCGTGGGCGGCGATGGCGTCCTGGCCGATGGCGGTGACGTAGTCGATCGCGGCGCCCAGGCCGATCGCCTCGACGATCGGCGGGGTGCCGGCCTCGAAGCGGTGCGGCGGGTCGGCGTAGGTGGTCTCGGCGAAGCTGACCGAGCGGATCATGTCGCCGCCGCCGAGGAAGGGCGGCATCTGCTTCAGCAGTTCGGCCTTGCCGTAGAGCACGCCGATGGCCGTCGGCCCGTAGAGCTTGTGGCCGGTGAAGGCGTAGAAGTCGGCGTCCAGGTCGCGCACGTCGACCTTGCCGTGGACCACCGCCTGGGCGCCGTCGACCAGCACCGGCACCCCGGCCTTGTGGGCGAGGCGGATGATCTCCTTCATCGGCGTCACCGTGCCCAGCACGTTGGAGGTGTGGGTGAGGGCCACCAGCCGGGTCTTCGGCCCCAGCATGCTTTCGTATTCATCCAGCAGGAAAGAGCCGTCGTCGGCCACCGGCACCACTTTCAGGGTAATTCCGGCCCGGTCGCGCAGCAGCTGCCAGGGCACGATGTTGGCGTGGTGCTCCATCTCGGAGATGATCACCTCGTCGCCGGCCGCAAGGCGGCTGCCGAACGAGTGGGCCACCAGGTTGATCGCCTCGGTGACGTTGCGGGTGAACACGATCTCCTGGTCAGAGGCGGCGTTGAGGAAGCGCGCCACGGTCGTACGTACGCCTTCGTAGCGGTCGGTCAGGTGCTGGCTGAAGTAGTAGGCACCGCGGTGTACGTTGGCGTAGCAGGTGGTCAGCACCTCGTCCATGGCCTCCAGGACCTGCCTGGGTTTTTGGGCCGAGGCGCCGCTGTCGAGATAGACCAGCGGCTTGCCGTGTACGTGCTGCCGAAGGATCGGGAAGTCGGCACGTACACGCGCGACGTCGAAGGCCTGCACGGAGTTGCTGCCGGCGGCGGGGGTGGTCAGGGTCTCGGCGGTGGCCATGTCAGCGCTCCTCCCCATCAGATCTCATGGGGCCGGCCGGCCAGCCAGTGGCCGATCGACGACATCAGCGCCGGGCAGAGGCCCTGCGCGGCGATGTTGTGCACGGTCTCGGCCAGGAAGGCCTCGATCAGCATGGCCCGCGCCGCCTGTTCCGGAATGCCGCGCGCGCGCAGGTAGAACAGGGCGTCGTGGTCCAGGTCGCCGGCGGTGGCGCCGTGGCTGCAGGCCACGTCGTCGGCATAGATCTCCAGCTCCGGCTTGGTGTCGACCTCGGCCCTGTCCGACAGCAGCAGCACCTTGGAGAGCTGGTGGCCGTTGGTGTGCTGGGCGTCGCGGTGCACCACGATCTTGCCCTGGAACACGGCCCGGGCCCGGTCGTCGACCACGCCCTTGAACATCTCGCTGCAGGCGGTATTGGGCACCTCGTGGTCGATGCGGGTGGTGTTGTCGCAGTGCTGCTCGCCGCGCAGCAGGTAGGCGCCGTTCAGGTGGCAGTTGGCTTCCGCGCCCTTGAGGCGCACGGCGATCTCGTTGCGCGCCAGGCGCGCGCCGGTCGACATGGCAAAGGCATCGTAGAGCGCGCCGCCGGCGACCTCGGCGTGGACCGTGGCGGTATGGAAGGCGTTGAGCGCCTCGGCCTGCAGCTTGTAGTGATGCAGCACCGCGCCGGGCTCCAGCGCCACCTCGGTGCCGCTGTTCGTATAGTAGGGCTGTCCCTCTTCGCCGATCGGACCCATGTGGGTGTGGTGCTCGATCAGCGTCGCCTGGCTGCCTTCCGCCAGCACCACCAGGTTGCGCGGGTGGTAGGCCAGCGGCCGGTCGCCGGCGCCGCCCAGGTGGATCACCTCGATGGGATCGACGAGGCGCACCCCCTTGGCGAGGCGCAGCACGAAGCCGTTCATCATCATGGCGGTGTTGAGCGCCAGCAGCGGCTGCGCGCCGCCGTTGACCAGGCTGCCGAGGTGGCGCTCCACCCAGCCGGGGACGCGGCTCAGCATGTCGCGCAGGGTGGTGAGCTCGGCGCCCTCGGGCAGCTTGCCGACGGTCGAGAGGTCGGCGCGGTGGTGGCCGTCGACGAAGACCAGGCGGTGGTGGTCGGAGGCCGCCGGCAGCAGGCTCGGCGCCCGGTCGATGGAGATGCAGGCGCGCGGTGCGCCGTCGGCGCCGAAGCCGACCTTCTCCAGCGGCCTCAGGCTGGTGTACTTCCAGCTCTCCGCCTTGGGGGTCGGCAGGCCGCTCGCGGCGAAGCGCTGCAGGGAGTCCTCGCGCAGCCGGGCGAGCCAGGGCAGGTCCTGGCCGGGCAGGGCGTCGCGCAGGGCGCTGTAGTGTTCGGTGAAGCCGTTGCCGCTCATGGTCGCCTCACGCCGCCGCGCCGGCGGCGAACTCGGCGTAGCCCTTTGCCTCGAGCTCATGCGCCAGCTCCTTGCCGCCGCTGCGCTGGATGCGCCCCTGGGCCAGCACGTGCACGTGGTCCGGCACGATGTAGTCGAGCAGGCGCTGGTAGTGGGTGATGACCAGCAGGGCGTTCTCCGGCCTGCGCAGCAGGTTCACCGAGTCCGCCACGGTCTTCAGCGCGTCGATGTCGAGGCCGGAGTCCGTCTCGTCGAGTATCGCCAGGCTGGGCTCCAGCACGGCCATCTGCAGCGCCTCGTTGCGCTTCTTCTCGCCGCCGGAAAAGCCGACGTTGACGGCGCGCTTGAGCATCTCGTCGCTCATGTGCAGCTGCCTGGTCTTCTCGCGCACCAGCTTGACGAACTGCATGGCGTCGAGCTCGGCCTCGCCGCGGTAGCGCCTGACCGAGTTCAGCGCCTCCTTGAGGAAGGTGGTGTTGGGTACGCCGGGGATCTCCACCGGGTACTGGAAGGCCAGGAAGACGCCTTCGCCGGCACGTTCCTCGGGCTCCATCTCCATCAGGTTCTTGCCCTTGAAGAGCACCTCGCCCTCGGTGACCTCATAGCCTTCGCGGCCGGTCAGCACGTAGGACAGGGTGGACTTGCCGGAGCCGTTCGGCCCCATGATGGCATGGATCTCGCCGGCCTTAATGGTCAGGTCGATGCCCTTCAGGATCTCCTTGCCGTCGACGGTGGCGTGCAGGTTCTTGATCTCAAGCATTTGTTCGCTGTGATCCTCGTTACGCGTGTTTGATTCTTCGGTTAGCCGACGCTGCCTTCCAGGGAGATGCCGACCAGCTTCTGGGCCTCGACGGCGAACTCCATGGGCAGCTGCTGCAGCACCTCGCGGCAGAAGCCGTTGACCACCAGGGCGACGGCGTCCTCCTCCGACATGCCGCGCTGGCGGCAGTAGAACATCTGGTCCTCGCTGATGCGCGAGGTGGTGGCCTCGTGCTCGACGATGGCGCGGCGGTTTTTGCTCTCGATGTAGGGCACGGTGTGCGCGCCGCATTTGTCGCCGACCAGGAGGGAATCGCACTGGGTGAAGTTGCGCGCGCCCTCGGCCTTGGCGCCGATGCGCACCAGGCCGCGGTAGGTCGAGTCCGAGCGGCCGGCGGAGATGCCCTTGGCGATGATCCGCGAGCGGGTGTTCCTGCCCAGGTGAATCATCTTGGTGCCGGTGTCGGCCTGCTGGCAGTTGTTGGTGATGGCGATGGAGTAGAACTCGCCCACCGAGTTGTCGCCCTGCAGGATGCAGCTCGGGTACTTCCAGGTAATGGCCGAGCCGGTCTC
>JBFGUI010000033.1:0-22288 GCA_041565695.1 Kiloniellaceae bacterium
GCCAGCAGTTCCCCGATATCCTCGCGCAGAACTTCGACGGCCGGCCGGCCGTCAAGGCTCTTGATGATGCCGGGCCCCTCGGCCTCGCTGACCTCGTGGTCCGCGCCGATCGGGGTGCAGCCCTGCGACAGACCGGTAACCACCATCTGCTCGGAACTGAACAGCACGCCGGAGAGCCCCCCTTCGCCGAGTGTCGCGCCGCCGGCGGTGGCGACCTGCGGGAAATCGTTCTCCGAAGCGGTGAGCCCACCGACCAGGAAAGCCGAGGTGGTGTCCGCCAGCGCCTTGATGATCTCGACGATGGCGCGGTTGCGCGGGTCCGCGTGCACCACGCCGAGGATCGGGCGGTGCCGGGCAATCCAGCCGGCATGGGATTCCGCGAAGCTGTCGAAACCGCCGCCGGCATCTCCGGTGCCGATCGGCGCGAAGACCCGGAAGCCGTCCTCCGGCAGCGCCGCCACCAGCAGCGACAGCGCCGGACGGTCATAGAACTCCAGCCCGTTGGCGACGATCCCGACGCCCACCGTGCCGACCCACTGGGCAATGCCCGTGCGCTCCCGCAGGAAGGTCACGATGCTGCCGAGGTGCGGTGCGAGCGCGTCGGTGGCATAGACGAAGCCGAGGTTGGCTCCTTCCGGCAGGTCGCCGAGCGCCTCGAGGCCGGCCTTGGCAAGGCTGCCCCAGGCGCCGGCCGACGCCGCCTCGTGGCCCTCGCCGAGGGCGGCATGCGCCGCCTTGTAGCGTCCGGCGCGCTGCGCCCCGCTTTCCACCTTGGGTGCTGTGCTCATGGTTTCTGCGCCGCTTCGGTCTTGTTCGCCTCCGCGCCGCGCCGCGCGATGTCCGCGTTCTCGAGCAGGCGGATCACGTGCGGGGCAATACGCTCGACGATGACGGCGACCCCGGCCGCGTTGGGGTGAATGCCGTCGGCCTGATTGAGTTCCGGGACCAGGGCCACGCCATCGAGAAAGAAGGGGTAGAGCGGCACGCCGTGCTTCTCGGCGAGGCGCGGGTAGACCGCGTTGAAATCCTCGCCGTACTCACGGCCCAGATTGGGCGGCGCCAGCATGCCGGCGAGCAGCACCGGCAGGCCCTCGGAGGTAAGCCGAGTCAGCATGGCGTCGAGGTTGTCGTAGGTGGCGGCCGGATCGAGGCCACGCAGGCCATCGTTGGCGCCGAGCTCCAGGATCACGGCGTCGGGCGCATCGGCCAGCGCCCAGTCGAGGCGGGCGCGGCCGCCGGCGCTGGTCTCGCCGGAATTGCCGGCATTGATCACGGTGACGTCGAGGCCGGCGTCGCGCAGGGCCGCTTCCAGCTGCTCGGGAAAGGTCTCCCCCGCCGGCAGGCCGTAGCCGTGGGTCAGGCTGTCGCCGTAGGCCATGAGGCGGGCCGGCGCCGCGGCTGCGGTTCCGTCAGTGACGAGGAGCATGAGTCCCAGCAGCAGACCGCCCCAGCCGGCCGGGCCGGGGCGGAACGAGCCGGCTTTGTCTTTGAAGCAGCGCATCCTGCAGCCTGTCGCGGTTGTCGGGGCCCTGTCGGGCGGCGGGAGATGAGAATCGTTCTTTTTCAAGACCTAAGGGTTCGGGACCGGCAGATCAAGCCGCCCCTGGGCAGCCGGCTTCGCAAGCACCGCGGCAAAGAGGCCAACGCGTTGAAATAGCCGCCAATCGGGCCATATGGCATGCAAGCCGTAAATTGGAAGCGAGCATGACCCCGAGCGACCGCGCCCTGCCCCACGATGCCGCACCGCCGGCCGCCCCGGCGACTGCCGCGGGCCGGGACGGCACCATGATCCGGCTCGACGCGGTCGAGCTGACCCTGCCCTCCACTGCCGGGCCGGTGCACATCCTGCGCGGCCTCGACCTCTCGATCGGGCGCGGCGAGACCGTCAGCGTGGTCGGGCCCTCGGGCTCCGGCAAGTCGTCCATGATGATGATCATTGCCGGGCTGGAGCGCGCCACGAGGGGCGAGGTTTCCGTCGCCGGTACCCGGTTCAACGGCCTGGACGAGGATTCCCTGGCCCGCTTCAGGCGCGACTCGGTCGGCATCGTGTTCCAGGACTTCCACCTGGTGCCGACCATGACCGCCCTGGAGAACGTCGCCATTCCCCTGGAGTTCGCCGGCCGCGCCGATGCCTTCGAGCGCGCCGCCCAATGCCTCGAGTCCGTCGGGCTCGGCCACCGCCTGACCCACTATCCCGGCCAGTTGTCCGGCGGCGAGCAGCAGCGCACCGCCCTGGCCCGCGCCTTCGCGCCGGCCCCGAACCTGCTGCTGGCCGACGAGCCGACCGGCAACCTGGACGGCGAGACCGGTCAGCAGATCATCGATCTGCTGTTCGACCTGCAGGCCGAACACGGCACCACCCTGGTGCTGATCACCCACGATCCGCAGCTGGCCAGGCGCTGCGCGCGCTCGGTGAAGCTGCTCGACGGCCTCATCGTCGGCGACGTCGGCAACGGCCAGACCGGCCGGCCGGAAGCGTCGGCCGGGTGACCGCCCTGGCCCACAGTCCCGAGGCCGCCGCCGCTGCCGAGCGCCGCGGGCGCGGCTGGCCCCTCGCCCTGCGCCTGGCGCGCCGCGAGCTGCGCGGCGGCCTCAAGGGCTTTCGCATCTTCCTCGCCTGCCTGACGCTTGGCGTCACCGCCATCGCCGGCGTCGGCTCGGTCTCCGAATCCCTGCTCACCGGCCTCAAGCGCGACGGCCGCATCCTGCTCGGCGGCGACATGGACCTGCGCCTGACCCACGTGGCGGCCAGCCCGGAGCAGCAGGCCTTCCTCGACTCCCGCGCCGAGGTCTCCCGTGTCGCCGAGATGCGCGCCATGGCGCGCGGCCTGGAGTCCGATACGCGCCGCGTCCTGGTGGAGCTGCGCGCCGTCGACGGCCGCTATCCCCTCTTCGGCAGCGTCGAGACCACGCCGGCGGGCAACCTTCCTGACTTGCTCGCCAAGCGCGACAGTGCCGAGGGCAGTCACTGGGGCGCGGTGCTCGACCGCCGCCTGCTGCGCCGGCTCGACGTAGCCCCGGGCGACCTGGTGCGGGTCGGCGAGATCGACTACCGGATCACCGCCGTGCTGGAGCGCGAGCCGGACCGCACCTCGCGCGCCTTCACCCTGGGGCCGACCTTCATGGTGGCCCACGACAGCCTGGCTGAGACCGGCCTCATCCAGCCCGGCAGCTTGGTGCAGCATCACTACCGCCTGCGCCTCGACGCCGGGGTGTCGGCAACGGCCATGCGGGCGGCCCTGGGCGACGCCTTTCCGGAAGCCGGCTGGCGCATCCGCGACACCACCGAGGCGGCCCCGGGCGTCGGGCGCTTCATCAACCGCCTGACCCTGTTCCTCACCCTGGTGGGACTCACCGCCCTGCTGGTCGGCGGCGTCGGCGTCGGCAACGCGGTGCGCAGCTACCTCGACGGCAAGACCGCGACCATCGCCACGCTGAAATGCCTGGGCGCGCCCGGGCGCCTGATTTTCCAGGTCTACATGGTGCAGATCCTGGCCCTCGCCGCGGTCGGCACCGTCATCGGCCTGGTGCTCGGCGCGCTGGCAACCTACGTGGCCGGCACGTTGATCGGCGATGCCCTGGGCTGGCGCGCCGAACTCGGGATCTATCCGCTGCCGCTCCTCATCGCGGCGGCCTTCGGCCTGCTGACCGCGGTCACCTTCTCGCTCTGGCCGCTCGGACATGCCCGTGCGGTGGCCGCCGCCAGCCTGTTCCGCGACCTGGTGACCCCCAGCGGTCGCGGCGCCACCCGCGGCACCTTCCTGGGCCTTGCCTTCTTCGGCGGGCTGCTGGCAGCCCTGGCCATATTCACCGCCGCCGACCGCTTCCTCGCGGTCTATTTCGTGGCCGGCGCCATCGGGGCGCTGATCCTGTTCCGCCTCGCGGCGCTCGCCATCATGGCGCTGGCCCGGCGCCTGCCGCGGCCGCGCCGCCCCGGCCTGCGTCTTGCCGTCGCCAATCTCTACCGTCCGGGGGCGCCCACCGGCTCGGTGGTGATGTCCCTCGGGCTCGGCCTGACCGTGCTGGTGGCCATCGCGCTGATCGAGGGCAACCTGTCCCGCCAGGTGCGCCAGTCCCTGCCGGAGGAGGCGCCCGGCTTCTACTTCATCGACATCCAGCCGGACCAGGTGGCCGCCTTCAACGCCCTCGTCGAGAGCTTTCCCGGGGTCAAGGAACTGCAGCAGATGCCGATGCTGCGCGGGCGGATCACGGCGGTGAACGGCGTGGCGCCCTCCGAACTGCAGATCCCCGGCGACGTGAAGTGGGTGTTCCGCGGCGACCGCGGCCTGACCTGGATGCGCGAGCCGCGGGAGATCGACCGCATCACCGAGGGCGAATGGTGGCCGCCGGACTACGACGGCCCGCCGCTGGTCTCGCTGCACAACGAGGTCGGCGAGGCTCTCGGCCTCGAGCCCGGCGACCGCCTGACCATCAACATCCTCGGGCGCAACGTGGAGGTCACCATCGCCAACCTGCGCGAGGTCGACTGGTCCAGCCTGTCGATGAACTTCGTGATGATCTTTTCGCCGGGCCTGCTGGAGCGCGCACCGCAAAGCCACATCGCCACGGTAAAGGCCGACCGCGACACCGAGGACGCGCTGGAGATCGCCGTCACCGACCGCTTCATCAACGTCTCCTCGATCCGCGTGAAGGAGGCGCTGGAGCAGGTCGCCGCGCTGATCGGCCAGATCGCCATCGCGGTGCGCGCCATCGCCGCCGTCGCCCTGGTCGCCGGCGTTCTGGTGCTGGCCGGCGCGGTGGCCGCCGGGCACCACCGGCGGGTCTACGACGCGGTGGTGCTGAAGGTGCTGGGCGCCACCCGGCGCAGCGTCGCCCAGGCCTTTCTGCTGGAATACGGCCTGCTCGGCCTGGTCACCGCCGCGATCGCCTCGGTGATCGGCACCCTGGCGGCCTTCCTGGTGCTGACCGAGGTCATGCGCGCCGACTTCGTCTTCCTGCCACAGGCGGTGATCACCACCGCCCTGCTGGCCACCGTGATCACCGTCGGCTTCGGCTTCGCCGGCACCTGGCGGGCGCTGGGCCAGAAGGCGGCCCCGCTGCTGCGCAACGAATAGGCCGCCCCCACCGCCGGGCCCGAAATCACATCTGCCGCTTGTGGTTTAGCCGCTTGAATTCACAGCAAAATTTACGCACAGGCCGTGCGAAAATAGGGTTGATTCATACCCGGGGTCATCCAATATTAGGTACGAGTTCTACGGGTAGGCGTGGCCCTTCGACCACGCGTTGAGATGAAAGGGTTCCTCAATGGCTCTCGGTGACCGCAGATACATGTCGCAGACGCAAGCCCGCACAGGTGCTGCGCAGATCGACGAGGGTCTGCGCAGCTACATGCTGGGCGTCTACAACTACATGACCGTCGCCATGCTCATCACGGGCGTGGTGGCGTTCTTCACCTCGCAGAGCCCAGCGCTGCTGCAGACGATTTACGGCACACCGCTGCACTGGGTGGTGATGCTGGCGCCGCTCGGCTTCGTGATGTTCCTGTCCTTCCGGGTGCACAAGATGTCCGCGTCGGCGGCACAGATTACCTTCTGGGCGTTCTCCGCCTTGATGGGTCTGTCGCTGGCCTACATCTTCCTGGCCTATACCCCGGCTTCCATCACCAAGGTGTTCTTCATCACCGCCGGCGCCTTCGCGGGCCTCAGCCTGGTGGGCTACACTACCAAGAAGAACCTGTCCGGCATGGGCAGCTTCCTCTTCATGGGGCTGATCGGCATCATCATCGCCATGCTGGTGAACCTCTTTCTGGCGTCTGCCGCGCTGGACTGGGTTATCTCGGTGCTCGGCGTGCTGATCTTCGCCGGCCTGACCGCCTATGACACGCAGCAGATCAAGAACATGTACTACGCCGCCGACAGCGGCGAGGTGGCGACCAAGAAGTCGATCATGGGCGCCCTGCGCCTCTACCTCGACTTCCTCAACATGTTCCTCTTCCTGCTGCAGCTGTTCGGCAATCGCGAATAATCCGCCGCACAAGCAGCACAAACAAAGAAGGCCCGGAACCTCGGTTCCGGGCCTTTTCCTTTGGGAGGAAAGCGGCGCGCTCAGATGCAGCGTCCGCCGTCGACCTCCAGGGTCACCCCGGTCATGAAGGCCGCCTCGTCGGAGGCCAGGAAGGCCGCGGCATGGGCGATGTCCTTGGGGGTGGAAAAGCGGCCCAGTGGAATGGTCGCCTCGAACTTCCTGCGGTTCTCCGGCGTATCCGGCGCGCCCATGAAGGTCTCCACCAGGGCCGTCTCCCCGATCACCGGGCAGATGGCGTTGACCCGGATCCTGTCGGGCGCCAGCTCGACCGCCATGGACTTGGTCAGCACGTTCACCGCGCCCTTGGAGGCGTTGTAGACCGTGAGGCCCGGGCGCGGGCGCAGCGCGGCGGTGGAGCTGGTGTTGATGATGCAGCCGCCGCCCTGGGCGCGCAGCAGTGGGATGGCCTCCAGGGCCGCCAGGTAGATGGCCTTCACGTTGACCGAGAAGATGCGGTCGAACTCCTCTTCCGTGACCTCGGTCATCGGCTTGTTGCGGTGGGCGACGCCGGCGTTGTTGACCAGGACGTCGAGCCGGCCATAGCTGTCGAGGGCGGCGGCCATCATGGTCTTGACCTGCCCGCGGTCGGTGACATCGGCGGTCAGCCCGACCGCCGCGCCGCCGGCCTGGTCGATCTCCGCGGCGACCGCATCGGCGGACTCGCCGTTGATGTCGGCCAGCACTACGCGCCCCCCTTCGGCGGCGAAGAGGCGGGCGATGCCCGCACCGAAGCCCGAGCCCGCCCCGGTGACCACGGCAACCTTTCCCTGTAGCCGCATGCTTGCTTTCCTCCCTGATGACATCGGCGCCCCGTCGGCGCACAAGACGGCGATCCTAGCACGGATCGGCGATAGACCTCCGACCCCGTCGCAAGGATACTGTCATCGCGGGGCAACGAGCGAGAGTTTCGGGAACAGCATGCCGGCTTATGTGATCGCCCAGTTGGCCGTGACCGGTGCGGCGGGCTTCGAGGCCTGCCGCAAGGCCGCCGATCCCGTGGTCAAGGCCTTCGCCGGCCGCTTTCTGGTGCGCGGCGGCGCGGTGATCGTCGTGGAGGGCGGGGTCTAAGTCACTTAGAGCAGGCTGTCGCTGAAGCCTGGCGGCGACCAGCCACGGCGCCAGTCCGTCAGGGGTACCACGTGGGCGGCGCGGCCGTTGTGCTCGAACCAGCTGTCGACCGCGTAGGAAACCTTGGTCGTCTTGTCGAGGATCACCGCGGTCTGGTGCGGCCAGGAACCGTCCAGCATCGCACCGCGCCCGGCCCAGCCCTCGATCTTGTGCCACTTGAGATAGCCGTGGCGCGCCAGCAGCGTCAGATAGATCGAGGTGTTGGTGGTCTCGTCGACGCAGTCGAGCTGAGTGTTGCCGCTGACCGCGTTCAGGGTACCGCCCTCGTCCTCCCAGGTGCCGGTCTTGCGCCCCACCTCGGTCTCGATGAGGCCGATGGCCGTGGCGATGCGGCCGCGCTCGATGGCGGCGCTGGCGGCGGGTTCGGCGAAGAGGTCGGCCACGGGGTCCCATTCCAGGTCGGTCAGGCCGACCTGGGAGCGCAGCCGGCAGGCATGACCGTGGCAGATGGCGAAGGATTCCTTGCCGGCGGCGACGGTGCCACGCTTGTTCATCAGGTCATCGTAGTCGCCGCCCGGTCCCATGCAGGCCCCGAGCCCAAGAAGCATTGCGCCGGCCAGGAGGGCCGCTACCCCTGTCTTCAATGCCATCGTTCCCTCGATCCCCTGCCGTGTGCGACAGCCGCGCGGGCGCCGAACCGGACGCATTTAAGCACCCTGGCCGGGCCGAGGCAAAGTAACAGAGGTGTTACGAGGGGCCCGACCAGCGGCTATGCTGGGCCAAAGCCCAAGACACCAGCCCCAGGGAGGCCCCATGCGCTGGAACGAGCGCCGCGCGCGATTTCGCGCCCTTTTCGCCGGTGACCGCTGCGTCCATCCCGGCTCCGTCTTCGACCCTCTGTCGGCGCGCCTCGCCGAGGAGGTCGGCTTCGAGATCGGCATGTTCGCCGGCTCCGTGGCCTCGCTGACCGTGCTGGGCGCTCCGGACCTCATCGTCCTCACCCTCAGCGAGTTCGCCGAGCAGGCCTACCGCATCAACCGCGCCGCCGGGCTGCCGCTGATGGTCGACGCCGACCACGGCTACGGCAACGCCCTCAACGTGACCCGCACGGTTGAGGAGCTCGAGGCCGCCGGCGTCGCCGGTCTGTCCATCGAGGACACGGTGCTGCCGCAGCCCTATGGCGGGCCCGGCAAGACCGAGCTGATCTCCCTGGAGGAAGGCGTCGGCAAGATGCGCGCGGCGCTGGCCGGACGCAGCGACCCGAAGCTGATGATCTTTGGGCGCACCTCCGCGGTCTCTGTGACGGACGCCGAGGACGCGGCGCGGCGCATTGCCGCCTACGAGGCCGCCGGCGTCGACGCCATCTTCCTGGTCGGCGTGAAAACCAGAGCCCAGCTCGAGACCGTGCGTGCCGCGGTGAAACTGCCGCTGATGATCGGTGGGGCCGGGCCGGAAATCATGGACCTGGACTACCTCTCCGGCATGGGCGTGCGGCTCTGCCTGCAGAGCCACGCGCCCTTCATGGCCGCGGTGCAGGCGGTCCACGACACCCTGAAGGCCCTGCGCGACGGGACCCCGCCGAAAGAACTGAAGGGTGTGGCGCCACCGGAACTGATGAAACGCCTGATCCGCGACGCCGACTATCAGGCCCGGATGCGGGATTGGCTCGGCGGCGAGTAGCAGAGCGGCTTCAGCGCAGGTCGACCCTGATGCCGTTGTTCCCGGCGTTGCCGAAGGAACAGCCGGCGCAGATGTCGAAGCGCTTGAGGAAGCCGATGTTGAGCAGTTCGACGACGCGGTCGTAGTCGATGCAGCAGAGGCCGAGGTCGCCGTTCCAGACCACCACCGACTGGAAGAGCGGAATGCCGCAGACGGCGCGCTCGACGCCGGTGGGCTGGCGCAGCAGTTCCTCGCGGCTGGGCAGGAAGTGGCTGAACTTCCGCTTCTGCGCCGCGCTGGTGCAGGAGCCGAGGCTGAAGGTCTTGAAGCGCACGCGGTCGAAGCCCATCTGCCGCGGGCTCGTAGGACTCTCGACAGCCTGCTCAGTCATGGACCACGGGAATCGTCATAGTGCGGTCCCCCAGCACGGCAGAAGCTCAACGCAGCACAACGGTATCGCCTGTCAACTGACGGTCACTGACAAGCCGGACGAATTGCGCTCCGACGAGCGGCCCGGGGTCAGGAGATGCTCAGGGAGGGGAAGGATGGTGCCGCCTGCGTGACTTGAACACGCGACCCTCGCATTACGAATGCGATGCTCTACCAACTGAGCTAAGGCGGCACTGCGGCCGAGGCGAGACCCCGGCGGTTCCTTGGGCGCGGACATTACGGCGAAGCCGCCGCCAGCGCAAGGCCCGGCGCGGCGCGCCGGATCTGCCTTAGCTAAGCCCGCGCGCCTTAAGCCGGGGTTAACAGAGGGGGGCCGCCCGGGCGGGTCGGCGCCTAGGGACGGCGCGGCACGTAGCCCTCGACCGCCGCCGAATCGTCATCCTCGTCGTCGACGCTGTTGCCCTGCGTGGCCGTGCCGCTCTCCGGCCCCGGCGTTTCCCGCGCGTCCTGCGGTCCGGCCGGTTTCACCCGGTCCGGCGGGCCCGGCAGCGGGGCTACCGGCGGCAGGTTGGCGGCCGGACCGGCCGTCGGGCCGGCCGGCGGCCGGACTGCGATCTGCGGCAGATCCGCGTCCGCCCCACCGAGCAGCGGGCCGACATGGCGCGGCACCCGCCAGCTCAGGCTGTCAAAGCTGCTGCAGGCGCCGCAGTCCGCGCTCCACTGCGCGGCCACAGCGCCGCAGGAATCGCAGACCCAGGTGGGGTCGGGCGGCGCCACGGCGGCGCGCTCCAGCCAGCGCCACGCGCTGACCGCATCCTTGCGCTCGGCCTCCTCGAGGCGCGCCATGAGCCGGCAGACCTGGGCACGCGGCGGGTTTTCCCCTTCCAGCCTCACCAGCTCGGCCAGATTGTGGCGCGCCTGTCCCCAGAGCTCCGCGGCCAGGTTGGCCTCGGCCAGCGCCAGGTGGCTCTCCCGGTGCTGCGGATTGAGGGCCGCCAGCTTGGCGAAGCGCTTGACCTGGTCGAGCGGCTTGGCCTCGGGCGCCGCGTCGCGGTAGAGCGCCGCCAGCTCGGCGCTGGGCGTGCGCGGCCAGGAGCGTTCGACCACCTTGGTGGCCTCGCGATAGGCCTTGCGCTGGACCGCGAGCCGGGCGTGCAGCAGCGCTGCGGCCAGCAGGTCCGGATCGGCCTTGTCGGCACGGCGCGCCAGGGTGAGGGCCTCGTCCTTCTTGCCCGCGGACAGCAGGCGTTCGGCCTTGGCCAGGGTGATGACCGCGTCGCGGTGGTCCGCGGTCGGCTTGTCCAGCGCCTTGATCTTCACCGCCTGCTTCAAGGCCGCGGCGGCCGTATCGTAGTCGCCGGTCCGTTCGCTCAGCTCGAAGAGGTTGGTCACCACCCAGGGCGTCTTGGGCCTGAGCGCATGCGCCTGGCGGACGTAGCCAAGGGCGCGCTGGTCGTCGCCCGTGCGCAGTGCCTGCATCAAGAGACCGCGCAGGCCGAGAAAGCGCGTCTCCGGCTTTTCCAGCATGGCGTTGAAGTACTTTTCCGCCGCCTTGTCGTCGCCGCCGAGCTGGGCCGCCTGGGCGGAGAGCAGCAGGGTGAGCGGCGGATCCTCCAGCAGGTCGTCGGCGCGGCGCGCCCAGCGCGCGGCTTCCTGTGCGTCGCCGGCGGCCACCGCGACCATGCCTTGGCTGAGCGCCTTGTAGCCGCGCCGGCGGCGGCCGGAGGACAGCGCCCGGCCGATGGCGCCGGGCGTGCCGAGGATCGCGCGGATGATTCGGTAGAGCACCGCGACCGCGATGGAGAAGACGACGGCGGCGAGCACCACGAGGCCGATCGGCGGCTCCATGCGGTAGCCCAGCCACTCGATGGTGACCTGGCCCGGGTTCCGCGTCAGCCAGAAGGCAGCGAGGATGGCGGCGGCGGCCAGAACCGCGAAGACGACAGCTCTGCGCATGGCTCAGCCGCCCGCCAGCGCAGCGAAGCGCTGCGATACCTGCGCGCCGAGGGCACCGACCGCCTGCTCCGCAGCGAGGCGTGCCTCCGCGTCCGCCCGCCAGCCGGCGACCGCTTCGGCGGCGGCGCCTTCCAGGGCGTCGAGTTCGGCCAGGGCGCCGGCCAGGTCGCCCTGGTTGAGCTTCACTTCGGCGCGCGCCGCGATCGCGGTCGGCGTGCCGCCTTCGACCATGCCGACCGGCCGCAGGTTGACCGCCTCCGACAGCCGGCGCAGCACCCCGGCCGACCAGCCCTCGCCCTCCTGGCCGACCTCGATGGCGGCGATGCGGCGGGCCGCCTCCGGGAAGCGGGCCTGCAGTTCGCTGAGGCTGGGCAGGCCTGCCGTGGCGCGCCGCTCCAGGGGGGCGATGATGCCCGCCAGTTCGCCGTCCTCGGCGGCCAGGTTCTTCAGCATGATCAGCGGCTGGTCGTAGGGTCCGGACCCCTTGAGCGCATCGCGCAGCTGCAGCATGGCGAGCAGCATCAGGGCCTCGCGGCTGCCCGGCGCGGCATCGCGCGCGGCCTGCGCGGCGCTGAGGCCGGCCTCGGTCTCGGCGAGGCGCGCCGCCAGGTCCGCCTGCGCCGCCAGCATCTCGTCGAGGCGTTTGGCCTCGCTGCCGAGGCGGCTGACGACTTCCTGCGAGGGTGTGCCGGCGAGACTGCGCACGGCGGCCAGATCCTGCTCCAGGTCTTCGAGGCGGTCGGTCATGCGGGCCAGCTGGGCGCTCAGGGATTCCAGCGCGGCGCGCGTCTCGGGATCCTGCCCCGCCCCCTGGGACAGCGCCGCCTCGGCGATCGCCAGGCGTTCGCCGAGGGCCGCAAGTTCGGTCGCATTGTCCCGCGGCAGGCTGGCCTGCAACTCGGCCAGGCGCTGGTCCACCTCGGCCAGCGCCGCGGCCAGCGCTTCAGCGTCGCCGGCGCCGCGGGTTTCGCCGAGCAGCGGCGCCCAATAGGGCTGGGTATAGATCGTCGCCCCGGCGACGGCGGCCGCCAGCACCACACCGACGGCCAGACCGGGCAGGAAGCCGCCGCCGCTGCGCGCGGCCGGCGCGGTGGTGGCCTCGCGGGCCTCCGACTTGGCGGCGGCCTTGGTCGCGGCCGAGGCGGTGGTCGCCGCCGAGGCCGCAGCCGCCGTCTTCTCCGGCTTGGCTGTGGCCTTGTCCTCGGCCTTCTCGCCCGCCGCATCGGCGCCGGGCAGCGGCGTCGCCCTGCCCTCGATCACCGGCGGCTGCGCGGCGCTGCCTTCGGCCGGCGCCGAGGCCCGCAGCACCGCCGGATCCAGCGTGATGCCGTGCTTCTGTGCGGCAGCGCGGATCTGGTCGTGGCGGTTGGCGGGAATGGCGCTGCGCTCCTTCCAGCCCTGAACCGTCGAGACCGCCAGGCCGAGTGTCTTGGCCATGGGGCGGATGCCGCCGAAAGCCTCGATCACCACCAGCGCCGGCGCTTCCGCCGCGGCGTCCCCCTGGGTCGTACCGTCCTTTTGCGTCGCGGCGCCCTGTTCGCCGCCCTGGCCATCGGATGCTGTCATCTTTGCCTTTACGTATCCGCCCTTTCCCCTACGGCCCCGCCCCCGGCGGCGCCGAACCTCGTACGCTTCTTTGTACGCTTCTTAAGCGTACGGTGCAGCGCAAAAATTGCGCCTGTCAGGCCCCATCCTGACCCAGTTGGTCCAGCGCCGCCAGCAGCGCGGCCTGTTCCGGCCGGGGCGCGACCACGATCTCGGCCCAGGAAAGCCTGGAAAGCCGGGCCGCGACCGCCTGGCTGAGGCAAAGCGCCGTGACTCCGCGGCAGGCCGTCGCCAGGTCCGCCTCTGCAACCAAGCTAGCAAAGCTGGCGGCCGTGCGAGGCGAGAATAATGTCACGACGTCGATCAACCCTTCATTGAGCGCGTGGCGGCACGCGGGGCTCAGCGTCGTGGCCGGCTGGGCGTCGTAGAGCACCAGCCGCAGCACCGTGAAGCCGGCCGCCGCCAGCGCGCCCTGCAGGTCGCCGGCCAGCTTGCTGGCGGCCGGATGGAGCAGCGGCCCGTCCGCGGGGTCGAGTCGCGCCTGCACCAGGGCGGCGAGGTCCGCCACGTCGCCGGCGGCAGATTCGACCCGCTCGAAGCCGAGACTGCGGGCCGCCGCCGCGCTGGCGTCGCCGACAGCGAAGACCGGCAGGTCGCGGCGCACATCCAGGTCCGCAAAGGCCCGCACCCCGTTGGCGCTGGTCACCAGCAGGGCCTGGGCCTGGCGGTGGCCGGCCGGCCAGTCGACGGTCTCGCGCGGCCGGATGGTCAGCAGCGGCTCGACCAGGACCTGGTGGCCGCGCGCCTCGAGCGCGCTGGTCAGTTCGGCGGCATCGGCCTGCGGCCGGGTGACCAGGACCCGCATCGCGCCCCGGTTCCGCTCAATGCCCGGCGATGGCGGCGAAGAAGTCGGCGCCGCCGAGGGCCTTCAGCTCCTCACCCAGGGCCTTACCCAGGTCACGGCCCGCCGCCGGCGCGCCGCTGATTTCGGCGCGGTGCACCTTGCTGCCGTCAGGCAGCGCCACCAGGCCGCGCAGGCGTAGCGCCTTGCCGCCGTCGGTCAGCTCCGCCAGCCCGGCGATGGGGGTCTTGCAGGAACCGTCGAGTTCGGCCAGCAGGGCCCGCTCGGCGGCGACCCGCTGTCCGGTCTCGCGGCAGGCGATGGCATCGAGCCAGGCACGGGTCTTCGCGTCGGCCGCGCGCATCTCCAGGCCGATGGCGCCCTGCGCAACCGCCGGCAGCATGACCTCCGGCGCCAGCAGGGCGGTGACCCTGTCGGCCTCGCCGAGGCGCTTCAGGCCGGCGACGGCCAGCAGCGTGGCATCGACCTCGCCTTCGGCCAGCTTGCGCAGCCGCGTGGCCACGTTGCCGCGGAAGTTGACCACCTTGAGGTCCGGGCGCGCGGCGAGGATCTGGGCCTGGCGCCGCAGCGAGGCGCTGCCCACCACCGCGCCGGCCGGCAGATCGGCCAGGCCGGCACCGTCGCGCGTGAAAAGGGCATCGCGCGGGTCCTCGCGCGGCAGCAGGTGTTCGACCGTCAGGCCGTCCGGCAGCCAGGTCGGCACGTCCTTCATGGAATGCACCGCCGCGTCGATCTCGCCGGCCAGCAGCGCCTCCTCGATCTCCTTGGTGAACAGGCCCTTGCCGCCGATCTCGGAGAGGGCGCGGTCCTGGATGCGGTCGCCGGTGGTCTTGATGACAACGATGGCGACGGCGTCCTCGCCGGCCAGTTCGGCATGGGCCGCGCCGAGGCGGCGGCGCACTTCCTGCGCCTGGGCCAGGGCGAGCGGCGAGCCCCGGGTACCGAGGCGCAGCAGCGGTTTGCTGGACTTTTCTGTGCTCATGGGCGCTAAGCTTTAGAGCATGCGCGGGGTGAAGGAAACTCCCGCGCGCGGGCATGGCCAATCCGTCGTCGAGGCAGTAAGGTCCGCACGCCATGACCAAGCCGTCCGACGACCTCATCGTACTGGGCATCGAGACCTCCTGCGACGAAACCGCCGCCGCGGTGGTGAGCGCTGCCGGGGAGATCCGTGCCGACCTGGTGCTCTCTCAAATCGATGAGCACCGGCCCTACGGCGGCGTGGTGCCGGAAATCGCCGCGCGCAGCCACATGGACCACATCGACCACCTGGTCGCGGAGGCCATGCAGCAGGCCAGCCTCGGCTTCGACGACCTCGACGGCATCGCCGCGACGGCGGGGCCGGGCCTGATCGGCGGCGTCTTCGTCGGCGTGATGACGGCGAAGGCCATTGCCCTGGCCTGGGACAAGCCGTTCCTCGCCGTGAACCACCTGGAGGGCCACGCGCTGACCGCGCGGCTCAGCGACAAGCTGGACTTCCCCTACCTGCTGCTGCTGGTCTCCGGCGGGCACTGCCAGCTGCTGGCGGTGGAGGGGGTCGGGCGCTACCGCCGGCTCGGCGGCACCATCGACGACGCGGTGGGCGAGGCCTTCGACAAGACCGCCAAGCTGCTCGGCCTCGGCTACCCGGGCGGCCCTGAAGTCGAGAAGGCCGCCGCGACGGGCGATCCCACTGCCTTCGAGCTGCCGCGCCCGATGCTGGGCCGCCCCGGGCTCGACTTCTCCTTTTCGGGCCTGAAGACCGCGGTGCGCCAAGCCGCCGAGAAGGCCGGCGTGCTGGCCAACGGAAATGAGCGTGCGGGCGATCGGCAGACCGCGGCCGACCTCGCCGCCGCTTTCCAGGCGGCGGTGGGCGACATCCTGGCCGAGCGCTGCGCCAAGGCGATCGACGTCTTCCGCGCCGACTACGGCAGCGCCGGGCCGCTGGTGGTGGCCGGCGGCGTGGCCGCCAACCGCGCCCTGCGCGCCCGCCTGGAAGAGGTCGCGCGCGCGGCCGGCAGCCGCCTGGTGGCCCCGCCGGCCAGGCTGTGCACCGACAACGCGGCGATGATCGCCTGGGCCGGGGTCGAGCGCCTGCGGCTCGGGCTCACCGACCCGCTGGATTTCGCCGCGCGCCCGCGCTGGCCGCTCGAGAGTCTGAGGCAGAGTGGGTAACGGCCTGACCATCGCGGTCGCGGGCGCCGGCGCCTGGGGCAGCGCCCTGGCCCATGTCTGCGCCCGGCCGAAAGACCAGGGCGGCGACCACGTGCTGCTGTGGGGCCGCGACGCCGAAGTCGTCGCCGGCATCAACGCGCGCCACGAGAACCCGGCCTACCTGCCGGGTATTCCGTTGTCCGAGAGGATCGAGGCGACCGGCCGGCTGGCCGATCTCGCCGTGGCCCGGCTCTGCCTGCTGGCGGTGCCGGCCCAGGCGCTGCGCGCCGTGGCCGAGGCGCTGGCCGGCGTGCTCGGCGCCGATGTCCCGCTGGTGCTCTGTGCCAAGGGGATCGAGGCGGAGAGCGGCCTGCTGATGACCGAGGTGGCCGCCCAAGCCCTGCCGGGCCGGCCGCTGGCGGTGCTGTCCGGCCCGACCTTCGCCGCCGAGGTGGCGCGCGGCCTGCCCACCGCCGTGACGCTCGCCAGCGACGACCGGGACCTCGCCGCGCGGCTGGTGGTGACCCTGGGCAGCCGCAGCTTCCGGCCCTATCTCTCCGACGATCCGCTGGGCGCCGAGATCGCCGGCGCGGTCAAGAACGTGCTGGCCGTCGCCTGCGGCATCGTCGCCGGGCGCCGGCTCGGCGACAACGCGCGCGCCGCGCTCATCACCCGCGGCCTAGCCGAGATGTCGCGCCTGGTGCTGGCGCGGGGCGGCAAGCGGGAGACCCTGATGGGCCTGGCCGGTCTCGGTGACCTGACGCTGACCTGCACGGCGACGCAGTCGCGCAACTACAGCTTCGGCGTCGCGCTGGGCCGCGGCGACGATGTCGCCACCGCGATGGCCGCCAGCCGCGGCGTGGTCGAAGGCCGTTTCTCCGCTGCTGCCACCATCGCCATGGCGCGCAGCTGCCGGGTCGAGATGCCGATCTGCGAAGCTGTCGACGCGGTGGTCAACCAGGACGCCGACCTCGACGCCACCATCGCAGAGCTGCTGGGTCGGCCTTTCAAGGCCGAGGGCTTTTCGGCATAGTGTCGCCCGCCCGCCTCCGGGCGCCGTCCGAGACATCAACAGACCTTCTGGCGATTCAGGGAGAGCCTTCATGCACTTCGTCCTCTATTGCCTCGACAAGCCCGGCCACGGGCCTGTCCGAGCCGAGAACCGCCCCGCCCACCTCGACTACCTGAAGAGCAAGCTCGAACACATCGTCGTGGGCGGCCCGATGCTCGGCGACGACGGCGAGACGGTGCTCGGCAGCATGCTGGTCATCGAGGCCGCCGACCGCGCCGAGGCGGAGGCCTTCGCCGCCGGCGATCCTTACGCCAAGGCCGGCCTCTTCGAGAGCGTCACCATCAGCGCCTACAAGAAGGTCTTCCCCTGATGGCCTACTGGCTGATGAAGTCAGAGCCCGGCACCTGGTCCTGGGACGACCAGGTAAAGGCCAAGACCACCGGCTGGGACGGTGTGCGCAACCACCAGGCCTCCAACAACATGAAGGCCATGCAGCTGGGCGACCGCGCCTTCTTCTATCACTCGGTCAACGAGAAGCGGATCGTCGGCATCGTCGAGGTGGTGAAGCTCTACCATGCGGATCCCACCGACGAGAGCGGCCGCTTCGGCATGGTCGACGTCAAGGCGGTGCGGCCCTTCGTCGAGCCGGTGACCCTGGCGCAGATCAAGGCGGAGCCGCGCCTCCAGGACCTGGCCCTGGTACGCCAGTCGCGGCTCTCCGTCCTGCCGGTCGGCAAGGCGGAATGGGCGCTGATCTGCAAGATGGGCAAGACACCCGCCGCGTAACCCGCCAGGAGCAGGCCCCCGCCATGAGCCACCCCCTGGCCGGCACGCCGCTCTGCCGCCTCGCGGAGATCGAGGACGGTGAAGGCCGCGGCTTCATCCTCGGCGCGGGCGCCGGAGAACTCGCCCTCTTCGTGGTGCGCCAGGGCGGGCAGGCCTACGGCTACGTCAACGCCTGCCCGCACCAGGGCACCCCTCTCGACTGGGGCGGCTTCGACGGCAGCGGCGGACGCTTCGTCAGCGCCGACAGCGGCAACATCCTCTGCGCCACCCACGGCGCCGAGTTCCGCCTGCAGGACGGCCGCTGCCTGGCCGGGCCCTGCCTGGGCGCGGCGCTGCAGCCGGTCGAGCTGAGCCGCGACGGCGACCGTTTGCTGCGGTTTCAGGGGCTTGGCCCGGCTCCCCGCTGGGTTTAAGGCGACGGTCGCGCGACCGGCCGCAAGGCCTTGTTTTCAGTGCCCGTTGCAGAAATAATCGCGACAAGTTCCCAAGAAGGCGGCAATCAGGGCAGCAGGCCGCCCCGTCCTACTGATGAAGTAGGCCCACCAGACCCTAGCAGGGAGGCCGGTCGATCGATGTCGGATAATCAAGTATTCCCCGTGCCCGCGGAAATGGCGGAAAACGCCTGGTGCGACGAGGCGGGCTATTTCAAGCTCTATGAGCAGTCCATTGCCGATCCGGAGGCCTTCTGGGGCGAGCACGGCAAGCGCATTCACTGGTTCAAGCCCTTCACCGAGGTGAAGGACACGAGCTTCGGCCCCGGCGAGGTCTCCATCAAGTGGTTCGCCGACGGCACGACCAACGCCTGCTACAACTGCATCGACCGGCACCTGCCCGCCAAGAAGGACGACACCGCCATCATCTGGGAGGGCGACAGCCCCTCCGAGCACAAGCACATCACCTACGGCGAGCTGCACGAGAACGTCTCGCGCCTGGCCAACGCGCTGAAGGACCGCGGCGTCAAGAAGGGCGACCGGGTCACCATCTACCTGCCGATGATCCCCGAGGCGGCCTATGCCATGCTGGCCTGCGCGCGCATCGGTGCGATCCACTCCGTGGTCTTCGGCGGCTTCTCGCCCGACGCCCTGGCGGGACGCATCCAGGACTGCGAATCCAACTGCCTGATCACCGCCGACGAGGGCCTGCGCGGCGGCCGCAAGGTGCCGCTCAAGGCGAACGCCGACAAGGCGCTGGAGGAGTGCCCCCAGGTCAAGACCGTGCTCGTGGTGCGACGCACCGGCGGCAGCGTCGGCTGGCAGGACGGCCGCGACGTCTGGTACCACGAGGCCTGCGCGGCGGCGTCCGACGACTGCCCGGTCGAAGAGGTCGCTGCCGAGACGCCGCTGTTCATCCTCTACACCTCCGGCTCGACCGGTCAGCCCAAGGGCGTGCTGCACACCACCGGCGGCTACATGGTCTACGCCTCGATGACCCACCAGTACGTCTTCGACTACCACGACGGCGAGGTCTACTGGTGCACCGCCGACGTGGGCTGGGTCACCGGCCACAGCTACATCGTCTACGGGCCGCTGGCCAACGGCGCCATCACGCTGATGTTCGAGGGCGTGCCGAACTATCCCGATTCCTCGCGCTTCTGGCAGGTCTGCGATAAGCACAAGGTCAACATCTTCTACACTGCGCCGACGGCGATCCGCGCGCTCATGCGCGAGGGCGAGGACCCGGTGAAGAAGACCTCGCGCAAATCCCTGCGCCTGCTGGGTTCGGTCGGCGAGCCGATCAACCCGGAAGCCTGGCTGTGGTACTTCAACGTGGTCGGCGACGGGCGCTGCCCGATCGTCGATACCTGGTGGCAGACCGAAACCGGCGGCATCCTGATCACGCCGCTGCCCGGCGCCACGCCGCTCAAGCCCGGCTCGGCCACGCGGCCCTTCTTCGGTGTGCGCCCGGTGATCGTCGATGCCGACGGCAAGCACCTGGAAGGCGCCACGGAGGGCAACCTCTGCATCGCCGATTCCTGGCCGGGCCAGATGCGCACGGTCTACGGCGACCACGAGCGTTTCGTGCAGACCTACTTCGCGACCTATCCCGGCAAGTACTTCACCGGCGACGGCTGCCGGCGCGATGCCGACGGCTACTACTGGATCACCGGGCGCGTCGACGACGTGATCAACGTCTCCGGCCACCGCATGGGCACGGCCGAGGTGGAGAGCGCCCTGGTGGCCCACGAGAAGGTCGCCGAGTCCGCCGTGGTCGGCTACCCGCACGACATCAAGGGCCAGGGCATCTACGCCTACGTCACCTTGAAGGCCGGCGAGCAGCCGAGCGACGAGCTGCGCAAGGAGCTGGTCCAGTGGGTGCGCAAGGAGATCGGCCCCATCGCCTCGCCGGACCTGATCCAGTGGGCGCCGGGCCTGCCGAAGACCCGTTCCGGCAAGATCATGCGCCGCATCCTGCGCAAGATCGCCGAGAACGACTATTCGAACCTGGGCGACACCTCGACCCTGGCCGACCCCGGCGTGGTCGACGACCTGATCAACAACCGCATGAACCGCGGCTGATCGGCGCCAGCGACATAGAACGGTTTTGCGGGCCGGCTCCCTTCGGGGGGCCGGTTCTTTTTTTTGGGACAGCTTCCCCGTTCTCAGGCGCAGCGCGCTTTGCTACCTTGGCGGTCCGGGGCAAGGGAGAACGCGCGGCGGATGTCAGGTTTCGGCAGGTCCAACAGGGCTCGGGCAATCGCCCGGCGGATGCTGGCGGTCTTCGCCCTGCTTGCGCTGGCCGCCTGCGCCGCGTCGGAGGAGGAGGACAGCGAGCGCTTCGTTCTCTTTGAACAACCCGAGACCATCGACCTGGCGGAGACCGACCTGACCCTGCCGCTGACCAGCCCGCTGGAGATCAGCGCGGTGCGCGAGCGCGTCGGCGAGGGCCAGGTCTTCGAGAACCTCTACAGCTTCCACCACGTGAAGGGCTACCTCCGCACCTCGCGGGTGGCCTTCGGCCACTTCTCCACCAACGTCTCCAACGAACTTCGCGAGGAAGCGGCCTTCCGTCGCTTCATCGCCGATCTCTCCCTGCCGCCGGCCGACAAGCTGGAGGTCGGCAAAGTGTTCCCGTTCGAAAACGGCGACCCGCACACCCTGGGCTACTACGCCCTGGCGACCGCCGCACCCTATCACCGCGACTGCTTCGTCGCCCGCGTCGGCTACCGCTTGGTCGACTACGCGAGCATCGAGCGCGAGCCGGATTCCGTCGACACGGTGGTCGAGGCCTTTCTCTGCGGGCGCCTGCCGGCGCAGTCCGTGCTGCTGGAGTTCCTCGCTTCGGTGAAGGCGGTGACGGATCGTGCCGCCTACCGCCGCGAACTCTCCCGCCGGCCGATCGGGACGATCTGATGCGGTGCCAGCGGGTACGAGGCAGTATCCTCTCTGCCACTGCCGCTCTCGTCGCCGCAGTCGTCATTGCCGCCTGCACCGCGCAACCAGACGGCGTCCAGCCAAAAGCTGTCGTTCTTTCTGAAGAATGGTCTGCGATTCCGGTTTCACAGGCGGATCTGGCACTGCCAAAGGATCTGCCCATCGCCGTCAGCTCGCTGCACCGTCGCCGTGCCCCGGAAACCGGGATTGAAGATCTCTATTTCTTTGACGGCACCCAGGGCGTCGAGGGCTACATCCTTACGTCCCGTATTCCCGACGGCAGCTTCCCCGAAGAAACTATGCTGGAGATGCGACAGGCGAGACTGTTCCACTACTACGTGCGCCAGCAGCCAGAGACTTTTCAGCACCAGTTGGAGATCTCAAAGGTTTCCTTCTTTCGCAAATCCCACCTGCACTTCGTCGGCCACTATACAGCGGCTCCGTCTGGAAATGGTCAGGAGCAGTGCTTCTTCGCGCGCCTTGGTACGCTGCTTGACGAAGACAAAATCGGTCGTCTGCCGCCTGCTGCCATCGATACCGTGGTCAAGGGAGCGCTCTGTGGCACACGGATTGACGAGAAAGGCCTGGTGGCAGCGCTACAGAACATTTCACTTCCGACACGCTAATCCCGCGGGCGATCAAACCGCACCCTGAGAAGTCTGAACGGCTGCTGCGAAAGCCGCGGCGAGACGCTGCGCACCTTTCTCGATCTCGTCTTCCGGCACCGCCGCATAGCCGAGCAGCAGGCCCTGGCGGTCGGGCGTGCCGATGAAGTAATCGCTGAGCGGCGACACCGCGATGCCGGCGGCAGCCGCCGCCTCGGCGGCGCCGCGGTCGCCGAGCTTCTCGGCCAGGGCCGGCTTCAGCCAGGCCATGAGGTGCAGCCCGGCATCGTCCGGCGGCACCTCGAGGAAGTCGCCGAGGTGGCGCGCGGCCGCCGCTACCAGCGCCGCCTGGCGCTGCGCATAGAGGCGCCGCATGCGGCGCACGTGGGTGGCGAAGTGGCCCTCCTCGATGAAGGCGGCGAGCACCGGCTGGATCACCGCCGTGGGCTGCGCGCCGAGCGCCGAGAGCGCCGCCGTCACCGGATCGACGAGTCTTTGCGGCACCACCAGATAGCCGAGCCTGATGGCCGGGAACATGACCTTGGAGAAGGAGCCGATGTAGATCACCCGGCCGGCCTCCTCGCGCCCGGCGGCGAGACCCAGCAGCGAGGCAAGCGGCCGGCCGGCGTAGCGGTACTCGCTGTCGTAGTCGTCCTCCAGGATCCAGGCGCCGCTCTCCCGCGCCCACTCGAGCAGTTCCAGGCGGCGCGCCAGGCTGAGGGCGGTGCCGAGCGGATAGTGGTGCGAGGGCGTGACGATGGCGGCGCGGGCCTCGGGTCCCAGCCGGCGCCCGGCCGCCACCGAGAGGCCCTCGGCGTCGAGCGGCACCGCCACGGCGCGCGCGCCGGCGGCGATCAGC
>JBFGUI010000034.1:0-21737 GCA_041565695.1 Kiloniellaceae bacterium
ATCACCACCTGACTGTCGGTGCCTGGCGCGGTCTCTTTCTCGTCGCACCCGACGACTCGGCCGCGGTGGGCGTTGTCTTCTCGCGCGATCCCCACGACTACCTCGATCGCCTCGACGAGTTGAAGGACAAGCATGCGGGAAAATTGAGACGGGCAGCCCGCAGCGCCGCGGACAAGAAACAGAAAGGCAAGTGATGCGGCTCCCACAGCTCGGTCAGAAGGCGCGGCTCAGGATCTGGATGTTCCTGAGCTTCGCCGCCAGCATTGCAGGCATCCTCTATGCCGTGTTCCTGGGCACCCAATGCGACGGCGGACGCGGCGGGGCGCTGGCCGTGGCCTTTGCCTTCGGTGCGCTCTTTACCGCGCGGCCGACTCTGGAAAGCTACCTCGAGGCGCCGGACGAGAACGGCCGCCCGCAGTTCAACGCGCTTGCGGCCGATCAGCGCCTCGCCTTGCTGCGTTCAGCGCTCGCGGTCCTGGTGGACCGGTAGAAACTTGAGGCCTTCTACCTGATGCTCGCCAGCGTCAGCGGGACCATCGTCTGGGGCTTCGGCGATTGGATTTCCAGCTGGTTCGGGGCGCCGGCCTGCGCTTGAGGGCGACGCCGCCGGCAGGGGCGGCCATCCGCAAAGCTCCCTCTGAGCTTAGGTTTCGCGCATAATTTATATTATGGAAATTATTGGCTGTGGGCCGGGGGCCTGGAAACCGCCGGCCGGCGGCCCCCGGTCATCAGGCTTGCGAGCGCCAGCCGCTCCCCCGGCGCCCGCACCGCGCTGCCGAACGCCGGGCGCAAACGACAAAGGGCCGCGCACTGCGCGGCCCTCTGGCGGCCCCGGCGCGGCTGCGCCGGGATGGATCCTGCTTGCGGTGCTGCGCCTTACGCGGCAGCGGCTGTTTCGTGACGATCCTCGTTGGCCGGCTTCTTGGCCGGCGCCTCGGCCTTGAAGGCCTCGGCCAGCGCCACACGCTGGGCCGCCACATCGGCCACCGCCTCGCGCCGCGGACGCGGATCGATGCCGCGGGCCACCGCGGGAATGTCGCCACGGCCGATGCCGATGTCGTCGAGCTCGCGGTCGGTCAGCTGCCACAGCGTGCTGTAGTTGCGCCGATACTGCCTGTAAGCCCTCAGCCTGGCCGTGGCGCCCTGGATCAGGCTGCGCAGGCCCTCGACGGCGTCGATGGTCAGCTGGGAAATGGCCTGGGCGCGCATGGCTTCGGCCCGGGCAATGGGGTCTTGAATGTTGTTGTATTGCATCATGGTCATCATCTTCATCCTTTGCAGCCGCCCGCCAGAGGCGGCAATCCGATGTTCAGCACCGGGGGCAAGGCTTGACGTGCGCGGTGGGTTCCGTGACGGCCCGCAGGGTGCTTGCTACCCGTCCTATATGGCCGGATCGGAGCTCTGCGACGAGCGCATATGCTGCACCGCAGCAATGCGTTCGGCACATGGCATCATGAACAAATCCTTAAGCTTATTCAAAGCTCTAGCGCGCAGCCTACGAATCCGTGGGAATTCTACGATTTTGCGGCGCAGGAGGGAATTTGCCGGGCCGGACGGCGGCGCCCCGCGGCCCGGCGCCGGCGCGCCAGAGACGGCCGGCTGGCGAAGCGGCGGACGACCGCCACACCCCTGCATGGGCGGGCCCGTGAATCTAAATGGCGCTTTCCATTCCGCCGCTCTATAATCGGCGGCAATTCGGCAAAAAACTTCGTAATAACAATACGTTCAGGGACCCGCTTGATGTTCTACCAGTTGATGTGGAAGGCCAGGCTGCTGGCTGTCTCCGCCCTGCTCGCGCTCGCCGCGGCCCCCGCGGCGGCCGGGGTTGTGCGCTATGAGTCCCCCGAGGCGCCGCGCGTCGCGGCCTACAAGGAAACCCCCGCCCTCGCCGCGCAGGTCGAGGCCGGCAAGCTGCCGCCGGTCGCCGAGCGGCTGCCGGCCGTGCCGCGGGTCTCGGTCAGTGGCCCGAACCTCTCCGTCGGCAAGCCGGGCGGCGACCTGCGCATGCTGGTGGGCCGCGACAAGGATGTGCGCCTGCTGATCGTCTACGGCTATGCCCGGCTGGTCGGCTACAACGAGAAGCTGGACATCGTGCCGGACATGCTGGAGTGGCTCGAGGTCGAAGACGGCCGCATCTTCACCATGAAGCTGCGCGAGGGGCACCGCTGGTCCGACGGCGCGCCCTTCACCACCGAGGACTTCCGCTACTTCTGGGAGGACGTCGCCAGCAACGAGGAGCTCTATCCGGTCGGCCCGAACATCACCTTCCGGGTCGACGGCGAGCTGCCGACCGTCGAGGTCATCGACGCGACCACGATCCGCTACAGCTGGTCCAAGCCCAATCCCTTCCTGATCCCAGACCTGGCCGCGGCGCGCCCGCTCGACATCTTCGTGCCGGCGCACTACCTGAGGCAGTTCCATCCGAAGTACGGCGACCCGGCGAAGATCGAGGCCGCCGTCAAGGCCGCCGGCGCCCGCAACTGGGCCCAGCTGCACAACCGCCTCGGCAACATGTACCAGGCCACCAACCCGGACCTGCCGACCGTCCAGCCGTGGCACAACGTGGTCGCGCCGCCCTCGACCCGCTTCATCGCCGAGCGCAACCCCTACTACCACAGCATCGATGCCATGGGCCAACAGCTGCCCTACATCGACCGCTTCATCATGGACGTGGTCAGCGGCTCCCTGGTGCCGGCCAAGACCTCGTCCGGCGAGGCCGACCTGCAGTCGCGCAGCCTGAACTTCTCCGACTACACCTTCCTGAAGGCGGCCGAGGAGCGCGCCAGGTACGACGTGCGCCTGTGGAAGACCGTGCGCGGCTCGCAGCTGGCGCTCTATCCAAACATGAACGTGACCGACCTGGCGTGGCGCCAGCTCAACCGCGATGCCCGCTTCCGCCAGGCGCTTTCGCTCGGCATCAACCGCAGTGAGATCAACCAGGTGATCTACTACGGCCTCTGCCTCGAGGCGAACAACCTGGTGCTGCCGGACAGCCCCCTCTACAAGGAGGAATACGCCCGCGCCTACGCCGACTTCGACCCGGCGCGCGCCAACGCCCTGCTCGACGAGATCGGCCTGACCAAACGCAACGGCGAAGGCATCCGCCAGCTGCCCGACGGCCGCCCGCTGGAGATCATCGTCGAGACCGCCGGCGAGAACACCGAAGAGGTCGACGTGCTGGAGCTGATCCGCGACTCCTGGCGACAGATCGGCGTCAAGCTGTTCACCAAGCCCTCGCAGCGCGAGGTGCTGCGCAACCGCATCTTCGCCGGCGAGACGGTGATGGCCATGTGGTTCGGCTACGAAAACGGCATCCCGACCTCCTTCTCCAGCCCGGAGGAATTCGTGCCGGTGCGCCAGATCAGCTACCACTGGCCGATGTGGGGCCAGTACGCCGAAACCAACGGCAACGCCGGCGAGCCGGTCGACATGGAAAAGCCGAAGCGCCTGCTGGAGCTCTACCAGGCCTGGATCGCCGCCAAGTCGAGGGACGAGCGTGTCGCCGCCTGGGACGAGATCCTCAAGATCCACGCCGAGGAGATCTACACCATCGGCATCGTCGCCGAGGTGCCGCAGCCCGTGGTGGTCGCCAAGGCGCTGCGCAACGTCCCGGAGAAAGGCATCTACAACTGGGACCCGGGCGCCCAGTTCGGCATCTACCGCCCGGAGCGCTTCTGGTACGACAGGTAGGAGTGCGGCTCGCCACTCTCCCCAGTGTCATTGCCGGGCTTGTCCCGGCAATCCATGGTCCAGCCCGCAGGGGCCCGTGCCAGTTGAACCATGGACCCTCGCAACAAGTGCGAGGGTGACAAGGGAGGTTTGGGGCACCGGCGGCGCGATGCTCTCACAGAGACGCGTCGCCGAAACGCCGCACCGCTGTCGCGCTGTCGATCACCGGGATGACTTCGAAGTCGGCCAGGTCGGCCCAGCCGGCGATCCAGGGCTGAAGCTGCGCCGCGTCGTCGCAGTCCATGAGCTGGAAGCAGCGGGCGCCGTCTTCCGCCACCAAGGAATCTACGTAGGTGACGCCATCCGGCAGACTGCGTCCGCGTTCCGCAAAACGCTTGTAGACCGGCTTCGGATCGCCGTTGCGGAAGGTCTCGATCACCAGGACGCGCATGGGCGCCTCTCCTCAGACCTCGACCACGAGGCCGTCGTAGCCGGGCTCGACGCCGGGCGGGCAGCGGGCCAGCAGCTCGTCGTAGTCGAGCCGCTCGTTCATGTGGGTGAGGATGGCACGCTGCGGCTTCACCCGGGCGATCCACTCCAGGGTCTGTTCGGTGTGGGAATGGGTCGGATGCGGATCGTCGCGCAGGCAGTCGACCACCCAGAGCTTAACGCCCTGGAGGATGGCGAAGGCGTTGTCGTCGAGCGCGGAGACATCGGTCGAATAGGCGATGTCGCCGATGCGGTAGCCGATGGAAAAATCGGGCCCGTGCGCCTGCTCGAAGGACTGCACGGGAATGCCGGCAACGCTGAAGGTGCCCGCGACCACGTGGTCGTTCATCAGCGCAGGGTAGAGGTTGGTCTCCGAACGGCTCGAGACGAAGGCATAGTCGAAGCGCGTGGTCAGCAGCGCGTGGGTGCGCGCGTCCATGTAGGCGTCGATCGGCCCACCGCGCCCGTAGACGATGCCGCGCAGCTCGTCGAGGCCGTGGCTGTGGTCGGCGTGCGCATGGGTGTAGAGCACCGCGTCGATGTGGTGAATGCCGTTGTCGAGGATCTGCTGGCGCAGGTCGGGCGAGGTGTCGATGAGGAAACGGACCGGCTTCTGCCCTGCCCCGCCGTCCGTCTCGACCAATACCGAGACGCGGCTGCGCCGGTTCTTGGGGTTGTTCGGATCGGCGTTGCCCCAGTAGCCGCCGGGGTCGCGCCCGGCCAGCGGCACGCCGCCGGAGCCGCCACAGCCGAGAAGGGTGAGCTTCATCGCCGCGCCCTCAGGGCCGCGTGGCGCGGGCGAAGAGACGGAAGAAGTTCTCCGTCGTCCGCTCGGCCAGCTCCGCCGAGGAGACCTGCAGCAGTTCCGCCAGGGCCTGGGCGGTGTAGACCACGTTGGCCGGCTCGTTGGTCTTGCCGCGCCTGGGCACCGGCGCCAGGTAAGGAGAATCCGTCTCGACAAGAATCCGGTCGAGCGGCACGTCGCGCACCGTGGCACGCAGCGCGTCGGCCTTCTTGAAGGTCACGATGCCGGCCAGCGAGATGTAGAAGCCGATCTCGAGGGCCGCCCTGGCCAGCTCGGGCCCGGCGGTAAAGCAGTGGATCACGCCGGGAAAGGCGCCCTTGGCATACTCCTCCTGCAGCATCGCGACGGTGTCGTCGTCGGCGTCGCGCGCATGCACGATGAGCGGCAGGCCCGTCGCGCGCGATGCCGCGATGTGGGCGCGGAAGCTCGCCTGCTGCGCCGCGCGCGGCGCATGTTCGTAGTAGTAGTCGAGCCCGGTCTCGCCGATGCCGACCACCTTGTCGCGTCCGGCCAGCTCGATGAGCCGGTCGGGCGTCTGCTGGCCTTCCTTGCCGGCCTCGTGGGGGTGCACCCCGACCGAGCAGAAGACGCGGGGAAAGCGTTCGGCGATGCCCGCGATGCGCTCGAACTCGCTGAGCTTGGTGCAGATGGTCACCATGGTGCCGACGCCGGCGGCCAGCGCCCGCGCCACCACGGGCTCGATGTCGCCGTCGCGCTCCAGGTAATCGAGATGGCAGTGCGAGTCGACCAGCGGCCGCGCCGCCACCGCCGGTTCGGTTACTGCTGCACTCATGCGGCGATCTTCCGCTTCTTGCCGGGCTGCTCGCTGGAAGGCCGCCGTGCGTGCTTCGAGACGCCCCCGACGGGGCTCCTCAGCATGAGGTCTCTTCTTCGTGCCATCACCGGTCTACCTCATCCTGAGCAGCAGGCCCGGTCGCCAGACCGGCTTCGCGTCTCGAAGGACGCTGGGTGGCGATGCAGCCTCCGCGGACTCACGAGGCCGCCTCCTCCTCCACGTAGCGCGGGAAGACGCCCTGCGGCTTGGGCAGCGGCGTGCCGGGCTGCAGCCCCTTCTCCAGCTCGGCGAAGCCGCGCGCTTCCGGCGCCACGGCGAGCTGATCGAGCATGGCCGCCATGGCATCCGGCATGAACGGCTGGGTCAGCAGCGCCAGGCGGCGGATCGTTTCGGCCAGCACGTAGAGAACCGTCGCCATGCGCGCCGGGTCGGTCTTCTTGAGCGCCCAGGGCGCCGCGTGATCGATGTAGCGGTTGGCCTCGGAGATCACCTCCCAGGTCTTGATCAGCGCGGCGTGGAACTGCTGCTGGTCCATCTCCGCGCGCAGCGCCGGCAGCAGCTCCGCCACCGCCTGCAGCAGGGCCTCGTCCTCCGGCACCAGCACGTCAGGCTGCGGCACCTCGGCGCCGCAGTTCTTGGCGATCATCGACAGCACGCGCTGGGCCAGGTTGCCGAACTGGTTGGCCAGGTCGTAGTTCATGCGCCCGACCATGGCCTTGTGCGAGAAGTCGCCGTCGTTGCCGAAGGGCACCTCGCGCAGCAGGAAGTAGCGCACCTGGTCGAGGCCGTAGGTGGCGATGAGGTCGGCCGGCACGATGATGTTGCCCACGGTCTTGGAAATCTTCTGGCCCTCGTTGGTCCACCAGCCGTGCGCGAAGACGCGCTTGGGCGGCGCCACGCCGGCCGACATCAGGAAGGCCGGCCAGTAGACCGCATGGAAGCGCAGGATGTCCTTGCCGACCATGTGCACATCGGCCGGCCAGTAGGTCCTGAACCTGGCGCTGCCGACATCCGGGTAGCCGACGGCGGTGATGTAGTTGGTCAGCGCGTCGAGCCAGACGTACATGATGTGGCCCGGCGCGTCCGGCACCGGGATGCCCCAGTGGAAGGTGGTGCGGCTGATCGAGAGATCCTTGAGCCCGCCCTTGACGAAGGAGATCACCTCGTTGCGGCGGCTGGTCGGCAGGATGAAGTCCGGGTTCTCCTCGTAGAACCTCAGCAGCCGGTCGCCCCAGGCCGAGAGCTTGAAGAAGTAGGACTCCTCCTCGACCCACTCGCACTCGGCGCCGGAGGGCGCGATCTTCGCGCCGGAGGGCCCTTCGGTCAGCTCGCTTTCCGCGTAGTAGGCCTCGTCGCGCACGGCGTACCAGCCGGCGTAGCTGCCAAGATAGATGTCGCCGGCCGCGACCAGCTTTTGCCACAGCGCCTGGCAGGCGTCCTTGTGGCGCTGCTCGGTGGTGCGGATGAAGTCGTCGTTGGTGAACTTCCACAGCGCCGAGAGGTCGCGGAAGTTCTGCGACACCTTGTCGGTGAAGGCCTGCGGATCCATGCCGGCCGCCGCCGCCGACTTCTCGACCTTCTGGCCGTGCTCGTCGGTGCCGGTCAGGAAGCGCACGTCGAAACCGTCAAGGCGCTTGAAGCGCGCCAGCACGTCACAGGCCAGCGTGGTGTACGCGTGCCCGATGTGCGGGTTGTCGTTCACGTAATAGATCGGGGTCGTGATGTAGTAGGCCGGCTTGCCTGCCGTCATCGCGGGTCTCCAACGGGGTCGGCTGCCAAGCCAGCGGGACCCGACAGCAAAGACCCGGCGTCAGCCAGCCGCGCTCTCCAGATCCAGAAAGGCGGTCAGGACCACCTGCTTCCGGTCGAGATTGGCTGCCTCCGTCCGGGCGAAAAGGCGGCTGATCTTCTCCCACAGGCCAAGCCATTGCGCAAGGGGGCGGCCCTCCAGCAGGCGCCAGGCCAGTGCCCCCTCCCCAGCCACCACCTGGGGCAGCGCCTGGCCGGTGGAAGCCGCCCGGATGAGTCGGCCGAGCCACCAGATCAGCAGCTCCATGCCGGTCTGGAAGGCCAGGGGATCGCGCCCCTGGCCCCACTTTTCCGCCAGCTTGTGGAGCCGCGGCACGTCGAGGCGCGGCAGCGTGGCGAGCAGCTCGATGAGCTCGCCGTAGAGCTCCAGCCCGCCGTGGGCCGCCAGCCCCAGGGCGCGGCCGATGCTGCCCTCGGAAAGCCGCGCCAGGGCCCTGACCTCCTCGCCCGGCAGGTCCGGGAAGTGGCCGGCCAGGAGGTCGGCCACCACGGCCTCCTCCAGGGGATGCAGCGGCAGCTGGCAGCAGCGCGAGCGGATGGTCGGCATGAGGCTGCCCGGTGCGTGGCTGACCAGCAGCAGGATGCACTGGGGCGGCGGCTCCTCGAGGATCTTCAGGAGGGCGTTGGCGGCGTTGCGGTTCATCTCGTCGACGGCATCGACCACGGCGACCCGCCAGCCGCCTTCGGCCGCCGTCATGCGGGCGAAGGACAACAGGCGCCGCACGTCGTCCACCGGGATCACGCTGCGCGGCTTGCCCTTGTCGTCGCACCCCTTCTCCAGGGTCATGAGGTCGCTGTGCCCGGCCGCGGCGACCCGCCGGAACACCGGGTCCTCCGCTGGCACCGCCAGGCTGTCGGGCGCGTCGCCGAACAGGCCGCCGCCCGCCGCCGCCTCGGGTGCCAGCAGGAAGCGGGCGAAGCGGTAGGCCAGCGTCGCCTTGCCGACGCCGCGCGGGCCCGTCAGCAGCCAGGCATGCGGCAGCCGGCCCGAGGCATGGGCGCGCAGCAGCACGCCCTCGGCCGCCTCCTGGCCGCGCAGAATCGCGGTCTCGCGGGGGTGCGGCCAGGCCGCCGCCTCGCTGTCCCGTTCCGCTGTCTTCCTGCTCGCCAAGTTCCGCCTGCTCCCCCGACTAGGCCGTCTTCACTCCAAGGCGTTCTATCACCGCGGCGCGGATTTTCGAAGCCACGCTGTCGGCATCGCCGCCGGCGTCGATCAGCACGCAGCGCTGCGGTTCGCGGGCCACGATGTCGTGAAAGCCGTCGCGCAGCCGCTCGTGAAAGGCGACGTCCATGTTCTCGTAGCGGTCCTCGCCGTGGTCCTGGTCCGCGGCCCGGGCGTGCGAGCGCGCCAGGCCCTCGGCCACCGGCAGATCGAGCACCAGGGTCAGGTCCGGACGGGTCTCGCCCACCACCAGCGCGTAGAGCGCCGCGATCTTCTCACGGCCGAGGCCGTGGCCGTAGCCCTGGTAGGCCATGGTGGAATCGGCGAAGCGGTCACTGACCACCCAGGCGCCGCGCGCCAGGGCCGGGGCCACGGTCTTGACCAGATGGTCACGCCGCGCGGCGAAATGCAGCAGGGCCTCCGTCATGGGGTCCCAGCGCCCGGCTTCGCCGGTCACCAGCAGCTGGCGGATCTGCTCGGCGCCGGGACTGCCGCCGGGCTCGCGGGTCTCCACGACATCCAGACCGCTCTCCCGCAGCCAGGTCGCGAGGCGGCGCTGCTGGGTCGACTTGCCGGCGCCCTCGCCGCCTTCCAGGGTGATGAAGCGGCCGCGCGCAGTCACGGGGTCTGGACTCACCTTAGGCGCGGCTCAGGGCGCGCCGAGCACGAGGAACTTGATGCTGGCGAAGATGCGCCCGAAGGGGCCGAGCTGCTCGACCTCGGCGCCGGCCTGCAGCGGCACCTCGACCGGCACGCCGCCGGGCCAGGACACGCGCAGCTTGGCGATCTCCTGCCCCGCCGGGATCGGCGCGGGGATCGGCGAGTCATAGACCACGGCGACCTGCATGCCGTTGCGCTCGTTGCGCGGCAGGGTAACGGTCAGGTCTTCGGCAACCACCAGCGGCACCGTCGCCGTGTCGCCCAGCCAGACCGGCGCGTCGTCCACCGTGTCGCCGGCCTTGAACAGGGCGTAGTTGTTGAACTCGCGGAAGCCCCAGGACATCAGGCGCTCGGACTCGTCGGAGCGCGCCCGCACGCTCGGCAGGCCGTTGACCACCAGGACCAGGCGCCGGCCATTCTGCACCGCCGAGGCGGTCAGGCCGTAGCCGGCGGCCTCGGTGTGGCCGGTCTTCAGGCCGTCCGCCCCGATGTTCTTGTAGAGCAGCGGGTTGCGGTTGCCCTGGCGGATGTCGTTCCAGGTGAATTCCTTCTCGGAGTACAAGTGATAGTACTCCGAATGGTCGACGATGATGCGCTTGGCCAGGGTCGCCAGGTCGCGCGCCGTGACGTAGTGGTTGTCGTCGGGCCAGCCGGTAGCATTGGTGAAGTTGCTGTCGGTCAGCCCGATCTCGCGGCCCCTGACGGTCATCTGCTCGGCGAAGGCCTCCTCGCTGCCGGCCAGGCCCTCGGCCAGCACGATGCAGGCATCGTTGCCCGACTGCACGATGACTCCGCGCAGCAGGTCTTCGACACGGACGGTGTTGCCGACCTCGACGAACATCTTGGAGCCGCCCTTGCGCCAGGCCTTCTCGCTGACCGGCAGCTCGTCGTCGAGCGACAGCCGGCCGTCCTTGAGGCGCTCGAAGACCATGTAGGCGGTCATCATCTTGCTCATCGACGAGGGCGGCATGCGGACATCCGCGTTCTTGTCGAGCAGCACGGCACCGGTTTCGAAATCCACCAGAAAGGCCTGCTCGGCCTGCGTTTCGATCGCCGCGACCGCGGCCGGCAGGCTGCCTGCCGTGAGGGCGAGGCCGAAGGCCAGAAGCAGAACTCTGAGGCGTTTCATCGGTAACTTCTCTCCGGTATCCCTGGTGGCGAAAGGCGCTCCGGCCGCAGCCTAGGACGCAAAATCGCCGAAATTGTGTCCGCCGCTCAGTCGACCACGACCCGCGCGTCGTTGATTCCGTTGTCGATCAGCAGGGCAAGGGTGCGGTCGGCCTGGGCGACGCTCACCATGGGCCCGAGACGCACCCGGTAGAAGGAGTCCGCGCCGACCAGCGCGCGGGCGATGTGCACGTTGCCCAGACCCGACAGCCGGGCGCGCAGGCGCTCCGCATTGGCGACCTGGGCGAAGGCCCCGGCCTGCACGTAGATCTGGGTGCGGCGCACCGGTTCCTGGGTGACCACGGGCTCGGCCGTCACCAGGCTCGCAGTGCGCAGCCGCGCCGGCGCCTCGGCCGACGGCAGGGTGGCCGTCCGGGTGCCGGCAGGCGGCGGTGCCGCGGCGGCCGCGCCGCCAACCGGCGGCAGTTCCTGGACAGCGACGGTCTCGACCGGGACGGCCGGCGGCGCCTCGCCCCTGACCTCCTGGCCGGCGCCGGCCGCCATGGCCATGGCGCGGCTCTCGTCCTCGAGGACCTGCACGCGCACCTTGGCGATGCCCTGGCGCATGAAGCCGAGCAGCTCAGCCGCGCGCTTGGACAGGTCGATGATCCGGCCATGCGCAAAGGGGCCGCGGTCGTTGATGCGCACGCGGATCGAGCGGCCGTTCTCCAGGTTCGTCACCTTGACCAGCGAGGGCATCGGCAGCGTGCGGTGCGCCGCGGTCATGGCGTTCTGGTCGTAGATCTCGCCGTTGGCGGTTTCCTGACCGTGAAAGCCGGGGCCGTACCAGGAGGCGATGCCGGTCTCGTCGTAGTCGTACTCGGCGCGCGGGTAGTACCAGACGTTGGCGATCTGGTAGGGCCGGCCGACCTTGTAGGTGCCCATCTGCACCGGCGGCACTTCGGGCGCCCGGGTCACCGAGGGGGTGTAGGGTGTACGCTCGCTCTGCGCGCAGCCGGCGAGAACGCCGAGCAGGCCGAGCAGGCCGAGGAGGGCTGCAAGTCTCAGGCGCTTTGCCATAATCTTGTGCTCTGCATCACAATTCCTACTCGATATTGTAGTCTAGGCCGCCTGCGGGGGCGAAACAACCCAGCCTCAGCGGCCCGTACTCCCCGTCAGGCGGTCGATTACCGCCTGGGTCGGGTAACCGTCCGCCGGCAGGCCTTGGTCGGCCTGGTAGGCCCTCAAGGCGGCGCGGGTCTGCGGCCCGACCAGTCCGTCGGGGGTGCCGGCGTCGTAGCCTTTGGCATTGAGCAGCGCCTGCATCTCCTCGATCGCCTTGAGGCTCAGCGGCTCCTCGTCGGGCAGCGCGGCGGTGCTCAGCGGCGGGGCGCCGTCGATGCGGTCCGCCAGATGCCCGACCGAGAGGGCATAGAGTATCGAACGGTTCCATATCATGATCGTGCGAAAATTCTGATAAACGAGGAACGCCGGGCCGTTGGCGCCGGCCGGCAGCACCAGCGAGGCCTCGAAGCCCTCGGCCTGCGGCAGCGGCCCGCCGTCGCCGTCGCGCAGGCCGAGCGCGGCCCATTCAAACAGCGACCGGCGGTCGGAGAGATCGGCGAAGGCATAGTCGAAGCCCGCCGGCAGCGTGACCTGCCGTCCCCAGGTCTGGTCGCCGCGCCAGCCTTCCTGCGACAGGTAGTTGGCGGCGGAGGCAAAGATGTCCGGCAGGCTGTGCCAGATGTCGCGCTGCCCGTCGCCGTCGTAGTCCACCGCGAAGTTGACGAAGGTCGAGGGGATGAACTGCAGCTGACCCATGGCGCCCGCCCAGGAGCCGGTCATCTCCGCCACGCTGATGTGGCCCTCGTCGAGGATCTGCAGGGCGTCGAGCAGCTGGGCACGGAAGAAATCGTGGCGGCGCCCTTCATGAGCCAGGGTCGCCAGCGCCGCGACCACCGAATAGCCGCCGGTGTGCTCTCCGAAGTTGCTTTCCAGGCCCCAGAAGGACACCAGGAAACGCGGCTGCACGCCGTATTGCGCCGCCACCTTCTCGAGCAGTGGGCGGTGCTGCTGCAGCAGGCGCCGCGCCTTTTCGACCCGCCCCTCGGTGACGGCGCCGCGCATATAGCGGGTGAAGGTCAGGGTGAACTCCCGCTGGCTGCGGTCGCGGCTGATCACATCCGGCAGGGGCTGCAGGCCGGCCAGGGCGGTTTCCACCGTCTGCGCCCGGATGCCGCGGGCCAGGGCCTCCTGCCGCAGGCCGGCCAGCCAGGTGTCGAAGTCCGCCGGCTCGGGCGTTGCTGCAGGGCTCTGGGCACAGGCGGCGAGCGGCAGCATGACGGCGCCGAGCAGCACGGCCGCCGCGGCGCGGCGCAACCGATTGAAAAGACTCACTTGCCGATCTCCCACGCTGGGGTACAACTCCCGGGGCTGAGGCTCGCCAAAGGCGCAGACGCCTTTGCAAGGGGCTCTTGTGCCACAAGCCCATTAACCTTGGCAATCCGCCGTAAAGCTTCGGTAAAGGCAGCCCCGCGCATGGCCGCTCGCCCCCCTCAGCCCGCCGCGACCGCGGCGCAGAGCGCGCCGCCGGAGCGTCCCCTGGTCGGCATCCTGCTGGTGGTCGGCGCCATGTCGGTGGTCCCCTTCATGGACGCCATCGCCAAGCACCTGAGCGGCCACCTGCCGGTGCTGCAGGTGGTCTGGGCGCGCTACTTCTTTCACTTCTGCCTGATCTTCCCGCTGGTGCTGCTGCGCTACGGGCCGGCCCGCCTGCTGCCGGCCAAGCCGGTGCTGCAACTGGTGCGCGGCGCGCTGCTGCTCGCCTCGACGGCGCTGTTCTTCGCCGCCATCGCCTACATGCCGCTGGCCGATGCCCTGGCCCTGGTCTTCGTCTCGCCGCTGATCGTCACCGCGCTCTCGCCCTGGGTGCTGGGGGAGACCGTCGGCCTGCGCCGCCGCATCGCCGTGGTGGTCGGCTTCTGCGGCGCCCTGCTGATCATCCGGCCCGGCTTCGGCACCCTGCAGTGGCCGGCCCTGCTGGCGCTCAGCGCCGGCATCGTCTTCGGCCTCTATTTCCTCTCCACCCGGCGGCTCGCCGGCTCGGCGCCGCCGCTGGTCACCCTGACCTATACCGCGGCGGTCGGTGCGGTGCTGATGAGCCTCATCCTGCCGGCGTTCTGGGTCACGCCGTCGCTCAGCGACCTCGGCGCCATGGCGGCCATGGGGCTGATCGCGGCGACCGGCCACTTCATGCTGATCAAGTCCTTCGACTTCGCCCCGGCCTCGCTGCTGGCGCCCTTCACCTACAGCGAGATCGTCATGACCACGCTGCTCGGACTGGTGTGGTTCGGAGATTTCCCGGGCGCCTGGACCTGGGCGGGCATCGCCATCATCGTCGCCAGCGGCCTCTACATCTCAATTCGCGAGCGCGTGCTCGGAGCCAGGCCGGCGCAGCCGCCCAAGGCGGCGCTCTGACCGGGCAGCCCGACGCTAATCCGTCACCTCGAAGGTGATGGTATCGCCGGCGATGATGAAGATCACCTGCCCGTCGGAGGCCTGGTAGGTCCACTTCTCGATGGGGCCGACCTTGGAGACCTCGCTGGGCTCTCCGAGGACCGTTTCCAGTTCCTGGCGCGAGCTGACGCCCTTCGCCTTCTTCAGGAGGTCAGCCTTGCTCGGCGCAAAGCAAGCGGCGAGCAACAGCAGTCCGAAAAGCGCAATGGTGGTTCTGAGGAGTCGCATGGATCGCTGGGTCCCTTGGCCGATGATCACCCTATCTAACCGGCGCCCCCGCGGCGGACAAGCAGCCTCCCGGGGGCAAATCCCGGACCGCGGCCCGGGGCCGGCGGATCCGGGGCAGAAAAAAGCCCCGCCGGGGAGGGCGGGGCTTTTGAGAGGTCGATGCAATCAATTTCAGGAGACGGTCGATGAACCGTGATTGGAGTATTGCGCCGACATGGTAAACAAAAGGTTAACGAAACAGAGAATTTTATTAAAAGATTCACTTTGTCCGGTGATACACCCGGCAGTCGGTCGTACCCTGGCCGCGGAACAGGTAAACCGTTTGATTTTGCGCCATTTTTACCCGGTCGACGAGGCTGCTGTGGCCGCCGACCGCGGCGCCGTAGGTGCGCCCGTCGACGACGGCAACGAGGTACTGGTCGCGTTTCTGGCGGAACAGGCGCCGGTTGTAGGCGCGGCTGAGGTCCGGATTGAGGCGCCAGCGCTCCAGGAGCGCGCCCGCGTCGCGGACGATGACGTTGGAGCCGGCGCGGGCCTGCTTGCTGCGGCCGAGAATCGAGCCGCCGCCCTTCAGGGTGGCGCCCGGATTGGCGTAGTGGCTGGGATGCGTGGAGAGCAGCTCCGCGGCCTTGGCCGGGGTGCCGCCGATCACGCAGAGCGCCGCAGCAAAAGCGATGTTTCTGAACCACTTATCCATGGTTACCTACCATGCGGTGGCAAGACGAAGCCCGTCCTGAGCTGCCCCGAGGGTAGCGCCTTTGGCCTAGCCCCGGGTTAAGAGCCTTGCTTAAGACGGCTTAACGATCACTGAAACCGAAGCCGCGCCGGACCCGTAGGAATCAGGGGGAGGCACCAAGGGAGGTCGATACCGAGATGCTGGACCTGGACTCACCGCAGCGCAGCCGCCCCGAAACCCTGCCGCAGGAGGCCGCAGCGGTCCGCCTAACGGGCCTCGCCACCGCCCTGCCCGGCCACGTCCTGCGCCAGGCCGACGTGGTGCGCCGGGTGCGCGCGCTCTTCGCCGGGCGGCGGCTCGACATCGACCGCCTGCTGCCCGCCTTCGGCAATGCCGGCATCGAGACCCGCCGCTCCTGCGTGCCGATCGAGTGGTACCTGACGCCGAGCGACTGGAAGACCCGCAACGCCCTGTTCATCGACAACGCCGTCGACCTGCTGGCGCGCGCCGCCGAGGCCTGCCTGGCTGAGGCCGGGCTGGGTCCCGAGGCGGTCGATGCCATCGTCACGGTCTCGACCACCGGCATCGCGACGCCGAGCCTCGATGCGCGCCTCATGGAACGCCTGCCGTTCCGGCGCGACACCGTGCGGCTGCCGATCTTCGGCCTCGGCTGCGCCGGCGGCGTGCTCGGCCTGTCGCGCGCCGCCGCCCTCGCCGGCATGCGTCCGGGCAGCCGGGTGCTCTGCCTGGTGGTCGAGCTCTGCGGCCTGACCTTTCGCGCCAACGATCCCTGCAAGAGCAACGTCATCGCCACCGCCCTGTTCGGCGACGGCGCCGCCGCGGTGCTGCTCGAAGGCCCGGCCGGCGGCCCCGCCCCCGGCGCCGGCCTGCGCCTCGGCCCGAGCGGCGAATACACCTGGCCCCGGTCGCTCGACGTCATGGGCTGGGAGATGGAGAACGACGGTTTCGGCGTGCTGTTCTCGCGCGACATCCCGGCGCTGATCCGCGAGCGCATGGGCCCCGCCGTCGACGCCTTCCTGGCCGGCCAGGGCCTCGGCCGGAACGATCTCGACGGCTACGTCTGCCACCCGGGCGGCGCCAAGGTGATCGCCGCGCTGGAGGAGGTCTTCGGCCTGCCGGACGGCGGCCTCGAGGAGGCCCGCGCGGTGCTGCGCGACTGCGGCAACATGTCGGCGGTCACCGTGCTCTTCGTGCTGGAGCGCCTGCGCCGGCGCGGCATGCGCGGGCGCTACCTGATGTCGGCGCTGGGCCCGGGCTTCACCGCCGCCTTCCAGATCCTGGAGGCCTGAAGCCATGAGCCTGCTGTGGATCGTGCTCGTCCTGGTGGCCTTGCAGCGCCTCGCCGAGCTGGCCTACGCCCGGCGCAACAGCCGCCGCCTGCTGGCCGCGGGCGGCCACGAGATCGGCGCCGGCCACTATCCGCTGATCGTCGCGCTGCACGCGCTGTGGCTGCTCAGCCTGGCCGTCTTCGTCCCGGCGGCCCAGCCGGCCGACTGGGGCCTGCTCGCGCTCTTCGTCGGGCTGCAGGGGCTGCGGCTCTGGATCATCGCCAGCCTCGGGCGGTTCTGGACCACGCGCATCATCACCCTGCCCGGCGCGCCGCTGGTGCGCCGCGGTCCCTACCGCTTCGTGAGGCATCCCAACTATCTGGTGGTGGCCGCGGAGATCGCCGTGCTGCCGCTGGCCTTCGGCGCCTGGCAGATCGCGCTGATCTTCTCGATCGCCAATGCCGCACTGCTGGCCTGGCGCATCCGCTGCGAGGAAGGCGCGCTGGCGGTGCGCCGCGCTCAGCCGGGCAGCACCACCTCGCCGACGATCTCCGCGCCGCGCGAGGCCATGAAGTAGAGCCCCATGTGGTGGGTCAGATCCTGCGGGTGGGCCGCCGTCTCCGGCAGGCCGAGCGAAGCGGCGACCTCCTTCGGCAGGTCGTAGGTGGCGCAGGCCCCGGCATAGACCGAGATGTCTTTCAGGCTCGGCATGAGGTCGTGGTTGCGCGCCGAGAGCAGCGTGAGCACGAAGTCCATGACGCAGATGTCGGTGCAGATGCCGACCACCAGCAGGCGCTGCAGTTCCTCGGCATTGACCCAGTCGACCACCGCATTGCTGCCGTCGGCCTGGATGGCGCCGACGAAGCCGTTTATGCAGTCCTTGCGCAGCAGGGTCGCGTTGGCGTCCTGCTCCAGCCAGGCCAGTTCCGCCACCAGATTCTCCTCCCCGGTCCCGGCCTCGCAGTGCGGCGGATAGGGCGGCTCCGGCTTGCCCGGAACGTGGGTGTCGAGAAAGGCCAGGATCGGCCAGCCCTGCGCGGCGAAGGCCCGCGCCAGGCGGTCGCTCTCCGCCACCATGGCGCTCACCTGCGGGTTCTCCGCCGGCGGCGCCAGGTTGCCCGCCCCGACGGTGGCAAAGCCGTTCACCTCGTCGACGATGACCAGGCCGGTGGCCTCAGCGCCAAGGGAGAGCTTCACGGGCGCCACCGGCAGGGCATCGGTCACCTGGCGGGTCAGAAGCGAGAGATCCAAGCTGTCGGGCACGTGAGCCTCCTGCTGTGGCTTTGCCGAAAGCGCTGCGCCGCGACGACGGAACAGCACTGCTGCAGAACATAGTACGCTTCGCCCGCCGGCGCACCCCGCGCTTGCAGCTCGTGTTGTGGTCCCGGCGTCGGCATTTCAGGGTTCCAGCCGCCGGAGGCTTTGCCAGCTCTGCGACCCTCCGGTGCGGTGCCGCCCGCGCGCCACCGGCGGGAGGGGTCCCGAGAGGTTTATTGCACCAGCCTTGCGGTCCCTGGATTGTTCAGGTTCCCAGGAACCTGACCGGTGTCGGAGCCGGCTTCCTATCTCCTGGCTGCCACATCATCAACAATTGGGCTCTGCTGTACGCGGCGGAGTTCCGTTCGACTCTCGAGAGTTCCGGAGTGAAGCCTATCCAGGTGCCGACCAAGAGTCCGAACCTGTATGAGTACGCGGAGCGGCATTCGCGCTCGGTACCTCGGCCACTACCGATTGCAGCCAGGCCCTGAAGGTGGCGAGTTCTCGACCGGTTGGCGTGTTGCGGCGTTGCAGCAGGTAGTAGCCCCAACCGGTCGGAATGGATGATTCGAAAGGCTTCACCAAAGTGCGCCGCGTCAGGTCACGCCAAAGGAACTGCGTGCCGCCGAGGACGATGCCAAGGCCGTCGCGGGCGGCCTCGACCGACAGCCGATAGTCGTTGAAGCGGATCCACTGCTGTCCGACAGCATCGCGCACGCCCTGTCGGCGCAGCCACTTCTGCCAGTCGGGCCAGTCGGGTTGACTGAATTCGCACTTGATCAGGGTATGGCGCCGCAGGTCCTCGGGACCGTCGATGGGCCCGTACTCCTCCAAATAGGCCGGTGAGCAGACCGGGAATGCATCCTCGTCGAATAGCAGTTCGGCGTCGTACTCAGCCCAGTAGCCCTTGCCGTAGGTGATGGCGACCTCGATCTCGGGGCCGAGCACCTCGGCGTCGGTCTCGCAGCAGATCAGCCGGATGCGCGCGTCCGGGTGGGACTTCCGAAAGCGCGGCATTCGCGGGAACAGCCACAGCGACGCCATCGCGTTGCTGACTGCCACCTCTAGCGGTGCTTTGGCGTGGCTGGCGCGGACCCGGCGTGCCTCGTCGTGGAGCTGGGCGAGCAGCACGGCGACACCGGCGTAGAAGTCGCGCCCTGCCGCGGTCAACGTCATGCGTCGCCCACCGCGGTCGATAAGGGTGACGCCGAGGTTCTCCTCCAGCACCCTGACATTGCGGCTGACTGCTGCCTGGGTGAGGTTCAACTCATCAGCCGCAGCCGAGAAGCTGGCCAGCCGCGCCACCGCCTCGAAGGAAACCAGACCGCTCATCGGCGGCAGCCCGCGGCGCAGGTTCTTCATTCGCGAGGAACTCCCAACATCCCTTTCAGCCGGTTCCAAATGTACAAGTTTTACTTATCCTAGTTCAACTTCGATTAACTTGTCTCCAATCCCCGTGAGCTCTAGCTTTCCTGTATGATTGGGGGTGAAGTCCACAGCAGCTAACGGGACATTGCCCCAGACATCAATAAAATTGATGGCAGCCAATACCATGAACCATGTCACCTGGCCGACCGCCGCCGTCGGCGCCGAGGCCCACCTCTCCTACACGCAGCCGGCCAGCTACTACACCTCGCCGGAGGTCTTCGCGCAGGAGCGCGAGCGCATCTTCGCGCGCAGTTGGCAGCTCGCGTGCCACGTCTCGCAGGTCGCCGAGCCGGGCGACTACTGCACCCTCGAGCTGCTCGACGAGCACCTCATCGTCATCCGCTCCGACGACGGCGTGGTGCGCGCCTTCTTCAATGTCTGCGCGCACCGCGGCCACCAGCTCCTGCAGGGCGCTGGCCGCATCTCCAAGCGCATCGTCTGCCCGTACCACGCGTGGTCCTACGACAACAGCGGAGCACTCCGCCATGCGAAGAACTGCCGCAACGTGCCCGGCTTCGACGTCGGCTCGGTCCGCCTTAGCGAAGTGCGCGTCGAGGAGTTCGCCTCGTTCGTATTCGTGAACCTCGATCCGAAGGCTCAGCCGCTTCGCGAGCTCATGGGCGAGCTCGAGGACGACATGTTGCGCAGTGCGCCGCGGCTGGTCGACCTCAAGCTGCGACACACCATGACACAGGTGTTGAAAGCCAACTGGAAGGTAGCGGTGGAGAACTACTGCGAGTGCTACCACTGCACCACCGCACACCCGACTGCAATGAAGGCCTGGTACGGTGTCGAGAACTATCGTGTCGACGTCCGCGGCCGCTACCAGATCCACTCGACCACCACCAGGGGCGAGATGGCAAGCGAGGTTCCCGCGCCGCTGCGGGTCACCAAGCAGTATCGCGCGTGGATCTTCTTCCCGTACACCGCCCTGCAGGTGTACCCCGCCCACCTCAACGTCATGCGCTGGGTGCCAATCGACGTGGGCACGACTCGCTACATCGAGGACTGGTATGTGCTCGGTGATGAGCTGAGCGATGCCAACCGGGCCGCAATCGAGTTTCGCGCCAACTTCGTCCAGGTCGAGGACACCGCAATCTGCGAGAGTGTGCAGGTGGGCCTGCGCAGTCGGGGATACCGGCCCGGCCGGTTGATGATCGACGGCAGCGGCAATGGCACCAGCGAGCACGGCGTACAGCACCACCAGCGTATGGTGCTGGAGGCGATGTCGCGCCCGGCGTGAGGGCTGCGCCGGGCGACAGACCAGCTACGCACCTCAAAGGGCGCAGGTTGTTCCTGCAGCAATCGGCGGCAAATCTCAGATCAACCGCAGCCGGCCTCCGGAGAGATGCGGCCGAGGTCCTCGACCGTGACCAGGCCCGCGCCCTCGGTCTTGGCCAGGAACATCGGCAGGGTGACATGGTGATCGACACCGCCGATGCTGACCGGACCGGTCGGCGTGGAAACGGTCAAGCCCTCGAGACCATCGACCACAGCCTCCGGGTTCACCGCGTCCTGGCGCCGCAGGGCATCGCGCAGGGCATTCATCGCGTTGTAGTGGGTCACCACGTAATGGGAGATCGGCACGTCGTTGCCGGCCTGCGCGCGAATGCGCGCGACAAAGTCGTTCACACCCGGCTGGCTGCCGGAAGCGACGAAAGGCACGGTCACCCACATGTTCTGACCGCCGCCCGGGCCGAAGGCGCCCAGATAGGTCTCCGCAAAGCCGAGGAAGGCCACGGTCACCCTGTCGAAGAGGCCGAAGGCCTCGGCCTGCTTGATGAAGGTGATGCCGTCACCGCCCGGCAGCGTGAAGAGCAGCGCCTTGGCGCCGCTGTCGGCGATGCGGCGGATTACCGGTGCGAACTCCTTCACGCCCCAGGGCGTGAACTCCTCGCCTGCCGTGCTGCCGCCGAGGTCGGCAACGATTTTCTTGGCGGCCGCGAACATCTGCTGCGGCCAGACATAGTCGGCGCCAAACATATAGGTGCTGCCGCCGAAGGTCTCGTGCATGTAAGGCAGCAGCTTGGCCAGTTCCTGGTTCGGCACGGTGTTGAAGGAGAAGATGTAACGGCTGCAGGCGCCGCCCTCGTAGTTGGTGGCATAGAGCAGCGGTACCTTGGAACGGTTCACCGTGGCCGCCATGGCATCGCGCGAGGACGAAAGGATCGGACCTGTCAGCGCCACGGCGCCGTCGCGTCCGATCAAGGTGCGCGCCTTTTCCACCGAAGTCTTGGGGTCGATCTTGTTGTCCTCGTAGAGGATCTTCAGCGGCCGGCCCAGAATACCGCCGGCGTCGTTGATCTCCTTCATTGCCAGATCGAGCCCGAGTTTGGCCTGGTTGCCGAACAGCTCGAGTCCGCCGCTGAAGGGCAGCACGGCGCCGACCCGGATGGGTTCGGCCGCCAGGACCCGGGTTGCCGGGCAGCGCAGCGGCGCCGACCGCCGCTGCACCGGACGCCAAAAGTCAGCGACGTGAAAGCTTCATCATGACCGCACCCCCTGAAGTTCTTGAGTGCTTGTTGGCCAGCGGGGAGTTTGACCCGAGACCTGTTGCGCCGCAACAGTATAGCCCGGCTGATCCTGCCGGCAGGAGCATTTCAGGGTTTCCAGCCGGCGGCCGCTTTGCTAACTCTCCGAACCGCCAAGGCGGCGCCCGTTGCGCCGACGGCAGGAGGGGTGGCCGAGTGGTTTAAGGCACCAGTCTTGAAAACTGGCATGGGTGGAAGCCCATCGTGGGTTCGAATCCCACCCCCTCCGCCACGATTTAACTTATTGATATATAGTAATTATTGGATGTTGCGAGGAGTCGAAATTGTCGACTCTTTTCCGCGAGTTACGCGGTC
>JBFGUI010000035.1:0-21603 GCA_041565695.1 Kiloniellaceae bacterium
CTGCTGCTGGGCGCTCCGATCCCGCTGAGCTGCCCGGTGCGCCTGATTCACGGCATGGCCGACGTCGACGTGCCGTGGCAGACCAGCCTGCGCCTCGCCGAGGCGCTGCAGAGCGACGACGTGGAGGTCACGCTGGTCAAGAACGCGGCGCACCGCCTGTCGGAACCGCAGGACATGCGGCGCCTGGAAGTCTGCATCGAAGAACTGACGGCCCGGCTCGCCTGAAGCGCTACTTGCGGGCGATGACCACCCAGCCGGTGGCGACGCTGTCGCTGCCGGCGCCGGCCTGCGAGGCGTCCCAGATGGCCGGGGAATGCTGCGTCGGCCCCTCAACCGTGTGGCCGCTGACCTCCAATTCGGTCTTCGCTTGCTTGGCCTTCTGCTGATCGCTGAAGACGCGGATCGTCATGAGCGCCATGGCTCTGCTCCTTTCCCTCGTCTGCCGTCCTAGCGTGTCGCCGCGTCGAACAGGGGATCGACCACGTTGTCGCCCAGCGACAGCAGCACCGAGCGCAGGCCGGCAGCGGTTGTCTGGGCGGCCAGGGCGTTCTTCAGACCGGTCACCGTCGGGTTGCCGGTGCTGTCGATCAGCGCGCTGAGATCCGCCGCGCGCACCGCACCTGCGGGCCCGGCCACCTTGGAGATGATGGCGTCGATCTTCGAGCTGCGCCCCTCGATGGCCGCGACCGCACGCAACCGCTCGGCCGCCGCCAGGTCCTTCTCCGCCTGGCCCAGATCACGCACCAGCGCAACCACCGCCTGGTAGAGTGCGATGCTTTCCGCCGTGTCGGCTTTGCTGTTGTTGGACAACTCGCAGGCCCGGTAGAGCATCTCGCGTGCCAGAGAGAGCAACTGACTGCGGCCGGCCAGCTGCACTACGTCCGCGGTGATCTTAGCGCTGAGTTCGCCGCCCGCTTCGCCGACCTCCGGCGCCTTGAGGTTCAACTTGCCGGCAATGTCCTGCAGCGAGTCGAGCGCAACATCCGGCGGCGGCTCGGCGCAAAACCGGTTGTCGCTGCCGGGATTGAAGACGTAGGCGCCACGGATCTGAGTCGGATAGGCGACCACGCTGACGCCTCGATCCTTCAGCTCGATGTGCTCGGCATGCTGCTGCGGCGTCTCGCAGCCGAGCAGACCCGCCGCGAGCGGCAGCAGGAACAAGGCCCTCAAGCTACGCATGACGTCCCCCTTTTCTGTTTTCGCTGTGCCTTCAGGCTCCCGCATCGCCGGCGCCGGCCCGCTGCGCGGCGACGACCCTGGCATCCTTTATAACCCGATCGATCAGTTCTTCGCGCTCTTCCGGTTCGCGGGCGTCGAGGCCGCGGTGGCGCTCCTCAGCGGCGGGCTTGCCGCCGAAAGCCGTGCGTACCGCCGCGAGGCGGCGGGCCACGTCGTACCAGAAGGGCGCGCCCAGGCCGATCAGCATGCCCGTGACCACAGCCTTGAGCAGCCAGAGCACGAAGGCCGGCAGGGTCTCGCTGCCCGCCTCGGGGCGGCACAGCGGATCGGGTGGGATCGCCCCCTCGGCAGTGACCAGCGGCAGATAGCAGTGCGGGAAATAGCCGGTACCGATCGGCAGGGCGAGCTCGCTGATGCCGGCAAGGCTCTTCTTCAGGTCCTCGACGTAGGCGTCGACGTCCGTCTCGGTCTCGCGCTGCTCTGCGTCGGGAGACGAAGGCAGGCGTTCGATGACGCTCTGGCGCAGTTCCGGATCCTGCAGGTAGCCCTGCAGCAGCCTGACACCGTCGATGTTCATCACCAGCGCCAGCCCGATGCCGACCAGGATCGACCACATCTGGGCGCGGCGCTTGAAGTCGGCGGCCAGCGCGGCACTGAACTCGTCGAAGCGGTTGGAGAGGATCTGCAGCTGGTCGGTCAGATCCTTCTCGGCCTGCTGCAGCAGAGACGCCGCCGCCGGGGATTCGAGCAGATGACGCAGGACATGCTCCAGCGAAACCTCAGTATAGATCCCGCCGGCCGCGCGACCGCCGTAGCCCTGCGCCGCCTGCTGGGCGGCCATGGGCGTGGCGGAGAAGGGGTTCTCGAGGATGCCCCGGATCGCCTGCCAGCGCGCCTGCTGATCGGGCAGGTGCGCCGCCACGCCGTGATCGAGCAGGCGGCCGATCAGTTCGACCTGGCCGCGGCGCTTGAGGCCGAGCCAGCGGATGAAGATCTCCAGCAGGATGGTCACGACCGTCGCCAGGGCGGCGAGGGTAAGCGCGAAGGCGAGCAGGGAATCGAGCAGCGTCATCGGCCAGGCCCTCCCCGGTGAAGTGGCTCCCCGGCAAGCCTAGACCAGGCAGCTGCCGAGGGACACCCCGGCAAAGGCGGGGACGTTCGGCCCTTCGGGGGTAGGATTCAGGCTGATTCGGCCGCCAGGATCGCCCTGAGGCCGGCCCGGTAGTCGGGATAGGCCAGCGTCACGCCCAGTTCCTCGTGCAGGCGCCGGTTGGAGACCAGGCGGTTGTCCTGCCAGAAGCTGAGCGCCATGGGCGACAGCTCGGCCGCTTCCAGCGGGATCAGCGGCGGCGGCGCGACCCCCAGCAGTTCGCAGGCATAGGCGGTGACCTCGGCGGCGCTGGCCGGCAGGTCGTCGCAGACATTGTAAATGCGGCCCGGAGCGGGGCGGGCGATGGAGGCCTCCAGCGTGGCGGCGATGTCGTCCACGTGGATGCGGCTGAACAGGTGGCCGGGCTTGTCGATGTGCCGGGCCCGGCCCGCGCGCACCTGATCGAGGGCGGAGCGCCCGGGCCCGTAGATGCCGGCCAGCCGGAAGACATGCACCGGCAGACCGCGCCCGGCCTGCAGCGCCAGCCAGGCGGCCTCCGCCGCGATGCGGCGGCGGTTGCGCCCCTTGGCGCCGCGCAGTTCCGAGGTCTCGTCGACCTCGGCGCCCTGCCAGTCGCCGTAGACCCCGGTGGTCGAGAGATAGCCGATCCACCTGAGCCCGGGCAGCGCGGCGATGTCGGCTTCATGGAGATCCAGCACCGGGTCGCCGGCCTCATCCGGGGCGATGCTGACCAGCAGGTGGGTGGTACCGGCCAGCGCCGCCGGAGCCAGCGGATGGTCGCGGTCAAAGATCTGGGCCGCGAGGCCCTCGCCCTTGAGCGCCGCTGCCTTGTCCGGCGCGCGGGTGGTGCCGGCCACGGCCCAGCCGGCGGCCTTGAGGCGCCGGGCCAGGGCCAGGGCGCTGAAGCCGAGGCCGAAGCAGAACAGGCGTCCCGGCGCGGCGGGGGCGGTGACGGACATGGCGGTTTCAACCTCCGGGCTTCTCTTCTATAGATGGGCGCGAGACTGCGCGGCCGGCGGCACCATAGGGCGCCCGGCCGGGTCAAGGCCAGAGAGACGAGATGCAACGTCCCAAGAGGATCACACCCGGCGGCCGCCTGGTCGCGGCCCTGGCGGCCATGCTCGGCCTGCTGCCGGCCCTCGCCGCGGCGCAGAGCAGCGACGAGATCCAGGCCGCCCGCTACGCGAACTGCATGAATCTCACCGAGACGGCGCCCGACGAGGCGCTCGAACAGGCCCAGACCTGGGCCGACCTCGGCGGCAGCGACCCGGCGCGGCACTGCGCCGCGGTGGCCCTGCTGCGCCTCGGCCACTACGCCGCTGCCGGGCAGGAGCTGGAAACCCTGGCCGGCAGCCTGGAGCCGGCCTACGTCTATCTGCAGATTCCCAGCTTGATCCAGGCCGCGCAGGCCTGGCTGGACGCCGGCGAGGTCGACCGCGCCTACGCGGTGCAGACCACGGGCCTGGCGCGCCAGCCCAACAACATCGACCTGCTGGTCGACCGGGCCTTTACCGCCGCCAGTGTCGGCAACTACGGCGCCGCCGTCACCGATCTCGACCGCGCGCTGTCCCACGCGCCGAACCGCGCCGACATCCTGGTGCTGCGGGCCAGCGCCTACCGCTTCCTCGGCCAGCCGGAGGCGGCCCTGATCGACGTCGAGAACGCGCTGCTCTTGGACCCGGACAACCCCGAAGGCCTGCTGGAACGCGGCAACCTGCGCCGGGAAGCGGGCAACGACGACGGGGCGCGTGACGACTGGCTGCGGGTCACCCGCCTGGCGCCCGACACCCCGGCCGCCGCCGCCGCCCAGGCGAACCTCGCCAGGCTCGACGTGAAAGTCGAATAGGGCAATCCCTAAAAATCCCGGTCGGCGTAGTGCTTGGGCGGGCGGACCCCGGAGATGTGGTCGGCCAGGACGGCGCGGAAGGACGGCCGCGACTTGACCCGGGCATACCAGTCCTTGGCGCCGGTGTGCTCGGCCCAGGGCACGTCGCCCAGGTAGTCGACCGCCGATATCTCGGCCGCGGCGGTGATGTCGGCGCGCGAGAAGGCGTCGCCGGCCAGCCAGCGGCGCCGGTCGCAGAGCCAGGCGATGTATTCCAGGTGATAGTGGATGTTGGCGAGCCCGGCGCGGATGGCGCCGGAGTTGGGCGTGCCGAGGCCGAGAAAGCGCTTCATGATCTTCTCGTCCACCAGGTTTGCCGTCACCTCGCGGTGGAACTTCTCGCCGAACCAGACCGCCAGGCGGCGCACCTCGGCACGGTCGATCGGATCGCGACCCAGCAGCGAGGGGGTGGGATAGACCTCCTCCAGGTACTCGGCGATCACTGAAGCGCCGGCGATGGTGGTGCCGTCCTCGTCGATGAAGACCGGCACCTGGCCGGCCGGGTTGAGACGCAGGAAGACCTCGCGGCGCTCCCACACCTTCTCGGTGCGCAGCTCGCAATCGAGGCCCTTTTCGGCCAGCAGCACACGGACGGTCCGGCAGCCCGGGTCGATGGCGATGTGGTAGAGCTGACGCATGGCCGCGGACTATAGGCGCCTCGCCCGCGGCTGGGTAGCGTTACCTGCGTGATGCCGCGATCCGCCGGCGCGGCGGAGAGGCGGCTCAGGCCCGCGCCGCCGCTTCCGCCTCGCGGGTCACCGGATGCGCCAGCCGCTCGAGCATCTCGCGCGGCACGACCTGCCAGAAGCGGCCCTTCTCGTGCGCCCAGTTGATCAGGATCTGCTGAGCGAAGGCCGACTGGGTCTCGCGCCAGTGCTCGCTGATCAGCTCGCGCAGCTGCGCCTCCCAGTACTCCGTCTCGATGCGCTGGTGGACGACGCTATCGGGATTTATCCGTTCCGGCAGCTTGTCGTCGACGTCGTAGACGAAGGCCATGCCGCCGGACATGCCGGCCGCGAAGTTGGAGCCGACGGAGCCGAGGATCACCGCGATGCCGCCGGTCATGTACTCGCAGCCGTTGGAGCCGCAGCCCTCGACCACCGCCACGGCCTCGGAGTTGCGCACGCAGAAGCGCTCGCCCGCCTGGCCGGCGGCGAAGAGCTTGCCGTCGGTGGCGCCGTAGAGCACGGTGTTGCCGATGATGGTGTTCTCGTTGCTGGCCAGCGGGCTGGAGGTCAGCGGCCGCACCACGATGGTGCCGCCGGACAGCCCCTTGCCCACGTAGTCGTTGGCATCGCCGAACACCTCCAGCTTCAGCCCCTGCACCGCGAAGGCGCCCAGCGACTGGCCGGCCGAGCCGCGCAGGCGCACGGTGAGGTGGCCCGGATTGAGCCCCTTCATGCCGAAGCGCCGGGTGATCAGCGAGGACATCTTGGTGCCGATCGCGCGGTGCGTGTTCCGGATCGAATACTGCAGCTGCATCTTCTCGCCGTCTTCGAACAGCGGCTTGGCGTCGGCGATGATCTGGGCATCGAGGGTCTCCGGCACCTCGTTGCGGCCGAGCAGCGTGCAGTAGGTCGGGAACTCGCCGGAATCGGCCTGCACCAGCAGCGGGTTGAGGTCGAGGTCGTCGAGATGCTCGGCACCGCGGCTGACCTGCATCAGCAGGTCGGTGCGGCCGATGATCTCGTTCAGGCTGCGCGCGCCGAGGCGGGCCAGAATCTCGCGCACCTCTTCGGCGATGAAACTGAAGAGGTTGACCACCTTCTCCGGCGTGCCGGTGAACTTCTTGCGCAGCTCCTCGTCCTGCACGCAGACGCCGACCGGGCACGTATTGGAGTGGCACTGGCGCACCATGATGCAGCCCATGGCGATCAGCGAGGCGGTGCCGACGCCGAACTCCTCGGCGCCGAGCATGGCGGCGATGACCACGTCGCGGCCGGTCTTGATGCCGCCGTCGGTGCGCAGGGTGACGTTGTGGCGCAGCCGGTTGAGCGTCAGCACCTGGCTGACCTCCGAGAGGCCCATCTCCCAGGGCACGCCGGCGAATTTGATCGAAGTCTGCGGCGAGGCGCCGGTGCCGCCGGTGTTGCCCGAGATCAGGATCACGTCGGCCTTGGCCTTGGCGACGCCGGCGGCGATGGTGCCGATGCCCGAGCGCGCCACCAGCTTCACGCAGACCTTGGCGTCCGGGTTGATCTGCTTCAAGTCATAGATCAGCTGCGCCAGGTCCTCGATCGAGTAGATGTCGTGGTGCGGCGGCGGCGAGATCAGCATGACGCCGGGCGTCGAATGACGCAGCTTGGCGATCATCTCGGTCACCTTGAAGCCGGGCAGCTGGCCGCCCTCGCCCGGCTTGGCGCCCTGCGCCACCTTGATCTCGATCTCGCGGCACTGGTTGAGGTATTCCGCCGTCACGCCGAAGCGTCCGGAAGCGACCTGCTTGATGGCCGAGTTCTCGTTGTCGCCGTTGGGGCGCGGCGTGAAGCGCTTCGGGTCCTCGCCGCCCTCGCCGGAGTCCGACTTGGCGCCGATGCGGTTCATGGCGATGTTGAGGGTACCGTGCGCCTCCGGCGACAGCGCGCCCAGCGACATGCCCGGCGTCACGAAGCGCTTGCGGATCGCGGTGATCGACTCGACCTCCTCGATCGGTACCGGCGTGATGCCTTCGACCTTGAAGTCCAGCAGGTCGCGCAGATTGCTCGGCGGCTGCTTGTGCACGCCTTCGGAGAACTTGCGGTAGGTGGTATAGGAGTCGCTTGCCACCGCGTGCTGCAGCGTGTGGATCAGGCCCGCTTCCCAGGCATGGCTTTCGCCGCCGCGGCGATAACGGTAGAAGCCGCCCACCGGCAGCGCCACGAAGTCCTCGTTCCAGGCCCGCTCGTGCAGGGCCAGGACCTTATCCTCGATGCCCAGCAGGCCGATGCCCGACAGGCGCGACGGCATGGACATGAAGAACTCGTCGACCAGGGTGCGCGACAGGCCGACCGCCTCGAAGTTGCAGCCGCCGCGGTAAGAAGAGATCACCGCGATGCCCATCTTCGACATGATCTTCAGGAGGCCGTCGTCGACAGCCTTGATGTAGCTCTGCACGCAGTCTTCCAGCGGGCGGTCGCCGAACAGGCCGCGGCGATGGCGCTCGGCGATCGATTCCTGGGCCAGGTAGGCGTTGACCGTGGTGGCGCCGACGCCGATCAGCACCGCGAAGTAGTGCACGTCGAGGCACTCGCCGGAGCGCACGTTCAAGGACACGAAGGTGCGCAGCTTCTGGCGCACCAGGTGGGTGTGCACGGCGCCGGTGGCGAGGATCATCGGAATGGCGGCGCGCGCGGGGCCGACGGCCTCGTCGCTCAGCACCACGTGCTCGCAGCCGGCGCGCACGGCGTTCTCCGCCTCCTGGCGGATGCGGTCGAGCGCCTCGGAGAGCACGTGCTCGCCGCCGCCGACCGAGAAGGTGCAGTCGATGCTGGCCGCGGTGTCGCCCATGTGGCTGACCATGGCCTCGAACTCGGCGTTCGACAGCACCGGCGATTCCAGCTGCAGCAGGCGCAGCTGGGCCTCGTCCTCGTCGAGGATGTTGCCCAGGTTGCCGAGCCGCGTCTTGAGGGTCATCACCCGGCGCTCGCGCAGGGAGTCGATCGGCGGGTTGGTGACCTGGCTGAAGTTCTGGCGGAAGAAGTGGTGCATGCCGCGATAGCGGTCGGACAGCACCGCCAGGGGCGTGTCGTCGCCCATGGAGCCGACGGCCTCCTTGGCGTCCTCCACCATGGGATGGAGGATCAGCTCCAGGTCCTCCATGGAGAGGCCGTAGTTGAGCTGGCGGCGGCGCAGGTCATCGCCTTCCCAGCGCGACGGCTCGCCGTGATCCGGCCGCAGCAGATCGTCGATCGAGGTGACGTTGACGATCCACTCGCCGAAGGGCTTCTGGCCGGCCAGGTAGTCCTTGATCTCACCGTCGTGGTAGAGCCGGCCTTCGGCCAGGTCTACGGCGATCATCTGGCCCGGGCCGAGGCGGCCCTTCTCGACGATGCGCTGCTCGTCGATGCGCACCATGCCGGTTTCCGAGCCGGCGAAGAGCAGGCCGTCGTTGGTGATGGTGTAGCGCAGCGGCCTGAGGCCGTTGCGGTCGAGGCCCGCCACCGCCCAGCGGCCGCCGAAGCCGCAGACCGCCGCCGGGCCGTCCCAGGGCTCCATCACCGCGTTGCAGTAGCTGTAAAGGTCGCGGTGCGACTGCGGCATGGAGGGATCCTGGCCCCAGGCTTCCGGGATCAGCATGGTCTTGACCATGGGCAGATCGCGCCCGGCGCGCACCATCAGTTCCGCCACCGCGTCGAGCGCCGCGGAGTCGGAAAGCCCCTCCGAGATCACCGGTTTCAGATCCTCGACGTGGTCGGCGAAGGTCTCCGAGGCCATGCGGCACTCGTGCGCTTTCATCCAGTTCACGTTGCCCTTCAGCGTGTTGATCTCGCCGTTGTGGGCGAGGATGCGGAAGGGCTGGGCCAGTCGCCAGGTCGGGAAGGTGTTGGTCGAATAGCGCTGGTGGAAGATGACGAAGTTCGACGCGAAGCGGTCGTCCAGCAGGTCGGGATAGAAGGACGACAGCTGCTCGGCCAGGAACATGCCCTTGTAGATCACCGAGCGGCAGGACAGCGAGCAGATGTAGAAGTCCTGGATCGACTCCTGCTCGGCCGCCTTCTCGATGCGGCGCCGGATGATGTAGAGGTCGATCTCGAACTGCGGGTTCGGTACGCCGCGCGAGTTGGCGATCATCACCTGTTCGATCTCCGGGCGCGTGGCGTTGGCCTTTTCGCCGACGATTTCGGTGTTCACCGGCACCTGGCGCCAGCCGTAGATGCGATAGCCGAAGTTGAGGATCTCGCGCTCGACCAGCACGCGGCAGCGCTCCTGCGCGCCGAAATCGGTGCGCGGCAGGAACACCATGCCGATGGCCAGCGCCTCGTTGCCGGGCTCGTGGCCGGTGCGCGCGACGTGCTCGCGGAAGAAGTCCTGCGGGATCTGCAGGTGGATGCCGGCGCCGTCACCGGTCTTGCCGTCGGCATCCACGGCGCCACGGTGCCACACCGCCTTCAGCGCCTCGATGCCCGCGACCACCACGTCGCGCCGCGGCTTGCCGTCGATGGAGGCGACCAGGCCGACGCCGCAGGCGTCGTGCTCCTCGGCCGGGTCGTAGAGGCCCTGGCTGCTGAGCCGTTCGGCATTGCGCTTCCAGGCGGCGGCGAAGTTCTCGCGCTGCCCGGCCGGTGTGAGGGATCGTTGTTCCGTCATCTTGTTGTGCTCCCCCGAGGCCTACTCGGCCGCCGCGGCGGTGGCGCCCGCCTTGGCCTGCATGTAGTTGTGCATCTGTTCGGCCGCGTCGCGCCCGTCGCGCACCGCCCAGACGACGAGCGAGGCGCCGCGCACGATATCGCCGGCGGCGAAGACCCCGTCGAGCGAGGTCATCTTGGTCTTGAAATCGGTCAGCAGCGTGCCCCAGCGGGTCACCGCCAGCCCCTCGGTGTCGAAGAGGTTCGGCAGGTCCTCCGGGTCGAAGCCGAGCGCCTTGATGACCATGTCGGCCTCCACCGTGAAGCTCGAGCCCTCGATGATCTGCGGCGTCTGGCGGCCGGTGGCGTCGGGCATGCCGAGGTGGACGCGCTGGGCGCGCACGGCATCGACCTTGCCGTTGCCGAGGAAGGCCTCGGGCGCCGAGAGCCAGAGGAACTCGACGCCTTCCTCCTCGGCGTTGGCGACCTCGCGCTGCGAGCCCGGCATGTTGGCGCGGTCGCGGCGGTAGAGGCACTTCACCGAGCGGGCGCCCTGGCGCACGGCGGTGCGCACGCAGTCCATCGCCGTGTCGCCGCCGCCGATCACCACCACCGCCTTGTCCTTGGCGTTGAGAGTTCCGTCGTCGAAGGCCGGCACCGCGTCGCCCAGACCCTTGCGGTTGGACACGGTGAGGAAGTCCATGGCCGGGAAGATGTTTTCCAGGCCGACGCCCGGCACCTTGATGTCGCGCGCCTTGTAGACGCCGGTGGCGATCAGCACGGCGTCGTGGCGCTGGCGCAGGGCGGCGAAGCTCTCGGCCGTGCCGACGTCGCAATTCACATGGAAGGTGACTCCGCCGCGCGCCAGCAGGTCGGCGCGGCGCTCGACCACGTCTTTCTCCAGCTTAAAGTTGGGAATACCGTAGATCATCAGGCCGCCGACTCGGTCGTAGCGATCGTAGACGTGCACCTGATAGCCCTTGCGGCGCAGCTGCTCGGCGGCGGCCAGCCCACCGGGGCCGGCGCCGACGATGCCGACCGACTGCGCGCGCTCGCGCGGCGGCTTGACCGGCACCACCCAGCCCTCCTCCCAGGCGGTGTCGGTGATGTACTTCTCGACCGAGCCGATGGTGACCGTGCCGTGGCCGGCCTGCTCGATGACGCAGTTGCCCTCGCAGAGCCGGTCCTGCGGACAGATGCGGCCGCAGATCTCCGGGAAGTTGTTGGTCGACTGCGACATCTCGTAGGCCTCGCGCAGGCGGCCCTCGGCGGTCAGCATCAGCCAGTCGGGGATGTTGTTATGCAGCGGGCAGTGCACCTGGCAGAACGGCACGCCGCACTGGGAGCAGCGGCTGGCCTGGCTGGCGGCCGCCTGCGGATCGTACTCGTCATAGATCTCGTCGAAGTCGTGGCGCCGCGTCTCCGCGCTGCGTTTGTCGGGCATCGCGCGCGCAAGCTTCACGAACTTCAGCATCCGGCTGGCCATAGGTATCGGTCCCCAAGACTCTTTTTCGTTCCGCGCCACCCGGCAGCGTCGCCACCCCGCGCCCGGGAAGAGGCCGTGCCGCGCCTTTCCGGGATATCCGCGATGAAACCGCCGCCGTGGCGGGCGCCCGTCTATAGACGATGGCCCCGCGGCTTGCGAGGAAAAACGAGAAATAGGTCAGCTCATATTACCTATCTCCCTTTTGATGGGCGATTTATAGCAGAAAACCGCACCTCTCTGATACAGCTTTCCGTAAATTTAGGTCCGATCCGAGACCAATTTGGCGGATGAGATCGTTAACCAAGGGGTGCTATAAGCCGGCGGTCGCCCGACAACGCAGCTCCGCAAGCCGCGGCCACCGGGAAACTGCTGCTACTGGGATCCGCCCTTGTCGCTTCTGCATGTCGTTATTCTGGCCGTCGTTCAGGGCATCACGGAGTTCCTGCCGATTTCCTCCTCGGGCCATCTGGTTCTGGCCTGGGAGGCCTTCGACGCCGCCGGGATGGCGGGCATCGAGCAGGCCGAGAGCGACCGCCTGACCCTCGACATCGCCGTCCATGTCGGCACGCTGGCCGCGGTCTGCCTCTATGCCTGGCGGGAAGTCGGCCAGATGGCCGGCGGCATCGCCCGCCTGGCGCTGGGCCGCTGGACCCCGGGGGCGCGCCTCGCCGCGCTGGTGATCGTCGGCTCGCTGCCGCTGGTGCTGGTCGGCGGCCTGTTCAAGGAACAGGTCGCCGCCATCCTGCGCGACACGGCGGTGGTCGCCTGGGCGACCATCGGCTTCGGCATCGTGCTCTACATCGCCGACCGCAGCGCCATGACCTTCCGGCGCATCGAGCACATGACCTTCAACGCGGCCCTGGTCATCGGGCTGGCCCAGGTGCTGGCGCTGATCCCCGGCACCAGCCGCTCCGGCATCACCATGACCGCGGCCCGCGCCCTCGGCTTCGAGCGCGTCGAATCGGCCCGCTTCTCCCTGCTGCTGGCCATCCCCGCCATCCTCGGCGCCGGCAGCCTGGCCGGCTATGACCTCTACGAGAGCGGCAACGTGGTGCTCGGGCATGAAGCGCTGGTCGGGGCGGCGCTGTCCTTTGCCGTGGCTCTCGCGGCCATCGTGCTGATGATCGGCTGGCTGAAGCGGGCGTCCTTCACCCCCTTCGTGGTCTACCGCATCCTGCTGGGCGGCGTGCTGCTGTGGTGGGTGTACGGCGCCGGCGCCGCCTGACGCCGCGCTGCCCCCGTCTGCCGACCTTACGACGCCGACGGTTGGCTGAACCGGCCGCCGGGGCGGTATTTGTCGAGATAGCTGGGGATCACCACCTCGGCCGCCGTCGGGGCGATGCCGAGATCGGCCAGGGTCAGCGCGTCGGGGGAGACCACGTTGTCACGCTGCAGCAGGGTCACCTGATCGCGGGTCAGGGGCGGCTTCGGCAGCAGCTCGAGGAAGCCGGCCTGCAGCCGCGCCAGCCCGAAGGGCAGATTGACCAGGGCGCGCCGCCGCGCGATGGTCTTCAGCAGCAGCTGCAGCAGCTCCTTGAAGCTGTAAACCTTCGGTCCGCCCAGCTCGTAGACCTTGCCGCGGCAGGCCGGGTCGTTCAGCGCCTTGACCACCGCCCGCGCCACGTCGCCCACGTAGACCGGCTGAAAGCGGGTCGCACCGCCGCCGATCAGTGGCAGCGCCGGCGCAAAGCGCGCCATCTCGGCGAAGCGGTTGAAAAAGTCGTCCTCCGGCCCGAAGACCACGCTGGGCCGCAGGACGGTCGCCGCCGGGAAGGCGGCGCGCACCGCCGCCTCGCCCTCGCCCTTGGACCGGGCATAAGCGGCCGGCGCCTCCGGGTCGGCGCCGATCGCGGAAATGTGCACCAGCGCCCTGACGCCGGCGGCGGCGGCCGTCTCGGCGATGTGCCGCGCGCCTTCGGCGTGGACCGACTGGAACCGCTGCCGGCCGCCTTCGAAGAGAATGCCGATGAGGTTGACCGCTGCATCGGCGCCGGAAAGCGCCGCGGCGACCGCCTCGCGGTCCTGCACCGGCACGCAGAGCGGCACGATCTGGCCGATGTCGCCGAGCGGCTTCAGGAAGGCGGCCCGTCCCGGATGGCGCACGGCCAAGCGGACGGTCCAGCCGTCCCGCGCCAGCTGCTGCACCACATAGCGCCCGAGAAAGCCCGAGCCGCCGAAAACCGTCACGATGCCGCCGCTCATACGCCGCCCCTTAGAAGCCGAAACCGCCGCCGGTCCCCGCCGCCGGCCAAGGGCCGACTTATACAAACCCTGGGATCAAGTTGACAGCCTCAATTCACCGCCTATCTTGGGCTCCGGTCCGCCACGGCGGAACCTCAAAGTTGAAGACGGATAAGCGATTTTCTAAGTGGCCAACCCCGACATCCACCTCCACAAGGGCGATCTGCCGGCGGGCCTGTCTCTCGGCGACAGCATCGCGGTGGACTGCGAGACCATGGGCCTCGACCTTTCCCGCGATCGGCTGTGCCTGCTGCAGCTCTCGGCCGGCGACGGGGTCTGCCACCTGGTGCAGTTTTCCCAGGGCGGTTATGACGCACCCAACCTGAAGGCGGTCCTGGGCGACCCGAAGATCACCAAGATCTTCCACTTCGCCCGCTTCGACCTGGCGGCCATTCGCCGCTACCTGGGGGTCGACTGCACGCCGGTCTACTGCACCAAGATCGCCTCCAAGCTGGTCCGCACCTATACCGATCGCCACGGCCTGAAGGACCTCTGCCGCGAGCTTCTCGGCATCGAGATTTCCAAGCAGCAGCAGTCTTCCGACTGGGGCGCGGCGGAGCTGAGCCAGGATCAGCTGACTTATGCGGCTTCCGACGTCTTGCATCTGCATGAGCTGAGGGCCAAATTGGACGTCATGCTGGCCCGCGAAGGCCGCGAGGAACTGGCCGGGGCCTGTTTCGACTTCCTGCCGGCGCGCGCGGCCCTCGATATCGAAGGCTGGAACGAGATCGATATTTTCGCGCACTAGCCCCCACCCGCCCGGGGCCGGCCGTGCCCGCAGGGCAGAGGGCACCGCCGACCGGATCGCTGCAAGCTTCCGTCCCTACAGGCTTTCGTCGCGGATCATTTTGCGGTAGGCGGATAGGGCGAGACTGCCGCACAGGAGGCTTTCTCGGCAGCGCGGTGCCTGTGCTAAGCTGCGTCGAGTTTGCGCGGCGCGGCGGAAAAAGGGGGATGTCGCACTGCCGCATCGCGTACTACCGCCTGCCGGGTGCGAACCCGGGCGGCGGCAGATTGCTCCGCCAGGGCCGCGGCTCGGACCCGGCCCCCGTAATACTGAGATGGCATGAAGTCGCAACTGGAATCCGACAGCACCGAGAGTTTCGCCGACCTGGAGGTCGCGCGCCGCGTCCTGGACGTCGAGGCCGAGGCCCTGAAGACCCTGGCCGGCGGCCTGGACGGCGGTTTCGTCGAGGCGGTCAACCGGCTCGCCAAAGTGGAAGGCCGCGTCATCGTCACCGGCATGGGCAAGAGCGGCCATGTGGCGCGCAAGATCGCGGCTACCCTGGCTTCCACCGGCACGCCGGCCTTCTTCGTCCACCCCGGCGAGGCGAGCCACGGCGATCTCGGCATGATCACCGCCAAGGACGCCGTCATCGCGCTGTCCAACTCCGGCAACACGCTGGAGCTGAGCGACATCGTCACCTACGCCAAGCGCTTCGCCATTCCCCTGGTGGCCATGACCGCGCGGACGGACAGTGCTCTGGCCGAGGCGGCGGACATCGCGCTGATCCTGCCGGGCACGAGCCAGGGCGCCCCGGAGGCCTGCCCCATGGGCCTGGCGCCGACCACTTCGACCACCATGATGCTGGCGCTGGGCGACGCCCTGGCCGTGGCCCTGCTGGAGCGCAAGGGATTCTCGTCCAGCGACTTCAAGCTGCTGCATCCCGGCGGGGCGCTGGGCAAGCGCCTGTTGCGGGTCAGCGACCTGATGCACGGCCCCGAGGGTCTGCCGCTCTGCGGTCCCGAGACCGTCATGTCGGAGGCCATCCTGGCGATGACTGCCGGGCGCTTCGGCTGCGTCGGCATCGTCGACGAGACCCGGCGCCTCATCGGCATCATCACCGACGGCGACCTGCGGCGTCACATGGAGAAAGACATCCTCACCATGAAGGCCGGCGACATCATGACGCCGAAGCCGCGGACCATCCGCGCCTCGGCGCTGGCCGCCGAGGCCGTGTCCTTCATGAACACCAGCAGCCCCCCGTTCCTCTGCGTCTTCGTGGTGGACGAGGCCGGCCCGCCGGAACGCCCGGTCGGCATCCTGCACATGCACGACTGCCTGCGCGCAGGCGTGATCTGAGAAGCGGACGGCGAGCGTGGCAGAGACCATAGCCCAACCGACACCCGCAGGCGGACCCGCCGGCCCCAAGGCCGCACCGCCGCCGCCCTACGGCGGCAGGCGGCGCCAGCCGCCGCGCCTTTCGGGACGCAACAGCTACAGCCTCTTCGTGAGCTCGATGAAGATCGTACTGCCGGCGCTGGCTGCCGGCCTGGTGCTGCTGGTGGTCGCCTGGCCGCAGCTGATGCCGGACGTTAGCCGCTCGAGCCTCGACTGGGCCCGCGTCGCCCGCGACCACGCCAAGACCCTCAACATGCTGAACGCCCGCTACAGCGGCGTCGATGAGAACAACCAGCCCTTCAACATCGCCGCCGACCTGGCGACCCAGGCACCGGGCAGCGAGGATGTCGTCGAGCTGCAGCACCCCAAGGCGGACATCCGTACCACCGAGGGCGACCTGGTGGCGCTGACCGCGCGCCTCGGCCACTACGACCGGCAGGGCGAGATCCTCGACCTCACCGGCAGCGTGCAGCTGACCCACGCCCAGGGCTTCAACGTTGTCACCGAAGCCGCGCGGGTCGATCTCAAGGACGGTTCGGCCGCCGGCGACAAGCCGGTCAGCGGCAGTGGCCCCTCCGGCGAGCTGCAGTCCGAGGGCTTCCGACTGCGCGAGCGCGGCCAGATCATCATCTTCACCGGCAAGTCCCGGCTGCTGATCTACCCAGACGCCAAGGAAGCCGCGGCCCGGGACGCGACGACACCGGACAGCGGGCCGGAGGAAATCCCACCCAAGGAGACCGCACAATGACCGCAGCCGCGCGCCATCCTGCGTCACCCCTGCTGCTGGGCTGCGCTTTCCTCGCGGCCCTTCTTGGGTTCGGCCTTTCCGACCCTGTCACGAAGCCTGCTTTCGCGCAGAGCACCGCGGCGGATCTGCGCAAGACCGACGAGCCGCTGGAGATCAATGCCGAAGAAGGCATCGAGTGGAACCGCAACGAGAAGACCTACGTCGCCCGCGGCAATGCCCGCGCGGCGAGCGGCGATGTCGAGGTGCTGGCCGACGTTCTGACCGCCTACTATCGCGAGCGCGAGGAGAAGTCGGCCGACAACGACTCGCTGTTCTCGCAGGGCGGCGACAGCGAGATCTATCTGCTGGAGGCGACCGGCAACGTGCGCATCAACTCGCCGGAAGGCTCCGTCTACGGCGACAATGGGCAGTACAAGCTGGAAGAGAAGGTCTTCATCATGACCGGCAAGGACCTGCGCCTGGTCAGCAAGGAGGACATCGTCACCACACGCGACAGCCTCGAATACTGTGAGGGCCAGCGCAAGGCCGTGGCCCGTGGTAAGGCCCACGCGATCCATGAGGACAAGCAGATCAAGGCCGACGTGCTGACCGCCAACTTCGAGGAGAACGCCAAGGGCGAACTCGAGGTGCGGCGCATCGACGCCATCGGCAACGTCGAGATTATGACGGCAAAGGAGTACGCACGCGGCCGTGAGGGCGTGTACCATGTGGACCAGGAGCTGGCGACGCTGGAAGGCGACGTGAAGATCACGCAGGGCGAAAACCAGCTCGACGGCAACTATGCCGAGGTCAACATGGCCACCGGCGTCAGCCGCCTGCTGGGAGCCAAGCCGGGCAGCGCCGAGCAGCCCAAGCAGGTCAAGGCCCTGGTGCTGCCGCGCGCCGCCAAGGATGACAAGAAGCCCTCCGAGGACTCGACGGCGCCGGCAAAGAAGCCGGAGGACGAGACCTCCGGCGCCGCGCCGGGCGGCAGCCCGCAGTGAATCGGCGAGGCGGGCGCAGCACGGCCCGGCGATGCTAGAGAGGTCCCTCGGGCGGGGCCGCAGGATTGGGGTGTTTACTGGTGAATGATTCGGTGAGAGTGGAACAAGGCGCCGGCCGCGCCAAAGATGCCGGCGAAGGTCCGCGCCTGGTCAGCGACAACGTCGGGCTGATGGCCGTCAACATCGGCAAGAGCTTCAAGAAGCGGCCGGTGCTGCGCGGCGTCACCCTGTCGCTGCAGCGCGGCGAGGCGGTCGGGCTGCTCGGCCCCAACGGTGCCGGCAAGACCACCTGCTTTTACATCGTCACCGGCCTGATCTCGCCGGACTACGGCTGGGTCACCCTGGATGGTCACGACATCACCGACATGCCGATGTACCGCCGGGCGCGCCTCGGCATCGGCTACCTGCCGCAGGAGGCGTCGATCTTCCGCGGCCTGACCGTGGAGCAGAACATCCGCGGCGTGCTGGAGGTCATCGAGCCGGTGCGCGAGGAGCGCGAGGCGACGCTGGAGAGCCTGCTCGCCGAGTTCTCCATCACCCACCTGCGGCGCACCCCGGCGGTGGCCCTGTCCGGCGGCGAGCGGCGGCGTGTCGAGATCGCCCGTGCCCTGGCCTCGCAGCCCAACTTCATCCTGCTCGACGAGCCGCTGGCCGGCATCGACCCGATCGCCGTCGGCGACATCCGCGACCTGATCTCCCACCTCAAGGATCGGGGCATCGGCGTGCTGATCACCGACCACAACGTCCGTGACACCCTGGAGATCGTCGACCGCGCCTACATCATCCACGACGGCGTCGTGCTGATGGAGGGCGCACCCGACGAGATCGTCGCCCACGAGGATGTCCGCCGCGTTTACCTGGGCGAAAGGTTTAGCCTCTAAAAGGTTAAGCGATATGGCGGCGACACAAAGATTGGAACTGCGCCAGCGCCAATCTCTGGTCATGACGCCGCAGCTGCAGCAGGCAATCAAACTGTTGCAGCTTTCCAACCTGGAACTTGCGGCGGAAGTTGATCGGGAAGTCGAGCAAAACCCGCTGCTCGATCTTGACGAAGGCGCCGACGACAGCCTGCTCGAGGGACCCTCCCTCGACCAGCAGGAGGGCGAACGTGACCTTGCTTCCGACGGCGACCCGGAAGGCGGCCTCGGCGACGCGCCGGGCGACCCCGACGCCCTAGAGCGCTCGACCGCCGAGCAGCTGCCCACCGCTGGCGACGAGCCGCTGGATACCGACTACGACAACCTCTACACCGGCGGCGCCAGCTGGGAGGCACCCGGCGGCGAAGCCGCCTTCGCGACACGCGGCGGCGGCGGCACCGGCGAGGAAAGCGACTATTCCCTGGAGCAGCGTCTTTCCGAGTCCGTCACCCTGCGCCAGCACCTGACCGACCAGCTGCAGCTCGAGATCTCCGACCCGACCGACCGGGCGATCGGCGCCTGCCTGATAGACCAGCTGGACGACAACGGCTATCTGAGCGGCGATCTGGCCGAGCTGGCCGACCAGCTGGGCTGCCCGGCGGAGAGGATGAGCGCCGTGCTGCAGGTCATGCAGGGCTTCGAGCCGACCGGCGTGTTCGCCCGTTCCCTGGCCGAATGCCTCGCCCTGCAGCTGAAGGATGTCGACCGCTACGACCCGGCCATGCAGGCCCTCATCGAGAACCTTGACCTGCTCGCCAGGGGCGATCACGCGCGGCTGCGCAAGCTCTGCGGCGTCGACCAGGAGGACCTGGCTGAGATGATCGCCGAGATCAAGGCGCTCGATCCCCGCCCAGCACTGACCTTCGAGGGCGAAGTGGCACAGCCGGTGGTGCCCGACGTGCTGATGCGCCCCGACGGCAAGGGCGGCTGGATCGTCGAGCTGAACAGCGACACCGTGCCCCGGGTGCTGGTGAACTCTGACTACTATGCGCAGATTTCGAGCCACGTGCGCTCGAAGAAGGAGCGCGAGTACCTGAACGAACGGCTGCAGTCGGCCAACTGGCTGGTCAAGGCGCTGCACCAGCGCGCCACCACGATCCTCAAGGTCGCCAGCGAGATCGTCCGCCAGCAGGACGCCTTTTTCCGCAAGGGCGTCGAGCACATGAAGCCGCTGACCCTGCGTGACATCGCCACCGAGATCGAGATGCACGAATCAACGGTCAGCCGGGTCACCTCCAACAAGTACATTGCCACCCCGCGCGGCACCTTCGAGCTGAAGTATTTCTTCACCGCGGCCATCGCCGGCGCCGACGGCACAGCCCACTCGGCCGAGGCGGTGCGCCACCGCATCAAGCTGCTGATCGACGCCGAAAGCAGCCAGCAGATCCTGTCCGACGACACCATTGTCGAATTGCTGCGCAAGGATGGCGTGGACATCGCCCGGCGCACGGTGGCCAAGTACCGCGAGGCCATGAGAATTCCGTCCTCAGTGCAGCGGCGGCGGAAGAAGGCCGCTCTGGCCAATCATACTTAACCTATTTATATACATACAAAAAATATGAGGAGAGAGGCAACTGACCCGGTCCCAGACCGGCTATTGACTTACCCAGGAGCCGTCTCTATGTTGCGCCCGCCTTGGCTATAGGGCATGCTGTGAAGGTGGTAAGCCACCTCGTTTCAATCCACAAAAGCGGTTATGCAGCTCTCCGTTAAAGGAAAGCAGCTGGACGTCGGTGACGCGCTGCGAACGCACGTTAGTGAAGCCCTTTCGCGGATCCTCGACAAATACTTCGGGGACGCCATAGAGGTGACCGTCACGCTGTCGCGCGACGCCCATCTCTACCGCGCAGTGGTCTCGGCCCATGTGGGTCGGGGAATAAATCTGGAAGCCCAGGGCGAGGCAAACGAACCCTATCCCGCATTCGACGCGGCGGCGGACCGCCTGTCCAAGCGACTGCGCCGTTACAAACGCCGCCTGCGGGAACATAAGAACAAGACTGCCGAGGGAGCTCCGCTACCCGCACAGCAATACATCCTGGCCGGCGAAGGCCTGGACGATTCAGGAGAAGAGAGCAACGCGGACGGTCAGCCGGCCGTGGTTGCGGAAATGACAACTGAGATTCCGACGCTCACGGTGAGCGAAGCGGTCATGCGCATGGACCTGGGAAACCTGCCGGCGATGATGTTTCGCAATTCCGCCCACGGTGGACTGAACATGATCTACCAGCGCAGCGACGGAAACATTGGCTGGATCGACCCCCGCGGCAACTGCAGCGGCTGATCCGCCCGGGATTTAAGAGTTGCTGATGGATATTTCGGATCTGATCTTACCTGAGAGCGTGATCGCTAACCTGCGCGTCACCAGCAAGAAGCAGGCTCTTCAGGAACTCGCCAAGAAGGCCGCCGAACTCACCGGCCAACCCGAGCGCGCGCTTTTCGAAGTGCTGATGGAACGGGAACGCCTGGGAACCACCGGTGTCGGACACGGCATCGGCATTCCCCACGGCAAGTTGCCGGAGTTGGACCGTCTCTACGGGCTCTTTGCCCGCCTCGAAACGCCGATCGACTTCGACGCCATCGACGAGCAGCCCGTCGACCTGATCTTCGTGCTGCTGGCGCCGGAAACCGCCGGGGCCGATCATTTGAAGGCGCTGGCGCGGGTCTCGCGGCTGTTCCGCGACCGTTCGGTCTGCGAAAAGCTGCGCGGCACCGACAGCAGCGAAGCGATCTACGCGCTGCTGACCCAGAGTCAGGCGAGCCACGCCGCCTGAGGCATCCGCCAACCCAAACGAACGGCAAAGGGCCGCCTCCCGGTCGGGGAAGCGGCCCTTTCGCTTGCCGGTTCGCCTGAGGCTGCCGGGCGACGGCGCTCAGTGCACGCTGAGCGGCTCCAGGCCGTTCTGTCGCACCGTGGCGAAGGCCACGTCGCGGTCGGCCATGGCGGTGATCTCGGCGCCGTCGGCGGAGTGGATGACGAAGAACTCGCGGCCCTCGCGCTGCTGCTTTCTCACGTAGGCAACGTCGTTGATGCCGAGCAGCAGGAAGTCCTGCGGCGACAGCTCGCGGATACTCACTTGCTGGTTCACTTGCGTCCCTCCGCTTCCTGTCGGGGCCGCGCGCCGCCGACGACCGGGGCTTCGTCTCCGGCGCCGTCCTGGGAGACGATCTTGATGCTGCGCACCTGCGGCGTGACCACCGGGCGCACCAGGTCGATGTGCAGCAGGCCGCGTTCGAGGCTGGCAGAGGAGACCTCGATGCCTTCGGCGAGCACGAAGCTGCGCTGGAATTGCCGCGCCGCGATGCCGCGGTGCAGATAGACCCGCTCCGTGTCGTCGGCCTGCTTGCCGCGAATCACCAGCTGCTTGTCTTCGATCTGCACGGAGAGTTCATCCTCCGCGAAGCCGGCCACCGCGAGGGTGATGCGCAGCCGGTTCTCGCCCAACTGCTCAACGTTGTAGGGCGGGTAGCCGTCGGCCGTCTTGGAAATCCGGTCGATCGCCTGCTCAAACGGCTCGAATCCGAGCAAGAGCGGGCTGTTGAAGAGTGACAGACGCGTCATCGATTGAGGGACCTCCTCCTTTTTGAGCAAGGCTTTCCTGTCATTCCGCGGACCGGACACCCTGCAGGTCGCCCATCCGCCGGCGGCCCGGACATCGGCGCCGCCAAG
>JBFGUI010000036.1:0-21280 GCA_041565695.1 Kiloniellaceae bacterium
GGCGAAGGCCAGCATGGAGTAGTCGCCCGGCGTCGGCCCGTTCACCTCTATATCGGTCACGACGTAGGTCGGCGCCATCACACCTCATAGCCGGCAGCGGCGAGGGCCTCGCCTGCGACATCGCAGTAGATGGCTTCGCATTCCGCGTCGAAGTGGTTCTTCCAGTCGCCGGCGATGCCCTTGCGCAGGAAGGATCCGGGATCGGCCTCGCCGGGCTGGCGGCCGCCGGAAGCGACGGCGAAGGCGTTGCGCGCTACGATCTCGGCAACGACCGCGGGGGAGGCATCGCAGCCGAACCACTCGAAGAGGCGGGTCATCTCCCCCTCGGCGTCCTGCAGCAGGTTCTCGTAGCGGATCGAATAGTGCCTTCCCGGGTGGTCGGCCGCGTCCTTCCGGAACTTTGCCATGGTCTCGCGCCAGGTGGCGGCGTGGCCGCGGATGCGGCCGATGAAGTCGGCGCGATTCTCCGGCGCCAGCGGCGCGCGCTCGGGATAGAGGTGGAACCACAGCGAGACGAAGCAGTCGCGCCCGTCGCGGGTGGTCGAGACCATGCGCATCTCCGGCAGGATGGCCCGCCAGGAGGTGAGTTCGCGCTTGTAGTCCGGGTCCTTGTCGCCGATCCAGCGCAGCCGGGCGGCCTTGCCGGCCTGCGCGGCGCTGCGCTGCACCGCCGCCAGGCGGTCGAGGAAGAGGTACTGCATGACCGCCTCGGCCTGGGGCCGGGCCAGGGGGGTGTAGACCGCCTGCTCGCGGTAGATCTTCTCGTTGGTCTTGCGCAGGGCCTCGTTGTAGGCGCGGATCGCCGGGGCGAGCTGGGTCAGGAAGACATTCAGCTTGCTCTCGCCGCCGCAGGCGATCTCCGGATGGCTGTCCAGCATGCGCTGCAGCCAGGTGGTGCCGGACTTGGTGACGCCGGTGACGATGAAGGTGCCGACGCCTGCCAGCAGGTTCTGCAGCTCTTCGGCCTCTGACAGCAGCTTCATGGGCCCCCGGCCCCCGCATTCTGGTGGTTTTCCGCTGTCCCTCTTATCGACCGGACCGCCCGCTGTCCACCGTCCCCGGCCTTCTACCGGTCTGCCGCACAGTCCGCCGCCCGGTCCGCCGCTGCGGCATGACGTCGCTGAAGCGGTCCGAAGTCCCGCCCGACCGCAGAATTCGGTTGAATCAACCGGTCCCGGCCGTCATTAACTAAAGGCTTAGGTCGAACGGCCGATTGCCCTGACGAGGATGCTCTTCGTAGTAGTTCGGGGCGGCCGGCCGTCCTTCGGGGACACCTTCGGGGCAAGAATCGGGGCACACAAGGGGACATCCAAGGCATGAAGATCGCTATTCCCAAGGAACAGCGCCCGGACGAATCGCGCGTTGCAGCCTCGCCTGAGACGGTGAAAAAGCTGATTTCGCTCGGCTTTGAGGTCGCCGTCGAGAAAGGCGCCGGGCTCGGCGCGGCGATGACCGACGAGGCTTACGCGAAGGCCGGCGCCCAGATCGCCGGCGACGCCACCGTGGCCTTCGGCAGCGCCGACGTCATCGCCAGGGTACGCCGCCCGCTGCCCGAGGAGACCAAGGGCCTCAAGCCGGGGGCGCTGGTGGTCTCCATCATGGATCCCTTCCGGGCCGGCGACGAGCTGGAGCCGCTGGCCAAGAGCGGCGTCACGGTCTTCGCCATGGACCTGATTCCGCGCATCACCCGTGCCCAGTCCATGGACGTGCTGTCCTCCCAGTCCAACCTGGCCGGCTACAAGGCGGTGCTGGACGCCGCCGCGGTCTACGGCTCGGCCTTCCCGCAGATGATGACCGCGGCCGGCACCGTGCCCCCCGCCAGGGCGCTCGTCATGGGCGCCGGCGTCGCCGGCCTGCAGGCCATCGCGACGGCCAAGCGCCTCGGCGCCATCGTCTCGGCGAGCGACGTGCGCCCGGCGGCGAAGGAGCAGGTCGAGAGCCTCGGCGGCAAGTTCGTCGCGGTCGAGGACGAGGAGTTCAAGCAGGCCGAGACCGCCGGCGGCTACGCCAAGGAGATGAGCGACGCATACAAGAAGAAGCAGGCCGCGCTGATCGCAGAGACCATCACCAAGATGGACATCGTGATCACCACGGCGCTGATTCCCGGGCGCCCGGCGCCGAAGCTCGTCTCCAGAGAGATGGTTGAATCCATGAAGCCGGGCTCGGTGATCGTCGATCTGGCGGTCGAGACCGGCGGCAACTGCGAGCTCTCGCAGCCGGGCAAGGTGGTCGACCACAACGGCGTCAAGATCGTCGGCTACGTTAACGTGCCGAGCCGCCTGGCTGCCGACGCCTCGGCGCTCTATGCCCGCAACATCTACAACTTCATCGAGCTTCTGGTCGACAAGGAGTCGAAGCAGCTGGCGGTGAACTGGGACGACCAGATCGTCGCCGAGACCTGCGTCATCCGTGACGGCAAGATCGTGCACCCGGCCCTCGCGCCCGAGGAAGCGGCGCCAGCCGAGGCCGAGGAAGCCAAACCCGATAACTCGAGCGACGGGCAGGGAGGCTGAAGCCCATGGCCAACGAAACCTTCTCTGAACGCGCTGCCGAGGTGGCCAACCAGGCGCGCGATCTGGCCAACGAGGTCGCCTCGCTGGCGGTCGAAGCCGGCCGGCTGACAGCCGAGGCCTCCGGCCAGGGCGGCGGCTCGACCCTGGTGATCGGCCTCACCGTCTTCGTGCTGGCGGTCTTCGTCGGCTACCACGTGGTCTGGCGCGTGACGCCGGCCCTGCATTCGCCGCTCATGGCGGTCACCAATGCGATCTCCTCGGTGATCATCGTCGGCGCCCTCATCGCCGCCGGCCCGGCTCGCCTGGGCTTCAGCGAGATCATGGGCGTGCTGGCGGTGATCCTCGCTTCCGTCAACATCTTTGGCGGCTTCATCGTCACGCAGCGCATGCTGTCCATGTTCAAGAAGAAGAAGTAGGGGGCTGGACAATCATGAACGCTGATCTCGCAGCGCTGCTGTATCTCGTCGCCTCCGTCTGCTTCGTTCTGGCGCTGCGCGGCCTGTCGCATCCGACGACGAGCCGCATGGGCAACATCTACGGCATGGTCGGCATGGCCATCGCCATCCTCACCACCCTGGCGCTGCCGGGGGTGGTCAGCTACACGCTGATCATCGTCGGCATCCTGATCGGTGGCGCAATCGGCACGGTCATCGCCCTGAGGATCCAGATGACTGCCCTGCCGCAGCTGGTGGCGGCCTTCCACTCCCTGGTCGGTCTCGCCGCGGTCTTCGTCGCGGCAGCGGCCTTCTACCGGCCGGAGGCCTACGGCATCGGCACGACCGGCGATATCAAGATCGCCAGCCTGATCGAGATGTCGCTGGGCGTGGCCATCGGCGCCATCACCTTCACCGGCTCCGTCGTCGCCTTCGCCAAGCTGCAGGGCCTGGTGACCGGCAAGCCGCTGGTATTTCCCCTGCAGCACCCGCTGAATGCGGCGCTCGGCATCCTGATGGTGGCGCTGATCGTGCTGCTCTGCATCGACCAGTCGCCGGTCGTCTTCTGGCTCATCGTGATCGTCTCGCTGGCGCTCGGCTTCCTGCTGATCCTGCCGATCGGCGGCGCCGACATGCCGGTCGTGGTCTCGATGCTGAACTCCTACTCGGGTTGGGCGGCCTGCGGCATCGGCTTCACCCTGCAGAACAACCTGCTGATCATCACCGGCGCGCTGGTCGGCTCCTCGGGCGCCATCCTCAGCTACATCATGTGCAAGGGGATGAACCGCTCGATCTTCAACGTCATCCTCGGCGGTTTCGGCGGTGAGACCGCCGCGGCGGTCGGCGGCGGCGACGACGACCGTCAGGTGAAATCGGGCGCCGCCGACGACGCGGCCTTCCTGATGGGCAATGCCGAGAAGGTGATCATCGTCCCGGGCTACGGTATGGCGGTGGCCCAGGCCCAGCACGCCCTGCGCGAGATGGCCGATCTGCTGAAGGCAAGGGGTGTCGACGTGCGCTACGCCATCCATCCGGTGGCCGGTCGCATGCCGGGGCACATGAACGTGCTGCTGGCCGAGGCCAGCGTGCCCTACGACGAGGTCTTCGAGATGGACGAGATCAACCGCGATTTCTCCGGCACCGACGTCGCCTTCGTCATCGGCGCCAACGACATTACCAACCCGGCGGCCAAGACCGACCCGGCCTCGCCGATTTACGGCATGCCGATCCTCGACGTCGACAAGTCGGGCCAGGTGCTCTTCGTCAAGCGCTCCATGGCCAGCGGCTATGCCGGCGTGCAGAACGAGCTGTTCTTCCGCGACAACACCATGATGCTGTTCGGCGATGCCAAGAAGATGTGCGAGGACATCGTCAAGGCCCTCGAGCAGGACTGAGGTCGCGCCGGGCGGAAAAGGGTCGCCGGCGGGATAGCCGACGGTGGCCTCCTTCCCGAAATTCGAACCTTAAGAGGCGGCTCCGGGCTTGATCCGGGGCCGCTTCCGGTTCACCCTCCGGGCAAAGCACGCTAACAGGCAGGCCATGGCACAAAACCCCAGCATTTTTGCAGGAAAGATCCCCGCGACGGTCATCACCGGTTTTCTCGGCGCCGGCAAGACCAGCGCCATCCGCCACCTGCTGCAGAACGCGAAGGGCCGGCGCATCGCCCTGGTGATCAACGAGTTTGGCGACCTCGGTGTCGACGGCGAGATCCTCAAGGGTTGCGGCATCGAGAACTGCAGCGAGGACGACGTGGTGGAGCTGGCCAACGGCTGCATCTGCTGCACCGTGGCCGACGACTTCCTGCCGACCATCCAGGCGCTGCTCGACCGGCCGCTGCCGCCCGACCACATCGTCATCGAAACCTCCGGCCTCGCGCTGCCGAAGCCCCTGGTCAAGGCCTTCGCCTGGCCGGAGGTGCGCACCCGCACCACGGTCGACGGAGTGATCACGGTGATCGACGGCCCGGCCGTCGCCGACGGCCTCTTCGCCGGCGACCCCGAGGCCGTGGCCGCGCAACGCGCCGCCGACGAGACGCTGGACCACGACACCCCGCTGGAGGAGCTCTTCGAGGAGCAGTTGGCCTGCGCCGATATGGTGGTGATCAACAAGGCCGATCTGCTGGACGAAGCGCGCCTCGCTGAGGTCGAGGCCGAGGTGGCGCGCCACCTGCGCCCCGGCGTAAAGACCCTGCGGGCGAGCCACGGGGCGCTGGATGCCGCCGTGCTGCTCGGGCTCGACGCCGCTGCGGAAGACGATCTCGACAGCCGCTGGTCGCACGTGGACGCCACCGGCGAGCACGACCACGACGACTTTACGTCCTTTTCGGTCGAGCTCGGCGAGACCGCGCATCCCGAGGCGCTGCTGGAGCGCCTGCGCCCGGTGATCGCGGCCCACGGGGTGCTGCGCGTCAAGGGCTTCGCCGCGGTGACCGGCAAGGCCATGCGCCTGGTGGTGCAGGGCGTCGGCCAGCGCCTGCAACACTACTACGACCGCGACTGGCGCCCGGAAGAGAGCCGCAAGACGCGCCTCGTCTTCATCGGCGAGACGGGTTTGGACGAGGCGGCGATCCGCGCGGCCGTTTCTGGCTAGAGGGCCAGGACCATGCATCTGCTCCAGGCCACGCCCGGTGCCGTCAGCGACGGCTCGGAAGCCGTCGACCTGGGCCAGGAGCCCGGCGACATCGTCTTCCTCTCGGCGGCCGACACGGAGCTGGCGGCGCTCTCGGCGGCGCAGGGCAGCCTGGGCGAGGCGGCGCCGTCGCTGCGGCTCGCCAACCTCATGCAGCTCGGCCACAACCTGTCGGTCGACCTCTATGTCGAGCAGGTCGTCAGCGGGGCGAAGCTGGTGGTCGTGCGCCTGCTGGGCGGCGAGAGCTACTGGCCCTACGGCGTCGAGCAGATCCACGCCGCCTGCCGCGCGCGGGGCATCAAGCTGGCCATGCTGCCCGGCGACGAGCAGCCGGACCCGGGGCTTTCAAGCTATTCCACACTGGAGGAGGAGGCGGCCTTCCGCCTCTGGCGCTACTGCATCGAGGGCGGGCCGGAAAATGCCCGCGAATTTCTGCGCTACGCCGCCAGCCTGATCGGCCTTCCGGTCGACTGGCAGGAACCGCGCCCGCTGCTGCGTGCCGGGCTCTACTGGCCGGGCAAGACCCGGCCGGGCCTCGCCGAGCTGCAGGCCGAATGGCGCGCGGCGGGGCCGGTCGCGGCCATCGTGTTCTACCGGGCCCTGCTGCAGGCCGGAAACCTCGCGGCGGTCGACGCCCTGATCGCCGCGCTCAGGGCCCAGGGGATCAACCCGCTGCCGCTCTACTGCAACTCCCTGAAGGACGCGCAGTCCGCCGAGGTGGTGCGCGGCCTGCTGGCCGGGTCAGGCTGCGAGATCGTGCTCAACGCCACCGGCTTTGCCTTGTCCGCGCCCGGGGCGGCGCGGGCCGAGACGCCCTTCGATGCCTGCGACGGGCCGGTGCTGCAGGTGGTTTTCTCCGGCAGCAACGCGGCGGCCTGGGAGGCGGGCACCACCGGCCTTTCGGCCCGCGACATCGCCATGAACGTGGCGCTGCCCGAGGTCGACGGCCGGGTGCTGAGCCGCGCCGTCTCCTTCAAGGGCGAGGCGCGCTACGACCCGGCGACCCAGGCCTCGGTGGTGGCCTACGAGCCGCGCGCCGACCGCATCGGCTTCGTCGCCGAGCTGACCCGCAACTGGCTGCGGCTGAAGCGCCTGCCGGCGGCCAAGCGCCGCCTCGCCATCGTGCTGGCCAACTACCCCAACCGCGACGGGCGCCTCGGCAACGGCGTCGGCCTCGACACGCCCGCCGGGACCATGAACCTGCTGCGCGCCCTCCAGGCCGAGGGCTACGACTGCGGCGACCTGCCCGCCGACGGCCAAGCCCTGATCGAGCGGCTCGCAGCAGGGCCGACCAACGATCTTACCGACCGCAGCGCGCGGTCCGGCGGCGAGCTTTACCCTCTGACCGACTACCGGCGCTTCTTCGCCCGGCTGCCGCAGGCGGTGCGGGAAGCCGTGACCGGGCGGTGGGGCGATCCGGAAAAGGATCCCTTCGTGGAGGGCGACAGCTTCCGCCTCGCCGCCTTCACCCTCGGCAGGGTGGTGATCGGGCTGCAGCCGGCGCGCGGCTACAACATCGATCCGGTCGCCAGCTACCACGACCCCGACCTAGTGCCGCCGCACGGCTACCTCGCTTTCTACGCCTGGCTGCGCGAAGCCGTCGGGGTCGATGCCGTGGTCCACATGGGCAAGCACGGCAACATGGAATGGCTGCCGGGCAAGGCCCTGGCGCTCAGCGCCGACTGCTTCCCGGAGGCGGTCTTCGGGCCGCTGCCGCACCTCTACCCCTTCATCGTCAACGACCCCGGCGAAGGCACCCAGGCCAAGCGCCGCGCCCAGGCGGTGATCATCGACCACCTGACGCCGCCGCTGACCCGCGCCGAGAGCTACGGCCCGCTCGCCGAGTTGGAGCGCCTGGTGGACGAGTACTACGACGCCGCCGGCCTCGACCCACGGCGCCTCAAGGTGCTGCGCGAGGAGATCCTGGAGCTCTCGGCCGCCGGCGGCCTCGACAAGGACTGTGGCATCGGCGCCGAGGATGATCCGGAAACGGCCCTCGGCAAGCTCGACAACCACCTCTGCGAGCTGAAGGAGCTGCAGATCCGCGACGGCCTGCACATCTTCGGTGAGGCGCCGGAAGGCCGGCAGCTGACCGACCTGCTGGTGGCGCTGACCCGCCTGCCGCGCGACAAGGGCGAGGGCGGCGACGCCTCGCTGATCCGGGCCTTGGCGGCGGACCTGGGCCTGGGAAACTTCGATCCGCTCGACTGCGTGCTGGGCGAGGGCTGGGACGGGCCGCGCCCGGCGGCGCTGGGCGCCGCGGAAGGCTGGCGCAGCCAGGGCGACGCGGTGGAGCGCCTGGAGACCTTGGCCCAGGCGCTGGTCGCTGGCGCGCGCTCGGTCGATCAGGACTGGCCCCGCACGGCGGCAGTGCTGCAGAAAATCGAGGCCGAAGTGCGCCCGGCCGTGCTGGGCTCCGGCGCCGCGGAGATCGCCGGCATCCTGACCGGCCTTGAGGGCCGCTTCGTCGAGCCCGGTCCTTCCGGTGCGCCGACCCGCGGCCGCCTCGACGTGCTGCCCACGGGGCGCAATTTCTACTCCGTCGACACCCGCACGGTGCCGACCCCGGCGGCCTGGCAGCTCGGCTGGACCTCGGCCGAACGGCTGCTGCTGCGTCACCGGCAGGAGGAGGGCGCCTGGCCGCGCCGCCTGGCGCTCTCGGCCTGGGGCACCGCCAACATGCGCACCGGCGGCGACGACATCGCCCAGGCCCTGGCGCTGATGGGCGTGAAGCCGACCTGGGAGACCGCCTCGCGCCGCATTACCGGGTTCGAGATCCTGCCGCTCTCGGTGCTTAACAGGCCACGGGTCGACGTCACCCTGCGGGTCTCGGGCTTTTTCCGCGACGCCTTTCCGGGGCAGATCGACCTGGTGGACTCGGCGGCCCGCGCGGTGGCGGCGCTCGACGAGCCGTCGGAGCAGAACCCACTGGCCGCCCAGGTGGCCGAGGACAAGGCGCAACTGATTGCCGAAGGCGCATCCGAGGAGGAAGCCGCGCGGCGCGCCGGCTTTCGGGTCTTCGGCTCCAAGCCCGGCGCCTACGGCGCGGGCCTGCAGGCGCTGATCGACGAACGCGGCTGGCGCGAGGCGGCGGATCTCGCCAAGGCCTATCTCGCCTGGGGCGGCTACGCCTACGGCGCCGGGGCCGGCGGGCAGGCGGCCCAGGGTCTGTTCGAGGACCGCCTCGCCCGGGTCGAGGCCGTGGTGCACAACCAGGACAACCGCGAGCACGACCTGCTCGATTCCGACGACTACTACCAGTTCGAGGGTGGCCTCACCGCTGCGGTGGCGCATCTCTCGGGCGCCCGGCCCGTCGTCTACCACAACGACCACTCGCGCCCCGAGAGCCCCAAGATCCGCACCCTGGAGGAGGAGATCGCCCGCGTGGTGCGCGCCCGGGCGGTCAATCCCAAGTGGATCGCCGGCGTGATGCGCCATGGCTACAAGGGCGCCTTCGAGATGGCCGCGACGGTCGACTACCTCTTCGCCTTCGCGGCCACCACGCGGGCCGTCGCGGATCACCACTTCGATGCCGTCTATGCGGCCTACCTGGAAGACCCTGCCGTGCGAGACTTCCTCGAGCGGCACAACCCGGCGGCGCTGCGGGAGATGGCCGAGCGCCTCGCCGAGGCGCAGGAACGCGGCCTCTGGCGCCCGCGCTCCAACTCGGCCGCCGCCGAGCTGAATGCGCTTTCACGCCTGCCGAAAGAAACTGCGGAGGTCGCGGAATAGTGGCTGAACTGACCGAAGACGAGATCAACACCCGCGCCAATGAGAAGGCCAAGAAGCGCAAAGCCGCGCGCGATAAGATGCTGGCGACGAAGACCAGGGAGAAGGGCCTGCTGATCGTCCACACCGGCAAGGGCAAGGGCAAGTCCACGGCTGCTTTCGGCCTGGTGTTCCGCGCCCTGGGCAACGGCATGCGCGTCGGCATCGTGCAGTTCGTGAAGGGCAAGTGGGAGACCGGCGAGCGCCACGCGCTGGAGAAGTTCGGCGACCAGGTGACCATCAAGGCCATGGGCGAGGGCTTCACCTGGGACACGCAGGACCGCGCCCGCGACATCGCCGCCGCCAAGGCGGCCTGGGAAAGGGCCAGGGAGATGATCGACGCCTGCCGCGGGCCGGATCGCCGCTACGACATGATCCTGCTCGACGAGCTCAACATCGTACTGCGCTACGACTACCTGCCGCTGGACGAGGTGGTGGCCTTCCTGAAGGGACGCCCGGAGATGCTGCATGTCATCGTCACCGGCCGCAACGCCAAGCCGGAGCTGATCGAGGCCGCCGACCTGGTGACCGAGATGACCCAGGTGAAGCACCCCTTCCGCGAGCAGAATGTGAAAGCCCAGCTTGGCATCGAGTTTTGACTTTCGGAATCGAGTTCTGATGACGAGAACGCCGGCCATCATGATCCAGGGCACCGGCTCCGACGTCGGCAAGTCCCTGCTGGTGGCCGGGCTGTGCCGCGCCTTTACCCGGCGCGGCCTCACCGTGCGTCCCTTCAAGCCGCAGAACATGTCGAACAACGCGGCGGTGACGGCCGACGGGGGCGAGATCGGCCGCGCCCAGGCGCTGCAGGCGCGCGCCTGCGGCATCCCCGCCACCACCGACATGAACCCGGTGCTGCTGAAGCCGCAGAGCGAGGTCGGCGCCCAGGTGGTGGTGCAGGGAAGGGTGCAGGGCAACGCGCGGGCGCGCGACTACCAGGCGATGAAGGGCGCTCTGCTGCCCCGGGTGCTGGCGAGCTTCCGCCGCCTCGGCCAAGGCGCCGATCTCGTCATCGTCGAGGGCGCCGGCAGCCCGGCGGAGGTCAACCTGCGTGCCGGCGACATCGCCAACATGGGCTTCGCCGAGGCCGCCGACCTGCCGGTGATCCTGGTCGCCGATATCGACCGCGGCGGGGTCATCGCCTCGCTGGTCGGCAGCCATGCGGTGTTGGGCGAGGCGGAGGCGCGCCGCGTTGCCGGCTATGTGGTGAACAAGTTCCGCGGTGACGTCAGTTTGTTTGATGAGGGCCTTGCGATCATCACGGCGCGCACCGGCTGGCCGGCGCTGGGCGTGGTGCCGTTCTTTCCCGAGGCCGCCAAGCTGCCGGCCGAGGATGCGGTCGCGCTGTCGCGCGCCGAAGCGGCCGAAGGGCGCGCGATCAAGATCGCGGTGCCACAGTTGACGCGCATCGCCAACTTCGACGATCTCGATCCGCTGATCGCCGAGCCCGACGTGGCGGTCGACTTCGTCGAACCGGGGCGCGCTCTGCCGGGCGATGCCGACCTGCTTGTCCTGCCGGGCTCCAAGGCGACGCTGGCCGACCTCGCCTTCCTGCGCGAACAGGGCTGGGATATCGATCTTTTGGCGCACCTGCGCCGCGGCGGCCGCGTGCTGGGGATCTGCGGCGGCTATCAGATGCTGGGCCGCAGGGTCAGCGACCCCGAGGGCATCGAGGGGCCAGCCGGCGCGGCGGCCGAGGGGCTCGGGCTTCTCGACGTGGAGACCGTGCTGACCGGGCAGAAGGCCCTGAAGGAGGTGCGCGGCACGCACCTGGAAAGCGCCCAAGCCATCCGCGGATACGAGATGCATGTCGGGGTCACCACGGGGAGGGGGCGTGCCCGGCCCTTCCTCGACCTGGACGGGCGCTGGGAAGGCGCGGTCTCGGCGGACGGCCGGGTGGCGGGCTGCTACCTGCACGGACTCTTTGCCGCCGACGCCTTCCGGTCGGCTTTCCTCGCCGCCCTGACGCGGCGGGCGGCCTCGGGCCTCGCCTACGACGCCCAGGTCGAGACGGTGCTGGACCGGCTGGCGGCGCATCTGGAGGGGCATCTCGACCTCGATCGGATGCTCCATATCGCAGGGGGCGGGGCGACGGCGGATTTCCCTTTGCCCCGGCCCCGACGGGCACCCTAGAGTCGAAGTCCTTCGGAGTCCCACGAAAACAGGAATATGGGCCTCTCGGCCCGGCAGGGAGTGAATGATGGAAAAGGTCGGCGTGATGGTCTGTGGCCACGGCAGCCGCGACGAAGGCGCGGTGCGCGAGTTCGATGCCGTGGCCCGCGGCATCCGCCAGCGCCTCCCGCAGTACGAGGTGGAAAGCGGTTTTCTGGAGTTCGCCAAGCCGATCATCCGCGACGGCCTCGACAAGCTGCGGCAGAAGGGCGTCACCCGCTGCCTTGCCGTGCCCGGCATGCTCTTCGCCGCCGGCCATGCCAAGAACGACATTCCCTCGGTGCTCAACACCTACCAGTCCCAGCATCCGGAGATGACCATCGACTACGGCCGCGAACTGGCCATCGACCCCAAGCTGATCCAGGCTGCGGCGGCGCGCATCGAGCAGGCGCTCGAAGCGGCCGGCAGCGGGGTGCCGCGCCACGAGACCCTGCTGATGGTGGTCGGCCGCGGCGCCTCCGATCCCGACGCCAACTCCAACGTGACCAAGGTCATGCGGCTCCTGTGGGAGGGCTTCGGCTTCGGCTGGGGCGAGACCTGCTATTCCGGCGTCACCTTTCCCCTGGTCGAGCCGGGGCTGGAGCACGCTGCGCGCCTCGGCTACCGGCGCATCGTCGTGTTTCCCTACTTCCTCTTCACCGGCATCCTGGTGAAGCGGATCTACGACCACACCGATCTGGTCGCCGCGCGCCATCTGGACATCGAGTTCGTCAAGGCCGGCTACCTCAACGACCACCCGGCGGTGCTCGATGCCTTCGCCGAGCGGGTGCAGGAGATCCTCGACGGCGAGAACCTGATGAACTGCAAGCTCTGCAAGTACCGCGAGCAGGTTCTGGGCTTCGAGGCGGAAGTCGGCCTCGCGCAGGAGAGCCACCACCACCATGTCGAGGGGATCGGGACCGGCCCGGCGGGCGACGGTCATCGCCACGACCACGGTCACGGGCATGATCACGGGCATGATCACCACCACTATCATCACCATGATCACGGTCATTCGCACGGCGACGGGCATTCCGATGGCCCCGAACATGGTCATCACCACCACCCCTATCCCCATGCCGATCACCCCCTGGGGCCGGTCAGCATGAAGAAGAAGACGGCTTAGAGATGTGCCCGGGCGCCAGCCACAAACTCAAAATGTCATGCTCGGGCTTGACCCGAGCATCCAGGGCGGTGCGCGAGAGCCTGCGAGCAGAAGCATGGACCCTCGGGTCAAGCCCGAGGGTGACGACCGTGTGTGGGGCTGACTTGTGAGCACCACGCTCAACACTCCCGGCTACGACTACATCCGCGATCCGCGGGAGATCACCCGGCGCTCTTTCGAGATGGTGCGCGCTGAGACCGACCTCTCGGGCCTGCCGCCGGAGATCGGCGAGGTCGCGCTGCGCGTGGTGCATGCCTGCGGCATGCCGGAGATCGTCGCCGATCTCGCCTATGGCGGTGACCCCGCCGGGGCGGGGCGCCGGGCGCTGCAGGCGGGTGCGGCCGTGCTGGCCGACTGCGCGATGGTCGCCGAGGGCGTCACACGCGCGCGGCTGCCCGCCGGCAACCGGGTGATCTGCACCCTCAACGATCCGCGCACGCCGGATCTGGCGAAACGGCTCGGCACCACGCGCTCGGCCGCGGCGGTCGATCTCTGGGCCGCCGATCTGAAGGACTCGGTGATCGCTATCGGCAATGCGCCGACCGCGCTCTACCGCCTGCTGGAGCTTCTTGCCGAAGGTGCGGCGCGCCCGGCGGCGATCCTCGGCTTTCCTGTCGGCTTCGTGGGCGCGGCGGAGTCGAAAGACGCGCTGATCGCCGCCGGCCTCGGCGTGCCTTTCCTGACCCTGCGCGGCCGGCGCGGCGGCAGCGCCATGGCGGCGGCGGCGGTCAACGCGCTGGCCCGTGCCGGGCTGTAAGCACGCCATGCTGGAGCGGGCGACACCCTGGCTTTCCATCGTCGGCATCGGCGAGGACGGGCTTGCGGGACTGACTCCCGCGGCGCGCCGGCTGGTCGACGATGCGGAGTTGTTCGTCGGCGGCCAACGCCACCTGGCGATGCTGCCGCCCGATGCGCGCGAGCGTCTTGCCTGGCCGTCGCCGCTTTCGGCGCTGCTCGACGACATCGAGTCGCGCCGCGGCACGCGCGTTTGCGTTTTGGCATCTGGCGATCCTTTGTGGTATGGCGTCGGTGTCTCGCTGCTGCGTCGAATCCCGCGCAACGAGATAGCCATCCTGCCCGGGCGGTCGGCGTTTAGTTTGGCGGCCGCCCGGATCGGCTGGTCGCTGTCCGAGGTCGACTGCCTGACCCTGCACGGCCGGCCACTGTCGCTGCTGCATCCCTACATCCAGCCCGCTGCCCGGCTGCTCATCCTGAGCGAGGACGCTTCGACCCCGGCTGCCGTCGCCGCTCTGCTCTGCGCGCGCGGCTACGGTGCGAGCGAGATCACCGTGCTGGAGCATCTCGACGGCGAGCGGGAGCGCCGCCTCGACGGCAAGGCCGAAGGTTGGTCGGCCAACGACGTCGCCGACCTGAACACCCTCGCGGTCGCCTGCGTTGCCGGACCCGAGGCCGTACTGCTGCCGCGCACGCCGGGCCTGCCGGACGAGGCCTTCCGCCACGACGGGCAGATGACCAAGCGCGAGGTGCGCGCCGCCACCCTGGCGGCGCTGGCGCCGGTGGCGGATCAGCTGCTGTGGGACGTGGGCGCGGGCTGCGGCTCGGTCGCGGTGGAGTGGATGCGCGCCGCGCCGCGCGCGCGTGCCGTCGCCGTGGAGCGCAAGGCGGAGCGGCGTGCCATGATCGCCGAGAACGCCGAAAGCCTCGGCACGCCGCTGCTGCAGGTCGTCGCCGGCGAGGCGCCGGCCGCGCTCGTCGACCTCGAGGCGCCGGATGCTGTCTTTCTCGGCGGCGGGGTTTCCCGCGACGGCCTGATCGACGCCTGCTGGCAGGCACTCAAGCCAGGCGGACGCCTGGTTGCCAATGCGGTGACCCTGGAGGGTGAGGCGGCGCTGCTGGCCTGGCAGAAGCGGCAGGGCGGATCGCTCACCCGCTTCGCCGTCTCCCGCGCCGAGCCGGTCGGGCCCTTCCAGGGCTGGCGGCCGATGATGCCGGTCACACAGTACGCGGCCACCAAGAGCCTGGGGGTGGCGCCATGAGCGGCACGCTCTACGGCCTCGGCATCGGCCCCGGCGACCCGGACCTCATCACGCTGAAGGCGCTGCGCCTCCTGCAGGCGGCGCCGGTGATCGCCTATCCGGCGCCGGAACAGGGCGACAGCCTGGCCCGCCGCATCGTCGCCGGCCACCTGCCGGGCGGGCAGACCGAGATCGCCCTGCGCATGCCCATGGTGGCGGCGCGCTTTCCGGCGCAGGAGGTCTACGACTGGGCGGCGCAGGAAATCGGCGGCCACCTCGCCGCGGGCCGCGACGTGGCGGTACTTTGCGAGGGCGACCCCTTCTTCTATGGCTCCTTCATGTACCTCTTCGGCCGCATTGCCGAGCGCTTTCCGGTGGAGGTGGTGCCCGGGGTCTCCTCGCTGACCGCCTGCGCGGCGGTGCTGGGGGCACCCTTGGCCGCGCGCAACGACGTGCTGACCGTGGTGCCGGCCCCGCTCGAGGAGGCGGTGCTCATCGCGCGCCTGCGCGACGTCGAGGCGGCGGCGGTGATCAAGGTGGGGCGTCACCTGCAGAAGGTGCGCAAAGTCCTGGGCGAGCTCGACCTGCTAGACCGCGCCCGCTACGTGGAGCGCGCCACCATGGGCGAGCAGCGCATCCTGCCGCTCGACGGCCTGGAAGAAGCGAGCGCCCCCTATTTCTCGATGATTCTCATCCACAAGCGCGGCGAGGCCTGGACATGCTGACCCGGGCGCCGACCCTCATTGTCCTAACTCCCGGCGGCGCGGAGCTCGCCGAACGCCTCAGGGCGGTGCTGCCGGAGGCGCTGGTCGTCGGCAGGCGCGGCCGCGTCAGGCAGGCCGACATCCTGTTCGACGACTTCACCGCGCAGCTCCAGGCGAGCTTCCTCGAAGGCCGGCCGATCGTCGGCCTCTGCGCGGCGGGCACGCTGATCCGCGCCCTGGCCCCGCTCATCGTCGACAAGCGGGAGGAGCCGCCGGTGGTCGCCGTCGCCGAGGACGGCGGCGCCGTCGCGCCGCTGCTCGGCGGCCACCGCGGCGCCAACGACCTGGCGCGGCGGATCGCCGCGGCGCTGGGCATCGAGGCGGCGGTGACCACTGCCGGCGACCGGCGCTTTGCCGTTGCTCTGGACGCGCCGCCGCCGGGCTGGCGCCTCGGCAACCCCGCGGACTACAAGGGCTTCACCGCCGCACTGCTGGGCGGCAAGTCCCTGCGTCTGGAAGGCGCGGCCTCCTGGCTGCAGGACAGCGCCCTGCCGTTCGCCGACGACGCTGAGCTGCTGATCCAGGTGACCGAGTCGGAAGGCGCGCCGGCAGCGGACTGCCTTGTCTATCATCCGGCGCGGCTCTGCCTCGGCGTCGGCTGTGAGCGCCACGCCGAGGCGGCCGAGCTGGAAGACCTTGTCCGCGCCACGCTGGCGGCGGCCGGGCTGTCGCCGCTTGCCGTGGCCGGGGTGTTCTCGATCGATGTAAAGTCCGACGAAGCGGCGGTCCTGGCGCTGGCCGAAAGCCTCGGCGTGCCGGCACGCTTCTTCGCCGCGGCAACTCTCGAAGCCGAGAAGCCGCGGCTCGAGAACCCCTCCGGCCTGGTGTTCCGCGAGGTCGGCTGCCACGGCGTCGCCGAGGGCGCGGCGCTGGCTGCGGCCGGACCCGCGGGCCGGCTGATCGTTGCCAAGACCAAGTCGAAACGGGCGACCTGCGCCGTCGCGCTGGCCCCCGGCATCGTCGATGCCGCCAGCATCGGCCGCGGCTGCGGCACCTTGAGCGTGATCGGTACGGGGCCGGGTGACGCGGCCTGGCGCACGCCGGAGGTGGAAGCCGCGGTGCGCCGTGCGACCGATCTCGTGGGCTACGGGCTCTACCTCGACCTGCTGGGCCCGCTGGCCAGCGGCAAGGCGCGCCACGGCTATGAGCTGGGCGAAGAGGAAAGGCGCGTGCGCGGCGCCCTGGATCTCGCCGCCGAAGGGCGCGACGTGGCGCTGGTCTGCTCCGGCGATCCGGGCATCTATGCCATGGCGACCCTGGTCTTCGAACTCCTCGAACGCGGCGGGCGGGCCGACTGGCAGCGTGTCGCGGTCACCGTCATGCCCGGCGTCTCCGCGCTGCAGGCGGCCGCCGCGCGCGCCGGGGCGCCGCTCGGTCACGACTTCTGCACCATCTCCCTGTCCGACCTGCTGACGCCCTGGGAGGCCATCGAGCGGCGCATCAAGGCGGCGGCGGAGGGCGACTTCGTCATCGCCTTCTACAACCCGGTCTCGCGGCGGCGCACGCGCCAGCTCGCCGCGGCGGTGGAGATCTTGAGGCCGCATCGGCCAGCCGACACCCCTGTGGTGCTGGCGCGCAACCTGGGGCGCCCCGGCGAGACGGTCAGCATCCTCGATCTCGCCGATCTCACACCGGACAAGGTCGACATGCTGACCGTGGTGCTGGTCGGCTCCAGCGAGACGCGGCGCGTCGCGCGCTCGGACGGCGGCAGCTGGGTCTATACGCCCCGAGGCTATGCCGCGAAGGCAGCCGGGAGCTCGGCAAAGGTATCGGGGGACGCGGCATGACGGTCTACTTCATCGGCGCCGGCCCCGGCGCGCCCGACCTCATCACCCTGCGCGGCCGCGATCTCATTGCCCGGGCGCCGGTGGTGCTCTATGCCGGCTCCCTGGTGCCGGCGGAGGTGGTGGCCTTTGCGCCCCAGGGCGCCAGGGTGCTGGACACCGCGCCCCTTACCCTGGACGAAATCATCGCGGAGATCGAAGCGGCGCAAGCCGCCGGCCACGACGTGGCCCGGGTGCATTCCGGCGATCCCTCGCTCTACGGCGCCATTGCCGAGCAGATCCGCCGCCTGCGCGCGCTCGCCATCCCCTTCGAGATCGTGCCCGGCGTGCCGGCCTACGCGGCGGCGGCAGCGGCGCTGGAAAGCGAGCTGACCCTGCCGGAGGTGAGCCAGACGGTGATCCTGACGCGCACCGCCATGAAGGCCTCGGCCATGCCGCAGGGCGAGGACCTGGCGACCCTCGGCAGATCAGGGGCGACACTCGCCATCCACCTCTCGATCCGCAACCTGAAGCACATCGAGGCGGAGCTGACGCCGCACTACGGTGCCGACTGCCCCGTGGCCGTGGTCTACCGCGCTTCCTGGCCGGATCAGCAGATCATCCGCGGCACGCTCTCCGACATCCGCCAGAAGGTGCGCGCCGCCAAGATCACCCGTACGGCGCTGATCCTGGTCGGCCGGGTGCTGGGCGAGACGGATTTCATCGACTCCAAGCTCTGCGACCCCAAGCACGTCCACGTGCTGCGGCCCAAACGCCGCGCATGATCCCTGTGGCGCGTTGTTTGCGCCGCAGCTGAGAACGCTAGCGCGGCCGCAGGAGTTCGGCGATCTCGTGCATTTGGGCTACCAAAGTTTGCCCGCGGTTCGCATATCCGGCACCGAGGCGGATCCAGCTATTGCGAAGTGCCTTGGCCGAGCGGTGCTCTTCCAAGAAAGAACCGAATTCACTGGCGAGTGCCATTCGTCGTCGGGTCGGCAGAGCACAGACATACATGCGCGCGCCTTCGACCATAGTTGGCGCCATAAGCGAAAAATCTTGATGAAAGAACAGGGCAAACTCACGCAGTTCAGATGCCAATTCCGCCTCTGTGACACTCGTTCCCGGTGAATTGATTGTAGCGCTGCCAGCCTAGTCCTGACAGAATTATTGGCGGAATGCTGCAGTTTGCTGACCACACATGGACAGGCCGCCAGGTATCATGGTGAATGCTAAACGCTGCCGGCCCGCGCATATGGGAGGAAGGCTATGACTAGTCTCCAACTCAGCGTACGCGCGTTACTTTGCGCGGTCTGCTTTGCACTTCTCATGCCGGCGCCCGCCGAGGCCAGCAAGTGCATCGCCTTTGCGCAGGGCAAGCCTTCCCTGATTCCCGCCGGCTTCACCCCGGTCCAGGCTGCCGGCTCGGTCGAGATCACCTATGTCACCCATTCGACCTTCCGCCTGCGCACCGCGGCGGGCGTCACCATCGCCACGGACTATGCCGGCTATGCCGGTCCTGGCCCGGTGCCGACGGTGGTCACCATGAACCACGCCCACGAGACGCACTTCACGCCCTTTCCCGACCCCGAGATCGAATACGTCCTGCGCGGCTGGAATCCGGAAGGCGGCCCCGCCGAGCACTACCTCACGATCGCCGACGTTCTGATCCGCAATGTCCCGACCGACATCCGCTCCTGGGGCGGCGGCATCGAGCGTGATGGGAACTCGATCTTCATCTTCGAGGTCGCCGACCTCTGCATCGGCCATCTCGGGCACCTGCACCACAAGCCGGACGCGGAGCAACTCGCCAAGATCGGCCGGCTCGACGTGGTCTTCGCGGCGGTGGACGGCGGCACCACACTCGACCTGCCGTCGATGATCGAGGTGCTCAAGGACCTGCGGGCCAGCCTGGTCATCCCCATGCACTATTTCGGCAGCGGCTCGCTGAACGTCTTTCTGGCCGGCATGGCCGGTGACTTCGACATCCGGGTTTCGCGGTCTGCGACGATCGAGGTATCGCTGCGCAGCCTGCCGCAACGGCCGACGGTCCTGGTGCTGGGCGGCGGCTGAGGCTGAACGCCGCAGCCGGTCTGGTCATTTCCGGCCGGCCGTGATCTCAGCGCCGGGTTGAAAGATGCTAACCCTGTGCTTTCTCGATCAGCGCCAGCTTTTCGTTGGCGCGCCGCAGGCGTTCGAAGAGCACCTTGAGCAGTTCGATGGATTCCTGCGGCCGGTGCAGCAGCATGTCCATGAACTCCTCCTTGCCGACAGACATGCAGGCGACGTCGGTCTTGGCCTTGGCGGTGGCCGAGCGTGGCTTGTCGTCGATCACACCCATCTCGCCGAAGTACTCGCCGCGCTCCAGGATCGCCACGGTGGTCTTATCACCCGACTTGCGCTGGTGAAGGATTTCGACCTGTCCTTCGATGATGAGAAAGGCGGCGTCGCTGGGGTCATCCTCGTGGAAGATGATCTCGCCGCTCTTGAAGCTGTGCCGCTGCATGGTCTTATCCCAAGGCCTGGTGGCGTGTCGGTCTTCTGCCTGCGGCAGCTTAGCCGCCGGCCGGTGGTTGCGCCACAGCGGCGATGCCAGGGTCGCTGCCGGCGTGGATTGTCCGGCGATCGACGGCATGGCGCCGGCGCTGTGGCCGTCGGTGCCGGGGCAGGAAAAGCAGGTGTCGGCCAGGATGGCGCCCCAGGATGGCGCTGCGGGGTTCTCCGGCCTGAGCGCCACCGGCGATCCACACAAGGCCTGCCATGAGCAGGGCCGCCGCGCTGTTCACAAGGAGTCGCGGCACCGCGGTTGCCTCCCGAAGCTGTTCGTTCCGGGTTCATCTGCCAACGGGCAGGCCTCAGGCTGCAATTCTGCGGCGAGTTATTCTACGTTTCAACGTGCGAGAATCGGGACTTTCCGAGCGCCGGATAGCCACTTGCCGCCGGAATGCCACTTTCGGGCCGCAACCAGCCGTTCTAGTCTCGATCTGCGTGTCGTTGCCCGACAAACGGTCGGGCAGCGGCCGGGGGTTGTTGATTACAACTGGGGGAAGCCGGTAATGCTCAAAGAGTTCAAAGAGTTCGCCATGCGCGGCAACGTCATGGACATGGCGATCGGTATTGTCATCGGTGCCGCATTCGGCAAGATTGTTACGTCGTTCGTCTCCGACATCCTGATGCCGCCGATCGGGCTGCTGCTCGGCGGAGTGGACTTTTCGAACATCTTTGTCGTGCTGGGCGAGGGCGAATACGCTTCGCTCGAGGCCGCCAAGGAAGCCGGTGCGGCGACGTGGAACGTCGGCCTCTTCATCAACACGCTGATCGACTTCCTGATCATTGCCTTTGCCATCTTCCTGGTGGTCAAGGCCATCAATAACCTGAAGCGCAAGGAGGAAGCGGCGCCGCCACCGCCGAGCGAGAAGGCCTGTCCCTTCTGCGCAACCAACATTCCGATCAAGGCGATGCGCTGCCCGAATTGCACCTCGCAGCTCGAGAGCGCCTGACGCCTGGGTGATCGAGGATTGAAGAAGGCGGGAAGGACGCCTTAGTTTCGGCGTCCTTCTTCACCTCTGGCAGCCGTTTGACGTCGCGGCGGCTCAAGACAGCCCTACCCTGATCACTCCGGGAAGCCTGGCGCGCTTGCGGGAGGAAGAGCGCCGGCTCCAGGCGGAGCGGCATGGGGTCCGCGCCGCCGTTTCCCGGGCCGCCGGCAAGCTGCGCCTCATGGGCAAGACCGCCGGTGACGGTGCCGGGGTCCAGACGCCGCAGGGCGTCGAATACCTCGATACCGAAAAGCTTCGTTGCGGGGGGCGCCGGTCACAGGTTGATATCCGCCCAGATCGCATGGTGGTCCGAAGCGCTATGCTGCTTCTTCTTCAATTCATCGTAGATTTCCCAGCGCTGCGGGCGGGAGCCAGGCCAGATGCCCTTGCGGAATATGCCGCCTCTCGTCACCTTCCCGAACAGCGCGGGAGAGAGCAGAAGATAGTCGATCTTGTCGTCGTCGTTGCCCAGCCCATGGGTGCCTATGCCGCGATCGTCATTGTTCGCGTTGAACTCGAAATCCGTGAAGCTGTGGTGTTCGGATGCGTCGCGCAGATCCGTTTCCTCGAGAAGCGGGGCCA
>JBFGUI010000037.1:0-21080 GCA_041565695.1 Kiloniellaceae bacterium
CAGTGACTGCCGCCACAAAGCCCAGCGCGATATCTCCGTGTGCCCCCACTCACCTTCGATCAACCGCACAAACCTTTGCCCGATGCGGGGGCGTTCTATGGCCAAGAAGACGATGATACCCGCAAAGCCAGCAAGGCAAGCGATCACTGTGCCCCAAACTCGGCGCCTCGACTCCGAAGTCATCACACAGAGCGGCAGCGCGCAGGCCAGTGCCACGACCAGCGCCAACAAAGGCCCCCTGGTCCCGGAAACCAAGAGGCCGAGCACTGTCACGGTCGCAGCAGTGGCGAAGGTCAATAGACTGATCTGACCGTGCCAGAAGGCCAGGCAAAGGATAAGCGTGGCAAAGCCGCTTGCCCTGGCCAGGAGTATTGGGTTCGTGTTGAAGACCTGCGCGCGAAAGCTGAAGCCATTGGCAATCACTTCATACGCGGCGATTGCCGCCATAATCATGCCGAGCAGCCCGACGACCCAGAAGAAAGCGTTCCTGGCCTCTGTTTCCCGCAGCAGCACCAGCGGCGCAAAGGCGGCAACAGCCGTCAGCGTGAAGAGCCGCATCTGCTTCTGGCCTGCATAGTCCGAAAAGCTCTCCGGCCAGTGCAATCCCATGGCCAAGGTCAGGAACACTGCGGCCAGCGCAACGCCGGCTATCGGCAGACGGCGGTCTCGCCAGAAGAACGCGAGGCAGAATGCGAGGCTTACACTGCAGAAGAAAAGCGTGAGGTCGATAGGAGCGGGCTTTAGGAAATCCGCTGCCTTGTAGTAACCCGCAAATACGAAGAGGGCAAAGCAGACCGCCGCCAAGCGCGACATCAGCAGGTGTTTGATCGACCCGCTCTTGTCTGAGAAACCAAATCCACGCTCGGCTGCATCTCCTTGATCGAACTGCACAGGCTTCCGGAGGGTTCTAGAGGCGGTCAAGGATCGGAGACTCGATTGTTCAAGATGGCCGGGGCATAAGTCCGAGTCGTCGAGAGAAGTCGCGGCCACATGAAGCTCGTAAAGCGCAATACAACTAAAGAACGAAGGTTCAAGCAAGCCAGTAGACTAGCGGTTTTTCGTCCTGTTGCCAGGGTCGCGGAGAAGTTCAACGCCGGAAGACCGCGACCAGTTCCAGGTGTCCCGACCAGGGAAACTGGTCGATCGGCGTCGCCTCTGTCAGGCGATAGCCGCCGTCGACCAGGGTGCGGGCGTCGCGCGCGAAGGTCGTCGGATTGCAGGACACGGCGATGACGACCGGCACGTCCGAGGCGGCGATCTCCGCCGCCTGCTCGCGCGCGCCGGTCCGCGGCGGGTCGAAGACCACCACGTCGCCGCCGGAAAGCTCGTCGGCCAGCACCGGCATGCGCGCCAGGTCGCGCAGGTCGGCCTGCACCCGCAGCGCCCGCTCGGAGCGCCGCGCCGCGGCGTCAAGGGCTGCCAGAGAGTCCTCCGCGCCTTCCGCGGCATAGACCTGCAGCCGCCCGGCCAGTGGAAAGGTGAAGGTGCCGCAGCCGGCAAAGAGGTCGGCCGCCGTTTCCGATCCCTCCGGCACCGCGGCCATGACCAGCTCCACCAGCAGGGCCTCGCCCTCCGCGGTGGGCTGCACGAAGCCGCCGGGCGGCGGCAGCACCGGCACCCCGCCGAAAGTGAGGATCGGGTCGCGGCGCTGGACCAGCGGTTCCGGCGATTCGCGCCCGTCGGTCCAAAAGATGCGGGCGAGGTCGGCCGCCGTGGCGAAGGTGGCCAGCGCCTCCCGGTTGCCCAGCGTCAGGGCATGGCGCGAGTCGATCAGCAGGTCGATGCCGGTCTCCGAGAGAGTCGCCGTTACCCGCGCGCCTTCCTGCTTGCCGAGCACGCGGTCCAGCACCTCATGCAGCGGGGCGATGAGCGCCTGCAGCGCCGGCATCACCAGCAAACAGGCGTCGATGTCGGTGAGGTGATGGGTCTCACGCGCGTAATAGCCCAGCTGCAGGCCCTGCCTGGTTTTCAGGGCGCTCCAGGTGATGCGCCGGCGGCGCCCCGGGGCGACCCGACGCAGCGGATGCAACACCGCCGGCGTCAGGTCCTTGCGCTGCAGCGCGACGCGCAGCAGGTCCTCTTTCCAGGCAAGGTAGGCGTCGTCGGTAAGGTGCTGCAGGGCGCAGCCGCCGCAGGGGCCAAAGAAGGGACAGGGCGGCTCGGCCCGGTTGGGGCCCTCTTCCAAGAGCTCGATGACCTCGCCCTTGAAGCCGCCGCCGCGCTCGCCGGTGACCCGCGCCAGGATGCGGTCGCCCGGCACCGTCTGGGCCAGGAACAGCGGCCGGCCGTCGCAGGTCGCCAGGCCGTCGCCCCTGGCGCCCAGGGCCTCCACGGTGACCTCGAGCTGGCGCCCGCCGCCGCGCCGCGCCCTACGCCGCATGGCTTGGAATCCTGCTGAAACCGGGTGCCGCCATGGCCCGTCCTTCCGCCTCCGCTGTCTGCTTCACGGGGGCGGAGATTGCGTGATCGACCGGCCCGACACAAGGCCGGGGCCTGTACCCGCGCGCGAAAATTTAACTGGCCAGCCGGGCCGCGGGACGCTGAGATAGGGTCATGACCCGCATCATCATGTTTCTGCTCAAGTGCTTGCTCGGCTTCTTTGCCACAGTGGGCTTTCTCATCGTCGCCGCCGTCGCGCTGGTCGTGCTGCTCGCCCCGCAGCTCGACCGCCTGGAGGCCGCGCGCCGCGCCGTGCCGGACGAGGCCGTACTGCTGCTCGATCTCTCCGAAGGGATCGTCGAGCAGCGTCCCGCCAATCCCCTGGCGCGGGCCTCCTTCGGCCGGGCCCTGGTGCTGCGCGAGGCGGTCGAGGCCCTCGAGGCTGCCGGCCGCGACGAACGGATCAAGGGCCTGGTGATCCGCGCCGGCTGGGGCTCGCCGGGCCTGGCGCAGGTGCAGGAACTGCGCGAGGCCGTGGCCGCCTTCCGCGCCCGGGGCAAGCCGGTCACCGCCTTCGCCGAGACCTTCGGTGAGGCCGGCAACGGCACGCTGCACTACTACCTGGCGAGCGCCGCCGGCGAGATCTGGATGCAGCCCTCCGGCGACCTCGGCATCACCGGCTTCGCCCTGCAGCAGCCCTTCCTCAAGCCGCTGCTCGAGGACATCGGCGTGCGCAGCCAGATGGCCCAGCGCGAGGAGTACAAGGGCGCCATGAGCTTCCTCAGCGAGGAAGGCCTGCCCGAGCCGCAGCGCCGCAACCTGCAGCGCTACCTCGACTCGGTCCTGTCGCAGATCGTCACCGCCGCAGCCGCGAACCGCAACCTGGAAGCGGCCGCCCTGCGCGAGCTGATCGACCGCGCACCCTTCCGCGGCACGGAGGCCCAGGAACTGGGGTTGATCGACCGCCTCGGCTACTGGGACGAGGTGGAAGCGGCCGTCGAGGCCGCAGCGGGTCCCGACGTCGAGTGGCTCGACCTGGTGGCCTACCGGCCCGAAGCACCCGAGGCGGACGACGACGCGCCGGTCGTCGCCCTGGTGCACGGCCAGGGCCCGATCCTGCTGGCCCGCGACGGCAACGATGCGGTTTTCGGGCGCGACACCATGGACGCCGTCGACATCGCCGAAGCCCTGGCCGAGGCGATCGACGACCCAGAAGTCAAGGCCATCGTGTTCCGCGTCGACAGCCCCGGGGGATCCTACGTCGGCTCCGACACCATCTGGCGTGAGGTGCGGCGGGCGCGCGACGCCGGCAAGCCGCTCGTGGTCTCCATGGGCAACGTCGCCGCCTCCGGCGGCTACGTCGTTGCCGCCGCGGCACAGGCCATCGTCGCCCAGCCGGCCACGCTGACCGGCTCCATCGGCGTGGTCAGCGGCAAGCTCTCGGCGCGGGAGCTGTGGGACAACCTGGGTATCAACTGGGACGGCGTGCAGGCGGGCGAGCGTGCCGCCCTGTGGAGCCCCAACGCCCCCTTCAGCCGCGAGGAGTGGGAGTGGCTGCAACGCACCCTCGATTCCACCTATGCCGACTTCACCGGCAAGGTCGCCGCCGGCCGCGGCATGACGCAAGAGGAGGTCCTGGCCGTCGCCAAGGGCCAGATCTGGTCGGGCGCCGACGCCAAGGCGGCCGGCCTGGTGGACGAACTCGGCGGCTATCGCAAGGCCATCGACATCGCCAAGGAGGTCGCCGGCATCTCCTCGGATACCGAGGTGGAACTGCGCGGCTACCCGGCGCCGCGCGATCCCTTCGACGCCTTCCTCGACTTCGCCACCGCAGGCGAGGTCGACAGCCCGGCGCTGCGCTCGCTGCTGCGCAACCTGGCGCGGCTCGCCGAGGCCGTGGCACCGCTCGCCCGGGCGCTGGACGGCCTGGGAGACGACCCGCGCGGCCAGACCCTGAGAGCCCCCCTCCTGGTCCCCGCCGACTGAATTGCTGCCCTGCGCCCGGAGAATATCCTCGTGAAGACCGTCTACAGCGAAAAGCACAAGCTCCACCACGCAAAGCTCGAGCTCATCGATGGCACGATGAAGCCTGCGGTGGAGATGCCGTCACGCGCCGAAACGGTTCTGCAGAGGGCTCAGGCTGTGGATCTCGGCCCGGTGGTCGGTCCCCGGGAACACGGTCTGGACCCAATCCTGAAGGTGCACGACGCCCGCTTCGTCACGTTTCTGCAGCAGGCCTGGGATCTCTGGACCGCAGAGGGACGCGACTACGATGCCCTGCCGCTGGTCTGGCCGACCCGCGGCCTGCGACACATCGAGCCGGACTACATCGACGGCAAGCTCTCCTACTTCTCCTTCGATGCCGGCACGCCGATCACCAGCGGCACCTGGGCGGCGGCCACCGCCAGCGTCGACGTGGCCCTCACCGGCGTCGACCTGCTCAATGACGGCGAGAACGTCGCATTCGCGCTCTGCCGCCCGCCGGGTCATCACGCGGCGGCCGATTTCTTCGGCGGCTACTGCTTCCTGAACAACGCTGCCATCGCCGCCCAGGCTTTCGTCGGCAACGGCGCACGGCGTGTCGCCATCCTGGACGTGGACTATCACCACGGCAACGGCTCGCAGGCGATATTCTACAACCGCGCCGACGTCTACTTCGCCTCGATCCACGGCGACCCGCGCCAGGAGTATCCCTATTTCCTGGGCCATGCCGATGAGACCGGCGAGGGCGCCGGCGAGGGCTTCAACGCAAACTATCCCCTGCCCTGGGGCAGCGGCTTCGCCGACTGGCGTGCGGCGCTTGAGGATGCCTGCCGGCGCCTCAAGGACTTCGGACCGGACGTGCTCGTCGTCTCGCTCGGCGTGGATACTTTCGAGAAGGATCCGATCTCGAAGTTCAAGCTGAAGTCCGACGACTACTTTACCATCGGCGAGACCATCGCCGCCCTCGGCAGGCCGACGCTCTTCGTCATGGAGGGTGGCTACGCGGTCGCCGAGATCGGAGTCAACGCGGTAAACGTGCTGCAGGGTTTCGAGGGCAGGGGCTGACGCCCGCCATTGTCATCTTGGCGGCGTCCTGCCTTCGCAGGCGGCAGCCGGCTGTCGGCAGGCAGGCCCCGAAAGAAGGCTGCTCTAGCCGGGCCGTACAACGCGCTCGCTTGGCAGCCGCACCGTCACCGTCGTGCCGACACCGAGGCGGCTCTGCAGATCGAGCGACCCGCCGTGCAGCTCAACGAAGGCCTTGGCGAGCGGCAGGCCGAGCCCGGTTCCTTCGTACTTGCGGTGGAGTTCGGCTGAAACCTGTTGAAACGGCGCCAGAGCTCTCGGAATGTCATCGAGCGCAATGCCAATGCCGGTATCCGAAATCCGGAACACATGGCCGCCGGCCGGCTCACACCAGGCTTTGATCGTAACTTTCCCGCCAGCGTTGGTAAACTTGACCGCATTGGACAGCAGGTTCAGCAGGGCCTGTTTCAGCTTGCGCTGGTCGGCCCGCAGGGCCGGCAGCGAGTCCGACATTTCAACCTCGATCTTTACCGCGCCCTTTTGGGCCCGGCACGTCACCATCACGACAACGGCTTCGATCACACTGCGCACATCGATTCGTTCCTCGTCGACTTCGATAAGCCCGGACTCGACCTTGGACACATCGAGGATGTCGTTGATGATACTCAGCAGGTGCTGTCCGGACGCATGGATGTACGACGCATAGTCATGGTATTCGCCACAGGGGCCGAAGTGCTCGTCCCTGATGAGCTCCGCGAAGCCGATGATGGCGTTGAGTGGCGTGCGCAACTCATGGCTCATGTTGGCCAGAAACTCTGCCTTTGCGCGACTGGACAGCTCTGCGTTCAGGTTCGCCGCCGTCAGCTCACGGTTCTTGGCCTCCAGCCGCGCCCTGTATCCGTGCGTTTCGGTCGCATCGAGTATGGTTGCATAGGATAGCGTCAAGGCCCCGCTGGCATCGTAGAGCCGGTTGCTGTGCACGAGACAGGGCAGAACCTTTGCGGGTTTGACCTCGAGAAACAGCTCCTTGAAAAAGCAGCCTTTCGAGAGCGCCTCCGGGAGCGGCACCCCGGCGCCACTGCCGATTTTTCTTACCTGCGGAAAGGCGGAGTCGCGAATCTCGGCAAGATCCTCGGCGCCACACAGCCGCAGTCCGGCCTGGTTGCAGTAAACCAGCCTGCCCTGCAGGTTGTACGCCAGGATGGCTGCGACGTTATTGTCAATCATCGCCGCCTTGGATTCGAGATCGAGGGATCCCTCCACAGTATCGCCCTGACCGCTTTCCGCGATGACCAGGGAATCCCTCATGTCGCTGATGCTCACGCTGTGTCCTTCGGTGCTCTAAACTGCTTCACTTCCAACCGAGTGTTTCGCCTGTAAAACGCAGGCTGTTCCGCTCCTTGTTCCGACCCGGTCTTCCGGCTGCCGCTCAGACCCGGCAAACAAGCGCTCTCAAGCGACCGCGCCGTCTTCGGCAGGCCGATCCATGCTCGCAGACTCCAGTCTGGCCCCGGTCAGATCGGCACTCTCCAGATTCGCACCGGACAAGTCGGCACCGTCCAGGTTCGCCTTGCACAAACGTGCTCCCGCAAGATTGGCGCGAAGTAGGCAGGCGCCGCTGAGATTGGCGGCCCAGACCCGGGTCTTCGACAGATCATGCGGATCCCGCAGGTCCGTCGGGCCGATATTGGCACCCCGGGCGCTGGCATCGGAAAGATCGGCGTTGCTCAGATTGATTCCCGACAGATCGGCCGCATCCAGGTTCGATCGCGTAAGCTTGGCACCGGAGAAATTGGCCAGAACGAGTTGGCAGCCGGAAAGGTTGGCTCCGACGAGAATAACTTCCGCGCAGTTTGCCGCGCTGAGATCCATGCCGGAGAGATCGCTGTAACTGAGATCAGCCTTCGTCAGATCGGCGGGGGCGCCCTGCTTGCCGTCACTCAGAACCCACTGCCGATGCTCCTTCAGTATCTCCTGGATCGGCACCGGGAGGTGTTCGACTTTTCGGTGCAGGATGGCGTCTTTGATATTCGCGGAGTCGAGATCCACACCTTGGAGGCAAGCGCCCGTAAGGTTGGCGCTCGAAAAGTTCGCATTCTCAACCTTGGCGCCGCTCAGCGTCGCGTTGCAAAGGTTCACACCCCAGAGTTCAGTGCCGTTGAGATTGGCGCCGGTAAGGTCCGTGTTGGCCAGGTTGGAGTGGCTGAGGTTTGCGCCGCTGAGGTCGCAGTAGCGTAGAATCGCCCCGGAAAGATCGCTTTGCGTGATCATCGAGTTCGCCAGGCGCGCGCCCGAGAGATTGGCGCCGTTGAGCATCACCTGGTCCAGCTCGATGTTCGAGTAATCAACGCTGTTGACGAAGGTGCTTCCGTCGCTACCGGCGCGCATCAGCGCACCATCACGCAGATCGACTTTGACGAGTCGTGCGCCGAGGAGGTTGCATCCGCGCAGAATGGCACCACGCATGTCCGCGCCCTCGAAGTCGGCGTTCTCCAGATCGGCATTCTGCAGGTTTGCACCGAACAGGTCGGCGTTATGGAACTGCGCGCCGGTCAGGATACAGTGGCTCAGGTTCACTCCGGTCAGCGTGGCCTTGATCAGGCAGACACCCGGAAGCTCGCGGCCGGACAGATCCTGCATCGCAAGGTTGGCGCGCGCGCCGGCCCGGGTCTTCAGCCACTCCCGATGCTTCGCCAGAATTCTCGTCAGCGCAGCTGTTTCCATGATCTTGATACTGACTACCGTAGACCGAGGCGCTGCCGCGGAGAGCTTCCTGGAATTCCAAGCGGAAGGGCGGGATGAGAGTGTTCTCTAACGGTCTACGATGGCGTGAATGCATTAGAAAACAGTAAACATTTCGGCAGGTTATCAGGCAGGGCTCATATACGCCGATCGCGTGTTTCGACCTGCGGCTGTTGTACCGGACCCTCGTTTTCCACGCCTGCACCGCTGCGCGGGCCGCGCAGCGTCGCCGTAGATGACCTCGCGGAGCGGTCGGAAGAAAAACCCTAGGTGGCTCGCTCCGCAGGCGCGACCCGAAGCGCGGCAAGGGCCCGGATCTGGCCGATCTGCCACGGCCGCCGGTGCCGGCAGCCATTGCAAGGCGCCTCGTTGAGTGCGGGCGGAGCTGTCCGGGCGGGCCTAGCCCTCGCCCTTTCTGGCGACCAGCAGGAACTCCTTGTTGCCCTCGGGGCCGGTGATCGGGCTCTCGACGATGCCCTCGACCTGCCAGCCCGCCTGCGCGTTCACCCAGGCCGCGATGCGGGCGCAGACCTCCTCGTGCAGGGCCGGGTCGCGCACGACGCCGCCCTTGCCGACCCGCTCCCTGCCGACCTCGAATTGCGGCTTGATCAGCACCGCCAGGACGGCGCGTGGTCCGGTAAGGGCGAGCGGCGCCGGCAGCAGCACCTGAAGGCCGATGAAGCTGGCGTCGCAGACCAGCAGGCCGACCGGCTCCGGCACCTGCTCTGCCGACAAGGTGCGGGCATTGGTGCGTTCCAGCACCACCACGCGCGGGTCGCTGCGCAGTTTCCAGGCGAGCTGGCCGTGGCCGACGTCAACGGCGTAGACCCGCGCCGCACCGTGCTGCAGCAGCACGTCGGTGAAGCCGCCGGTGGACGCGCCGATGTCGAGGCAGACCAGGCCGGCCGGGTCGAGGCCGAAGTGCGCCAGCGCATGGGCCAGCTTCAGGCCGCCGCGGCTGACCCAGGGGTGGTCCTGGCCGCGCAGCTCCAGCGCCTGGTCCTCGGCAATGGCTTCCCCGGCCTTGGCCAGCTTGCGCTCCCCGGCGAAGACCTTGCCGGCCATGATGAGGGCCTGCGCCCTGGCGCGGCTCTCGACCAGCCCGCGCTCGACCAAAGCGACGTCGGCGCGCTGCTTGCCCGCCCTGGTCCTGCTCGTCACGGGGCAAGCCCGCCGTTGGGCAACAGCCGGCCCCGGCGATGGAAGCGCCAGATCATCGCCACCGCGGCGAAGGCCAGCCCGAAGGCCAGACCAATCCACACGCCGCGCCCGCCCAGGCCGAGCGGGAAGGCCAGCATCACCGAGGCGACGAAGCCGACGGCCCAGTAGCCGGCGATCGCGAGCCACATGGGCACCGTGGTGTCGTTGAGGCCGCGCAGGGTGTGGACGCCGATCACCTGGCCGCCGTCGACCAGCTGGAACAGCGCGGCGATGATCAGGAACGACACCGCGAGTTCGACCACCGGCGCGTTCTCCGGCAGCGAGAGGTCGATGAACAGGCCGACCAGCCAGGTCCCGGCGAACCAGAACACCAGGGCCGAGCAGGCCATGAACAGGCTGCCGGCGGCCAGCGCCGCCCAGCCGGCCCGGCCGACGCCCGCCTGGTCGCGGGCGCCGGCGGCAAGCCCGACGCGCACCACCGCGGCCTGGCCAATGCCGAGCGGTACCATGAAGGCCACTGCGGCGCACTGCAGGGCGATGGCATGGGCCGCCAGGGCCTCGGTACTGATCAGGCCCATGAGGAAGGCAGCGGCGGAGAACAGGCTGGCCTCGGCGACGATGGTCAGCCCGATCGGCACGCCGACGCGGAACAGCTCGAAGAAGCGCGGCCAGTCGGCGCGCCAGAAGCGCAGCAGAATGGCATAGCGGCGGAACCGCCGGTCCCACAGCACGTAGCCGAGCAGCGCCAGGAACATCAGCAGCGAGACCGCGGCGCTGGTCACCCCGGCGCCCGTCAGCTCCCAGCGCGGCAGCCCGAAATTGCCGAACATCAGGCCGTAGTTGCCCAGCGCGTTCACCGCCACCGCCGCCAGCGTGATCACCAGCACGGAGCGCGGCCGCGAATGGGCGGTCACGAAGCTGCGCAGCACGACGAACAGCAGGCTCGGCAGGAGGGCCCAGGCCACGGCCTGCAGGTAATCCTGCGCCAGGAGGGCGATGGTCGGATCCTGCCCGGTGGCCAGCAGGATCTCGCGCCCGTGCCAGATGACGAAGGTGAACAGCAGGCCGAACAGTGAAGTGAGCCAGAAGCCCTGGCGCACCGTGCGGCGCACGCCGCGGAAGTCGCGCCCGCCCAGAGCCCGTGCCGTCATCGGCGCCACCACCGTGGCGATGCCCATGCCGAAGAGGAACAGGGGTATGTAGATGTTCATGCCCAGCGCGCCGGCCGCCAGCTTCTCTGGGCCGAGCCAGCCCATCATCACGATGTCGGTGGTGTTGATGCCGATCATCGCCAGCTGGGTGAAGACCAGCGGCCCCGCCAGCCGCAGCGTCGCGACGATCTCGCGCCGCCACAGCACAACAGTAGAGGGCGCGCCGGCGGCCAGGGCCGCGGCGTCGGGTGAAAGCGTTCCGGACATGTTTGCACTATGACGAGTCGCGCGGCCGGCGGGAAGCCTCGGCGCGCGCAGGGCGGTTATGCGTCCCGGCGTTGAAACCTCCGGCCGAACAGGCTGTTAGGCGCGGGCGGGGGACTCCATCTCGGCCTGGCCCAGGGCTTCCAGCACCGCGGCAAGGATACCGGCCCGGTCGAGGCCCGCCTGGGCGATCTGGATTTCCGGCTTGTCATGATCGATGAAGCGGTCGGGCAGCGTCAGGGGACGGAACTTCAGCCCCTTGTCGAACATGCCTTGCGTGGCGAGGAACTGCATGACCTGGGTGGCGAAGCCGCCGATGGCGCCCTCCTCCACCGTCACCAGCACCTCGTGCTCACGCGCCAGGCGGCGCACCAGGTTCTCGTCCAGCGGCTTGCAGAAGCGCGCGTCTGCCACGGTGGTGGAGAGCCCGCGGGCCGCCAGGTCCTCCGCCGCGCCCAGGGCATCGGCCAGACGGGTGCCGAGCGAGAGGATCGCCACCTTGCTGCCCTCGCGGACGATACGTCCCTTGCCGATCTCGATCGGCGTGCCGCGCGCCGGCATCTCGATGCCCAGCGCCTCGCCGCGCGGATAGCGCATGGCCGAGGGCCGGTCGTCGATCAGGCAGGAGGTCGCCACCATGTGCATCAGCTCCACCTCGTCGCTGGGCGCCATGATTACGAAGTTCGGCAGGCAGCCAAGGTAGGTCAGGTCGTAGCTGCCCTGGTGCGTGACGCCGTCGGCGCCCACCATGCCGGCCCGGTCGATGGCGAAGCGCACCGGCAGGCTCTGGATCGCCACATCGTGCACCACCTGGTCGTAGCCGCGTTGCAGGAAGGTCGAATAGATCGCAGCGAAGGGCTTGAAGCCTTCGCAGGCCATGCCGGCGCAGAAGGTGACGGCATGCTGCTCGGCGATGCCCACGTCGAAGGTGCGCTCCGGAAAGCGCTCGGCGAACTTGTTGAGGCCGGTGCCCGACGGCATGGCGGCAGTGACCGCCACGATGCTGTCGTCGTGCTCCGCCTCGGCGATGAGGCCGGCGGCGAATACGTTCTGGTAGCTCGGCGCCTTGGGCGTGCCCTTGGCCTGCTTGCCGGTCACCACGTCGAACTTGGCCACGCCGTGGTACTTGTCGGCGGCAGCCTCGGCCGGCTCGTAGCCCTTGCCCTTCTGCGTCACGCAGTGGATCAGCACCGGGCCCTCGTAGTCCGAGTGGCGCACGTTCTTGAGCACCGGCAGCAGGTGATCGAGATTGTGGCCGTCGATCGGGCCGACATAGAAGAAGCCGAGCTCCTCGAACAGCGTGCCGCCGGTCAGAAAGCCGCGGGCGTATTCCTCGGCGCGCTTGGCGGCCATCTCGATGGGCCGCGGGAAACGCTTGGCCAGCTCGCGCCCCAGGTGACGCACCGACTGGAAGGGCTTCGAGGAAATGAGCTGCGACAGATAGGCGCTCATGGCGCCGACCGGCGGCGCGATCGACATGTCGTTGTCGTTGAGGATGACGATCAACCGCGAGTTCATCGCCCCGGCGTTGTTCATCGCCTCGTAGGCCATGCCGGCGCTCATGGCGCCGTCGCCGATCACGGCGATGACCGCGTTGTCCTCGCCGCGGAAGTCGCGCGCCACGGAAAAGCCGAGGCCGGCGGAGATCGAGGTCGAGCTGTGCGCAGCGCCAAAGGGGTCGTAGACGCTTTCCTTGCGGCTGGTGAAGCCCGACAGGCCGCCGCCCTGGCGCAGCGTGCGCATGCGGTCGCGCCGGCCGGTCAGGATCTTGTGCGGATAGCACTGGTGGGAGACGTCCCAGATCAGCTTGTCGCGCGGGGTATCGAAGACATAGTGCAGCGCGGTAGTCAGCTCGACAACGCCCAGGCCGGCGCCCAGGTGCCCGCCGGTCGCCGATACCGCCTCGATCATCTCCGCGCGCAATTCGTCGGCAAGCTGGCGCAGCTGGCTCTCGTCGAGCTTGCGCAGATCCGACGGCTCGTTGACCTGATCAAGAAGGGGTGTGGGATGCCTGTTATGACCGATATTTGCCACGCTGATTACCGCTCCTGACGCTTTTGCGACGTCTCATTGTTCATCTGCAACGCTTCTACGCAACCCCCGCACCGTCGCGGCAAGTGGCCTGCGGCCGGCCCCCTCTCGGCCGCCGGTCAGGACCGCCTGGCGACGACGAATTCCGCCGTCTGCCTTAGAAGGTCCGCCTTTTGGCCAAAAAGATCAAGCCGTGCACAAGCGGATTGCACCAACTGGGCCGCTTTTTCGCGGGCTTTTTCGACCCCAAGCTGTCCCACGAAGGTGGCCTTGCCGAGACTAGCGTCCTGTCCCGTCGGCTTGCCGAGGGCCTCCGGCGTGCTCTCTGCGTCCAGCAGGTCGTCGGCGATCTGGAAGGCGAGGCCCAGGTCTTCGGCATAGTCCACCAGGGCCTCGCGGTCGGCGCTGCCCGCCTCGCCCAGAATGGCGCCGGCCTCGCAGGAAAAGCGGATCAGGGCGCCGGTCTTGAGGCTCTGGAGGTGGGAGATTCCGGCCAGATCCAGCCCGCTGCGCTCCGGCGAAATGTCGATCATCTGGCCGCCGACCATGCCGGAGGCTCCGGCCGCGGCAGCCAGGCTGGCGACCAGGGCGCAGCAGACCTCGGCTTTGTCATGGGTGCGGGCGTCGGCCAGCACCGTGAAGGCCTCGGTCAGCAGGCCGTCCCCGGCCAGGATGGCCGTCGCCTCGTCGAAGGCGATGTGCGCGGTCGGCCGTCCGCGGCGCAGCGCGCTGTCGTCCATGGCCGGCAGGTCGTCGTGGATCAAGCTGTAGCAGTGGACCATCTCGATGGCGGCACCGACCCTGAGCGCCCGCTGCTGGGGCACGTCGAACAGCCGCGCCGATTCGCAGACCAGGAAGGGGCGCAGGCGCTTGCCGCCGGAAAGCGCGCTGTAGCGCATCGCCTCGATGACCCGGCCGCGCGGCCCCTCGACCGGCGCCAGCAGCTGGTCCAGCATCCGGGTAACCGCCTCGCCCTGCGCCGTCAGGGCGTTTTCGAGCCGCATCCCCCCGGCTTCCACCGGCCGCTCCTCGCTGTGCGCCCGGCTATTCGACATCGAACGGCTCGCTGCGCACCGCGCCGTCGGCGGAGAGGGAGATTTTCTCGATCTTGGCCTGGGCTTCGCGCAGCTTGGCATCGCAGTGGCGCTTCAATGCCGCGCCGCGGTCGTAATCGCCGATGGCGCTGTCCAGCGTGCCCTGCCCCTGTTCCAGCTTGCCGACGATACTCTTCAGCTCGTCCAGCGCCTCCTCGAAGCTCATTTTCCGGATGTCGGCTGGAATCTCGTTGTCTGCCATGGTTACGTCTCTCGACTTTCATCCGTTGCCGGGGCGGCCGCGACTCGCCCGCCGGCGAGTCCCGACCATGCCGGAAGCGCCCTCCCGACAACAGCCTTTCCTTGCGGCCTGCCTCTTCTTTGCCGGCCGCGCCCGTTAAGCCCTCAGCCCTGCATCAGACAGCGCACATGCGCCGCGACGCTGCGGCCCAGGGCGGAGGGGTTGTAGCCGCCTTCCAGCACCGACACCAGCCTGCCCCCGCAGGCGCTGCGCGCCAGGGAGAGCAGCTGCTCGGTGGCCCAGGCGTAGTCGTCCTCGGTGAAGTTCAGCCCGGCCAGGGGGTCTTCCGCATGGGCATCGAAGCCTGCCGAGATGAAGAGGAACTCGGGTTGAAAGTTGGTCAGCGCCGGCACGATGTTCTCCCGCATGGCGCGGCGGAATTCCTTGGATCCGGCCGAGGGCGGCAGCGGCACGTTGACGATGTTGGCGTTCACCCCACGCTCGCGCGCCGACCCGGTGCCCGGATAGAGCGGCATCTGGTGGGTCGAAGCGTAGAACAGGTCAGGATCGTCCCAGAAGGCGGCCTGGGTGCCGTTGCCGTGGTGCACGTCGAAATCGACCACGGCGATACGGTGCAGGCCGTGCTTCGCGCGGGCGTGCAAAGCGCCGACAGCGACGTTGTTGAACAGGCAGAAGCCCATGGCGCGATCCGGTTCGGAATGGTGGCCCGGCGGCCGCACCGCGCAGAAGGCGTTATCGGCCTCTCCCGCCATCACCGCATCGACGGCCGCGACCACCGCGCCGGCCGCCCGCAGGGCCGCCTCGCCGGAGCCCGGCGACATGAAGGTGTCGGCGTCGAGGGCGCGCTCGCCCGACAGCGGCACGGCTTCCAGGAGATCGTGGACAAAGCTGCCGGGATGCACCAGGGCGATCTCGCTCTCCTCGGCGCGCGGCGCCTCGCGGCGCAGCAGAGCGGCAAACTCCGGCGCCGACAGGGCCTCGCGGACCGCCTTGAGGCGGATCGGCCCCTCCGGATGACCCAAATCCGGGATATGGTTCTCGCATGCGGGATGGGAAAAAAGCAGGGTTGTCATATACGGAACTCAAACGGGGCTGGAACGTGGGCCTTTGCGCCATCATAGAGGCTCGAGGCCGCAAAATTAACCGAGCAATTGATCCGGGCAATCGGTCCTCGCAATCGGTCCGGGCAACTGGTCCGATTGCGGCCCGGGCCTGCGGATGCCGGCGCGATCGAGGCCTAGGGTGCCGGGATTCGGGGATTTTCTGCAAGGGCAGCATCCCTATCCTTCGATCTGCCCCATTGACACCCCTCCCTGCCGAAGCCAAATCTCTGTTCAGCAGCGCTTTTTCCACGGCGCAGCGCGAGCGGTTGCGCCCTCCGCACAGCAAAGGGGCAATGGAGTCGATCGTGATCGCATGCCTACGAATGGCAGCCGGCCGCCCGGTCGCTGCTGTCTTCCTGCTTTTGGCCGTCACCTTGCCGGTCGTCCCCGTCGCGCCCGCCGCCGCGCAGGAGAACGCAGCGCGGGTGCGCGTCGACGCGGTGCGCAGCGAAGCCTTGAGCCAGACCGTGCCGGTGATCGGCCGCCTGGTAGCCCGGCAGGCGGGCTCAGTGGCCGCGCGGATCAGCGCGCCGATCCGCGAATTCCGGGTCGAAGTCGGCGACCGGGTCGTCACCGGGGACGTCATCGCCCTGCTCGACAACGCCATCATCGAGGCCGAGAGGGACGTGGCTACCGCCGGCCTGGCAGTCGCGCGGGCCGAGCTGAAGACCCGCCAGGCGCAGGTGACGCTGGCCCGGCAGGAGCTGAATCGGCTGGAGGGCCTGAAGAAGTCGGCCGCCTTCAGTCAGGCGCGCTTCGAAGACGCGGCCCAGCAGGTCGCCATCGCCGAGGCCGGCGTCAGCGAGGCCGAGGCCGCGGTGACCTCGGCGCGGGCACGGCTGCGCCTAGCGGAAATCAGTCTCGGCTACGTGGAGGTGAAGGCTCCCTACGACGGCGTCATCACCCGTCGCCTGAGCGAGGCCGGCGCCTACGTCAGTGATGGCGACGAACTGGTCCGCATGATCGCCGATCAGAGCCTCGAGGTGGAGGCCGACGTGCCCTCCAACCGCCTGAGCGGCCTGGCGCCCGGCACCGAAACCGCGGCGACCCTCGACGACGGCACCCGCTTCCCGGCGACGGTGCGCGCAATCATCCCCAATGAGAACCCGCTGACACGCACGCGGGCCGTACGCTTCCGGCCCGACTTCAGCGCCGTCACCACGGCCGCGCCGCTCGCCAACGAGCAGTCGGTGACGGTACAGGTGCCGATCGGCGCGCCGCGTCAGATCATCTCGGTCCACAAGGACGCCATCATCAAGCGTCCCGGCGACACCATCGTCTTCGTCGCCGCGGACGGCGAGGCCCAGCCGCGCAGCATCGTGCTCGGCGAGGCGGTCGGCAGCCGCTACGAGGTGCTGGATGGCCTCAGCGAGGGCGAGCTCGTCGTGGTGCGCGGCAACGAACGGCTGCGTCCCGGCGACCAGGTAACCATCGAAGAGGCTTCTTGATGAACCTCATCAAGACCTCCATCGAGCGGCCGATCGCCATCATCGCGGCTGTCCTGATGGTGGTCATGTTCGGGCTGGTCGCCCTGCAGACCATTCCCATCCAGCTGGCGCCCGACATCAACTCCCCTGTCATTACGGTCTCGACCAGCTGGCCGGGCGCTGCCCCGGCGGAGGTCGAGCGCGAGATCACCAACCGCCAGGAGGAGGAGCTCAAGGGTATCGAGGGCCTGGAGGAGATCACCTCGCGCTCCGAGCGCGGGCGCAGCCGGGTGACCCTGGAGTTCGCGGTCGGCACCAACATGGACCGCGCCCTGCTGCTGGTCTCCAATCGCCTGGATCGGGTCAACGGTTACCCCGACGAGGCCGACGAGCCCACCCTGGACACCGCCGGCGCCGAGGACAACGCCATCGCCTGGTTCATCCTGACGCGCCAGCCCGACAACACACGGCCGATCAGCGAGTACGGCGACTTCGCCGAGAACACCATCCAGGAGCGCCTGGAGCGCGTTACCGGCGTCAGCCGCATCGACGTCTTCGGCGGCAGCGAAAGGGAGATCCAGGTCACCGTCGACCCGCAGGTCCTGGCCCGCTACCGGCTGACGGTGAGCGAGATCGTCGACGCCATGCGGCGCGCCAATGCCTCGTTCAGTGCCGGCAACGTGGACGAGGGCAAGCGCCGCTACGTGGTCCGCACCGAGGGCGAACTCAATACCGTCGAGGCGGTGCGCGAAGTCGTGGTGCGCAGCGACGAGGACGCGGCCAGCGGCCGCCTCGCCCGAGTGCGTGTCGGCGACATCGCCGACGTCACCTTCGGCTACCGCGAGCCGACCGCCTCGATCCGCATGCTCGGCGAGGGCGCGCTCGCCATGCGGGCGCTGCGCGAGACCGGCGCCAACGTCATCGAGACCATGCAGGGGATCCGCGAGGCGGTCGCCGAGCTGAACGCCGGTCCGGTGCCGGCGGCGGGCCTGAGGTTCCGCCAGGTCTACGACGAGACCGTCTACATCGACTCGGCCATCGACCTGGTGCAGCAGAACATCTGGGTCGGCGGCAGTCTGGCCGCCATCATCCTGCTGCTCTTCCTGCGCTCGCTCCGCGCCACCGTGGTGGTTTCCATCGCCATCCCGGTTTCGGTCATCGGCGCGTTTGTCGCCATGGCCGCCCTCGGCCGCTCGATCAACGTCATCTCGCTGGCCGGCATTGCCTTTGCCGTCGGCATGGTGGTCGACGCCGCGATCGTGGTGCTGGAGAACATCTTCCGCCTGCGCGAGCAGGGGCGCCCGGTGCGTGAAGCGGCCTATCTCGGCGCCAAGCAGGTCTGGGGCGCGGTGCTGGTCTCCGCCCTGACGACGGTCATGGTGTTCATCCCGATCCTGGTGATGCAGCTGGAAGTCGGCCAGTTGTTCCGCGATATCGCGGTGGCGATCTCCGTCTCCGTCATGCTGTCGCTGCTGGTTTCGATCACCGTGCTGCCGGCGCTGTCCAGCCGCCTGCTGGGCGGCAGCCGCGCCGCCGCCGGCTACAGCCCGCAACGCCTGCGCCTGCCGCTGATCGACCACGTCGCCCGCGCCTTCGTCGCCGTCATCGTCGCCTTCGCCCGGCTGGTGGTGCGCAGCCGCCTGGTCGCGCTGATCGTGGTTCTGGCGGTCACCCTGATCACCGCCTACGGCAGCTGGCAGTTCCTGCCCAAGCTCGAGTACCTGCCCGAAGGCAACCGCAACCTGGTCTTCGGCATCATCATTCCGCCGCCCGGCTACAACCTGGCGACCATGACGACCATCGCCGACGGCATCGAGGCGGCGACGCGGCCGCACTGGGCGGGAGAGGCGGAACGCAACGCGCCGCCGCCGGAACCGCCGCCTGTCGCCGAACGCGTCGCCGCCACGGTGGCGGCCCTGGCCGAGGGAGTGAGCAGCGGTCTGCGCCGCCTGGTGACAGGTGAAGGCGCAGAGACCGGCAGCGACAGGCCGCCGCCGAAGATCGAGCGCTTCTTCTTCGTCGCCACCCCGGCCACGACCTTTCTCGGCGCGACCTCCATGGAGCCGCAGCGCGCCGCCGAGATCATCCCCCTTCTGGAAGGCCCGGTGTTCCAGGAGCCGGGCACCTTCGGCTTCATCAGCCAGCCCTCGATCTTCGGGCGCGGCATCGGCTCGGGGCGCAAGATCGACCTGAACATCTCCGGTCCCGAGCTCGAGCAGATCCTGGCCGTCGCTCAGCAAGCCGCCGGGCGCATCGCGCGGATCCTGCCCCGCGAACAGGGCAACCAGTTCCGGCCCAATCCGGGGCTCGAGCTGGGCGCGCCAGAGGTGCGGCTGTTTCCGGACCGCCTGCGCCTGGCCGACAACCGCGTCACGGCACGCGAGTTCGGCGAGGCCATCGACACCTTCAACGACGGCCTCAGGGTGCTCGAGGTGACCGTCGGCTCCGACCGCCTCGACCTCATGCTGCAGGGGCCGGAGTCTAACGTGGTCGAAACCCAGGGCATCGCCAGCCTGCCGGTGGTAACGCCGAGCGGCGACATCCTGCCGGCCTCATCCCTGGCAGAGGTGGTGCTGACTTCGGGACCGACGGAGATCCGGCACTTCGAGCGCTCCCGCACCATCACCCTGGAGGTGCGTCCGGCGCCGGGCATCCCGCTGGAGGCCGCCCTCGAGATCCTGCGCAACGAGGTGATGGTGCCAATGCAGGCGGCCGGCCTGCCGCCCGGCGTGAAGTTCGGCATCTCCGGCACGGCCGACAAGCTGACGCAGACCTGGAACGCCATGGTGGTGCAGCTGGCGCTGGCCGTTGCCATCGTCTACCTGGTTATGGCAGTGCTGTTCGAGAGCTTCTTCTATCCCCTGATTATCCTGCTCTCGGTGCCGCTGGCGACCGCCGGCGGCGTCGCCGGCCTGGCGATCCTCAACCTCTACACCTACCAGCCGCTGGACATGCTGACCCTGCTGGGTTTCGTGATTCTGATCGGCATCGTGGTCAACAACGCCATCCTGCTGGTGCATAAGACCCTCTACCACCTGCGCGAGGAAGGCATGGCGGTCGGCCCGGCCATCATCGAGGCGACGCGCAACCGAATCCGGCCGATCTTCATGTCGACCCTGACCTCGGTCGTCGGCATGCTGCCGCTGGTGTTCTTTCCCGGTGCCGGCTCGGAGCTCTACCGCGGCCTCGGGTCGGTGGTTGTGGGCGGTCTGGCGCTGTCGGCGGCGCTCACGCTGCTGATCATCCCGCCGATGCTCTCCATGCTGGTCGGCCTGCTGGAGGGTCGGGAGGCGGCGGGCCGACAGCCGGCCGGGGTCGGCGCCGGCTCCGCCCAGCCGGCGGTGGGCGAGTAGCGGCCCGGTCGGCCGCGGCGCTAGCCCGCCTTGCGGATCCGAAAGACGAAGACCCCGCCGTCTTCCTGCCAGTCGACCAGTTCGTCCCCCGTGGTCTCACAGAACGACTGGAAATCGGCCACCGCGCCCGGATCGGTGGCCTTGACCTCGAGCATTTCCCCGGCGGCCACACCCTTCATCGCCTTGCGTGCGCGCAGCACCGGCAGAGGGCAGCGCAGCCCGGTCGCATCCAAAAAAGTGGTAGTCACGTCCTCTGCGCCTCTCTCGTTCCCTGGTCGGGGCGTCTTTGCCCTTAAATTCAGCAGCTTGGCCTCCATGTTAAATTTCGCAGGGCGGTCTTGACCATCGCTTTTGCCGCACAAGAATCAGTTTATGCCCTACGGACCCCTGCTCCTCACCGCCGGCCGCGCCTCCCGCCTCCTGAAGGCCATGGGCAACGAGCGGCGCCTGCTCATCCTCTGCCATCTCTCGGAGGGCGAGCACTCGGTCAGCGAGCTCTGCCGCCTGGTCGGGCTCAGCCAGTCGGCGCTGTCGCAGCACCTCGCCAAGCTGCGCCACGACAACCTGGTGAAGACCCGGCGCTCGGCGCAGACGGTGTACTACTCCCTTGCCAGCCCCGAAGTCCGGCCCATCCTGCAGTCGCTCTCCGACCTCTTCGCGCCGGGCGGAGGGGGACGTTCCGATAGCAGGAAACCGGCCGAGAGCCGGGGCGACTGGCGCGGATCCGGCAAGTAGGCGCCCTGCGCCGCGGTGGACGCCGGGGTGTGGAAGCCGCTAAATGGAGCCTCGCAACCCTGCACCCGCCGGAGGGATGACCATGCCGGGGCTTTGGGAGCGCTCCGTGGGGGCCGTTTTCGCCGCCGTTCAGCTCGCGACCTGCCCACTGCTGCTGCCATCCGGCGCGGCCGCCCAGAGCGCGGCCTACTTCAGCCCGACCTTCGCTGCTTCCGAGGGATCCCCCTACAGCGACATCTACGCCCGGGCCTTCGGCGCCGGCGGGCCGCCGTCCGCCGCCCATCCCGCCCCAGCAGCACCGCTGGTAACCGCCGCGCCGCCCGTCGCGACGCCCCCGGACACCGGCGTGGTCCCCGATACCGGCGTGATCTACGTGATCGAGGGCGGCCGCCTGCTGACCGTCGACGCCCGGGACTACGCCAGGGGCAGCGC
>JBFGUI010000038.1:0-20656 GCA_041565695.1 Kiloniellaceae bacterium
TCTGCAGGTCGCCGCCGAGCCAGGGAAAGCGGGGCCGGAAGGCCGCGGCATCGGGCAGGCGGCCGCTGCGGGCGGCGGTCATGCGGCGTTCAGCCAGTCCCTGACCGGGCCGGTCTGCGACGGGGCGAGCAGGGCCGGCGCATGGCCGCAGCCGGCGAAGACGCGCAGCTCGGCGCGCGGCCCGCGCCCGGCCATCTCCGCCGCCGTCTCGGCCAGCAGCAGGTCGGACTCGGCGCCGCGCAGCGCCAGCACCGGGCAGGTGAGCGCATCCCAGACCGGCCAGAGGTCGACATCGGCGACCTCCACGCTGGTCATCGGCTCGGCGATGCGCGGGTCGTAGTGCAGGCGCCATCCCTCCCCGTCCCGCCGCAGCGAGGTCTCGGTGAGGTGGCGCCACTGGGCATCGCTCAGCTCGCCGAAACCGGCGTAGGTGACGCGGTGGTAAGCCTCCGCGGCGGGGATATCGGCAAAGAACGGGTCCTTGCCGAAGTAACCGAGGATGCGCTCGAGCGCGGCCTTGGGGATGAAGGGGCCGACGTCGTTGACCACCAGGCGGCGCACCGGGCTGTCCGGCTGGGCGGCGAGCATCATGCCGATGAGCCCGCCCATGGAGGTGCCGACGATGTCGACCTGCGCGCTGCCGAGGCGCGCGATCAGCGCGGCGGTGTCGGCCAGGTACTGCGGATAGCCGTAGTCCATGGGATCGCGCAGCCAGCCGCTGGCGCCGCGCCCGACCACGTCGAGCGAGACCACCCGCCGGCCGGAAGCCGCCAGGACCGCGGCCAGGCTGTCGAAATCGCGGGCGTTGCGCCCCAGACCGTGCAGGCAGATCACCGGCACCGCATGATCGGGCCCGGATTCCCGGTAGGCGAGCCGGTGGAACCCGGTCTTGGAAAGCCCCAGCAGGCCGGCTTCGCGCACCGCGGTCATGCCGCTCAGGCCGCCGCCCTGGCCGGCGGCGTATCGAAGACCTGTACGAAGGTCTCGGGATGAAACCCGTTGAAGCGGGTTGTCAGCGCATTGGAATAGGCGCCGACCTGGTCGATCTCAATCCAGTCGCCTTCGCGCACGTCCTCCGGCAGGGCGAAGGTGCCCGGCAGCACGTCGAGGGAATCGCAGGTCGGGCCGTTGAGCACGAACTCGCCCAGCTTGTCGGAGACCGCCCCGTCGAGACGGATGAGACGCGCCGGCAGCCGCACGGCCACCTGCGACATCTCCGACAGGCTGCCGTAGATGCCGTCGTTGATGTAGAGGCGGTCGTCCTTGCGCAGCTGCACCTGGGTCAGCAGCGAGCAGCCGTCGGCGACCAGCGCGCGTCCGGGCTCGGAGAAGACCTCCACGGTGGGGCTGAGCTTCAGCCGCTTCAGCCCGCCGCGGATGGTATCCATGTAGGCGTCCAACGCCGGCACCGGCCGGTCGCCGTAGGCCGCGGGAAAGCCGCCGCCCACGTCGAGGCAGACCGGTTCGACCCCGGCCTGCGCGATGACCTGGCCGACGATCTCCAGCGCAATGCCGTAGGCCTCCGGGCTGCGGCACTGCGAGCCGACGTGGAAGGCCAGACCCACCGTGCAGCCGCGCTCGGCCGCCGCGCGCAGCAGGGCGACGGACTCCTCCGGCGTGGCGCCGAACTTGGCCGCCAGGTGATAGAGGGCATCCGTGGCCGGCGGCGTGTTGACGCGCACGATGATGCTGGTGCCCTGAGCCGGAACCTCCTCCAGCACCTTGTCCAGCTCGTGCATGTGGTCGACCACGAAGTGGCGCACCCCGTAGACCTTGTAGGCGGTCTTGATCACCGCGCGGGCCTTCACGGGATGCATGAAGTAGGTATGCGCGTCGCTGAAGGAATCGGAGATCTGCGCGATCTCCGTCAGCGAAGCGGTGTCGAAGTGCCGGATGCCGCCGTTGTAGAGCGCCTTTAGCACCAGGGGATGCGGGTTGCACTTCACGGCGTAGAGCACCGTGCCCGGAAACTGGCTGATGAAGCGCCTGGCGGAGGCCGCCAGGACCTCCGGCCGGACGCAGTAGACCGGGTAGCTGGGGCGCAGGGCCCGCGTCACCGCGGTCACGTCGTTGAACTGGCCTTTGTCGATCGCCACGAAACGGAACCTATGACTTGCAGGGGTATCGGGAAGACCAGCTTGAAGTCTTTTGCCGAGGAATCAAGAGGGCAAGGGCCGCAGCCGGCAAATCGCCGGCTCAGCCGATGCCGAGCAGGCCCCGCGGGCTGCGGCCGATCTCGCGCCCGGCCTTTACCAGGCCGCGCATTTCCGAGCCCAGCGCGATGCGGCCGTCCTTCATGTAGGCCTCGTGGTTGGCCTCGATCTCGTCGACCAGGTAGCGGTAGTTGACCATCAGCCCGGCCGAGGCGGCCATGCCGTTGGCCGAGGTATCGCCCAGCCAGTTGAGCCGTTCCAGGCGCGCCCCGTTGCGCAGGTGAAAGCGCGCCACCGGGTCGAGCGGCTGGCCGTCGTCCCGCTTGGCGGTCAGATAGCGCGCCGCCAGCACCATGAGCGGCCGGTGCAGCGCCTCGGCAAGGGCCGCGTCGTGCCACCAGTCCGGGTCCTTGAGCAGGTCCTCGACGGTCTGCTTGAGGCCGCGCTGGTTCGTGAATGTCGGCAGCACGGCCAGGTCCTCGGTCGAGAAGGCAACGCCGAAGTCGTCGTCCGACAGCTGCGCCAGCCACTTGCGCAAGCCGGGGATTGGCGACAGGGTCGAGAAGATCTTGATCTTGGGAAACTCGCGCGACAGCGTCTGCACCACCCGCTTGATCAGGTAGTCGCCGAAGGAGATCTGCTTGAGGCCCTTCTGGGTGTTGGAGATCGAGTAGAAGATCGCCGCATCGGCTTCGTTGGGATCCATCTTCGGCGCCGTCTCGTCGAGCAGCGTCTGGATCGAGGCGGCCATACCGCGCACCAGGGCGACCTCGACGAAGGCCAGCGGCTCCTCCGGCATGCGCGGATGGAACAGGGCATAGCACCGGCGGTCGGAGTCCAGGCGGTTGCGCAGGTCCTGCCAGGAGGTGATCTGGTGCACCGCCTCGTAGGCCACCAGCTTCTCCAGCAGCGAGGCCGGTGAATCCCAGTCGATCGCCCGCAGGTCGAGGAAGCCGGTATCGAACCACGACAGCAGCAGCTGGCGCAGGTCGCTGTCCAGCCCCTGCAGGTAAGGGTCCTGGCTGCGCAGGGCGAGCAGGTCGGCGCGCAGATCGACGAGGAACTTGACACCTTCCGGCAGCGCATTGAACTGGGTCAGCAGGCGCAGGCGCGGCGGCTGCAGCGCGTGGCGCAGCAGGCTTTCGGCCCGCAGGCGCTCGGCATCCGTCGTAGCGGCCTGATACACCTCCACGGCCGCGTCGACAGCCTCCTGCGGCACCGAGAATTCATGCGCCAGGACAGTGAGGAAGCCCTCCCGCCCCTTGGCGTCCAGCTCCAAGTAGATCCGCCCCAGCGCCGCCGCGCGCATGCGCGCCGAGACCTCGCCGCCACGCGCCTCCAGGCAGTCGCGCATCAGACGCGTCAGCGACTCCGACTTGGCCGAGGCCGGTGCCTTGGCGAGCCCGACCGTGCGCGCCGCCGACTGGGCGATATCGCGCCAGGCGCCCGCCAGGTTCGACAGCGTGCGCTCGACAAAGGTCTCCTGTTGCACCTCGGGCATCAGGTTTTCCCTTTAGATGGCCGGCCCCATGACGGCATCCGGCAGCCAGGTGGCGATTTCCGGGAAGATGCACAGCAGAACGATCCCCAGCGCCATGGCGAGCATGAAGGGCAAGGCTCCCTTGAGGATCGTCGGTAGCGAGATCTCCGGTGCGATTCCATTGATCACGTAGAGATTTAGGCCCACCGGCGGCGTAATCAATCCGATTTCCATGTTGATCGTGAGAACCACGGCAAACCAGTAGGGGTCGAATCCGGCCGAGGTGACGATGGGCAGCAGGATCGGCGCCGTCATGAGGATCACCGCGACCGGCGGCAGGAAGAAGCCGCAGACCAGCAGGAAGACGTTGATCATCGCCATGAGGACCCAGCGGTTGACGTCAAGACCGCCGATCCATTCGGCGATCGACTGCGTGACGAAGAGACTCGACAGGGTATAGCTGAACAGCGCCGAGGCGCCGATGATCATGAGGATCATCACCGACTCGCGCATGGAGTCGCCGAGGATCTCCCAGATCCGCCGGTACGGCCAGCTGCGCAGGAACAGGCCGTAGATCACCACCACCAGCACAATGCAGAGCAGCGCGCCGACCCCCGCGGCCTCCGACGGCGTGGCGATGCCGCCGTAGAGCACGTAGAGCACGCCCGCGATGATCGCCAGGAAAGGCAGCACCCGCGGCAGGATCTGCAGCTTCTGGCGCAGCGTGTAGCCGGCGTCGGTCAGGCTGAAGCGGTAGCCGCCGCGCCAGGCCGCGAACAGCGCCCAGGCCATGAACAGCACGGTCAGCATGAGGCCCGGCAGCAGACCGGCGATGAACAGCCGGCCGATCGATGTCTCGGTCGAGATGCCGTAGACGATCATTGTGACCGAGGGCGGGATCAGAATACCGAGGGTGCCGCCGGCGGCAATGGCGCCGGTCGCCAGGCCGTCGGGATAGCCGCGCTGGCGCATCTCGGGAATGCCCATCTTGCCGATGGCCGCGCAGGTCGCCGGCGAGGAGCCGGACAGCGCGGCGAAGATCGAGCAGGCGCCGATGTTGGAGATGATGAGCCCGCCCGGCACCCGGTGCAGCCAGCGGTCGAGGGCCTCGTAGAGGTCCTTGCCGGCCGGCGAGGAAGCCACCGCCGCGCCCATCAGCACGAACATGGGAATCGACACCAACGCGAATTCCGCAAGCCCCGAGAAGAAGGTGTCGGCGATGATGTCGAGGCTGCCCCAGCCGTCGAAGATCACCAGGAACCCGACTGCTACCGCCCCCAGGCCGAAGGCGATCGGAATGCCCGAAGCGAGGACGACGATGGTGACGATGCCGATGACGACGCCGATCTCAAGCGGGCTCATGGCTGGTCTCCCGGCTGCAGCCCGAAGGGCATCTCGCGGCCCGTCATCAAGCAAAGGATATCGGCGACGTACTGCAGGCACAGCAGGCCGACACCGAGCGGGATCGGCGCATAGGCGATCCACAGCGGCAGGCGCCAGATGGAATCCGTGGTCCAGCCGCCGGCCCAGGCCTCGTACCAGAGTTCGGCGCCGGTGTAGGTCAGGGCCGCGCAAAAGGCGAGAGCCACGAAGGAGGCCAGATAGGCCAGCACCATGCGCGCGCCGTGCGGCAGGTAGAGCGGCAGCAGGTCAACATTCACGTGGCCGCGGCGCAGCAGAACGTAGGGACTGCCGATCAGCGTCGCGCCCACGATGCTGTAGGTGACGAACTCGGTCTGCCAGACCGTCGATTCATTCAGGATGTAGCGCATCACCACCATCTGGCAGACGACCAGGACAGCGGCGGCGAGCACCAGAGCCGAGACAACTCCGCAGATCTGCGAAAGGCGGCGGACGATGGCAACGAAAAGATCCAAGGCGGCCTCGGCGATGGCTGAAGGTTCGGCGCGGTGATCCAACTCGACGTTGCGTCACAAAACGAGGGGGCGCCGGCAGCCGTCGGCCCCGGCGCCCCGCACGGAACGCGACAGACTTACTCGACGGCGAGAGCCTTCTCGATCAGCTCCTTGCCGCCGGGGACTTCCTCGGAAAAGATCTTGTAGGAGGTCTCCTGGGCGATGGCCCGCCAGGCGGCGGCGTCCTCGGCGGACATCTTGACCACCTCGACGCCGGCCTTCTTGAAGGCCTCGACCATCTTGTCGTCGAGCCCCTTGGCCTGGGCCGTCATGTACTCCTCGGCCTTCTTGCCGGCCGCCATGAGGGCGTCCTGCTGCGCCTTGTTCAGGCCGTCCCAGCTCCGCTTCGACATCAGGATCGGCTCGTACATGAACCACAGGGCGTGGTCGCCCGGCTCGGTCAGGCACTTGACCTGCTCGTAGAGGCGGTAGGAGACGAAGCTGCCCGAGCTGGTGTTGGCGGCATCCAGCACGCCGGTCTGCATCGCCGTGTAGATCTCCGACGACGGCATGGAGGCGATCGAGGCGCCGGCACCGGCCAGCATCTGCTCGAAGGCCGGGCCCGCGGCGCGGGTTACCTGCCCCTTCATGCTGTCGGGGCCGAGGATGCAGTTCTGCTTCGACGCGAAGCCGCCGGCCAGCCAGGCGTCGGAGAGCACGATGACGCCGGCGTCGTTGATGATCTTCTTGATGTCGGCCATGAAGGGCGACTTGTTCAGCCGCAGGGCGTGATCGTGGTTCTTCACCAGGCCCGGCATCAGCGTGGCGCTGAACTGCGGATGACGGCCGCTGGCGTAATCGAGCGGGAAGGCCGAGATGTCGAGCTGCCCCTTGACCATGGCGTTCCACTGTTCGCGCGGCTTGAACAGCGAGGCGCCCGGATAGACCTGCACCTCGAGGCCGACGTCGGCCTTGGCGATTTCCTTGGCAATGATCTGCACCATCTCGTCACGCGCGTCGCCCTTGCCGCCCGGCCACTGGTGCGAGGCCTTGAGGGTCACGTTCTGGGCGACCGCCGAGCCGGCCATGGCGGCCGCCACGACCAGCGCGGTCGTGGAAATAAGGGTACGGATGGACTTGGACATCACAGGTTCCTCCCGGTTGCTTGTTCTTGGCCCTGTGCCTCGTCGCGGGCACAGCTCACTTGTTCTCGCGCAAACTCTAGCCTCGCCTCTCGGGGCTGTCTAGCGTTGTATACAAAAAATTTAGAAGTGCATGCTTGCTGGATTCTTTTGCATGCGCATATACTTTGCCCCATGAGCGCTAAGCCCGTACCTCTGGCCCGCGACCTGAGAGACCGCCTCGAGGCGGAAATCCTCTCCGGCAAACGCCCGCCTGGCGCCCGGCTGGACGAGAGCAAGCTGGCCCAGCATTTTGGCGTGTCCCGCACGCCGGTGCGCGAGGCGCTGCGCGAGCTGGCTGCCGCCGACCTGGTGGTGCTGCGGCCGCGCCAGGGCGCCGTGGTCGCCACGGTCACCGTGACACAGCTGCTGCACATGTTCGAGGTCATGGCCGAGCTCGAGTCGTTCTGCGCCAAGCTGGCCGCCCGGCGCATGACGGCCCAGGAACGCAAGCACCTGGAAGAGGTGCACGCCCGCTGCGGCGCGCTGGCCGAGCAGGGCGAGAGCTACGCCTACTACGATGCCAACCGAGCCTTCCACGAGGTGATCTACGCCGGTTCGCACAACGCCTTTCTGGAAGAGACCACGCGCGCGATGCGCAATCGCCTCTCCCCCTACCGGCGCTTCCAGCTGACCCATCCCGGACGGGTGCTGAAGTCATGGAAGGAGCATCAGGCGGTGGTCGATGCCATCACCGGCGGCGACGCCGAGGCGGCGGCCGCGGCGATGTCGCACCACGTGACCATCCAGGGGGATGTCTTCACCGACCTCATCTCCGCCCTGCCGGAATCCTTCGTCCATTCCATGACTGCCTAGGCCGCGCGCCGCCGGCAGCAGACGCAGACAAAGATCATGACCAATCTTTACGAAACACTGAGACAGCACTTCCCCGCCGACCGCAGCCAGGCCGTCCTGGAGACCCCCGACGGCAACACCATGAGCTATGCCGAGCTGGAGGCCGGCGCCGGACGCATCGCGCGGCTGCTGCTCGACTGCGGCGTGCAGCCGGGCGACCGCGTGGCGGCGCAGATCGAGAAGTCGCCGGAGGCGATCCTGCTCTACCTCGCCGTGCTGCGCTGCGGCGGCGTCTATCTGCCGCTCAACACCGCCTACAAGGGCGGCGAGGTCGCCTACTTCCTGGGCGATGCCGAGCCCCGCGTGCTGGTCTGCGATCCGAAGGCCGAGGCCACCCTGCGGAAGACCGCGGCGGCGGCCGGCACCGCCGAGGTGCTGACCCTGGGCAACGAGGGCAACGGCTCGCTGGTGGAGCGCAGCCGCGACCTCGACCCCGATGTGCCGGTGGTGGCGCGCGGCGCCGACGACCTGGCCGCGATCCTCTACACCAGCGGCACCACCGGCCGCTCCAAGGGCGCCATGCTGAGCCACGACAACCTGGCCAGCAACACCCTGACGCTGCGCGACTACTGGGGTTTCACCAAGGACGACGTGCTGATCCACGCCCTGCCGGTGTTCCACACCCACGGGCTGTTCGTCGCCACCCACTGCGTGCTGCTGAGCGGCAGCCGCATGCTGTTCCTCAACCGCTTCGATGCCGACACGGTGATCGACCTGCTGCCGCGGGCCACGGCGATGATGGGCGTGCCGACCTTCTACACCCGCCTCTTGGCCAATCCGCGCCTGACCCGCGAGGCCTGCGCCGGCATCCGGCTTTTCGTTTCCGGCTCCGCCCCGCTGCTGGCCGAGACCTTCAAGGAGTGGGAGGCGCGCACCGGTCACCGCATCCTCGAGCGCTACGGCATGACCGAGACCACCATGAGCACCTCCAACCCGCTGAAGGGCGAGCGCATTGCCGGCACGGTCGGCCATCCGCTGCCCGGCGTCGAGGCGCGCATCGCCGACGCGGACGGCAGACCCCTGCCCCAGGGCGAGGTCGGCACGCTGGAAGTCAGGGGGCCGAACGTCTTCAAGGGCTACTGGCGCAACCCGGAGAAAACCGCCGAGGAGTTCCGCCCCGACGGCTTCTTCATCACCGGCGACCTGGCGATGATCGACGCGCGCGGCTACATCCACATCGTCGGCCGCGCCAAGGACCTGATCATCTCCGGCGGCTTCAACGTCTATCCCAAGGAGGTCGAGATGCTGATCGACGGCATCGAGGGCGTCGAGGAAACCGCCGTGATCGGCCTGCCCCATCCCGACTTCGGCGAGGCGGTGGTCGCCGTGGTGAAGCGCGCCGGCAAAGACCCGCAGGTCACCGCCGAGACGATCCAGACGACCGCCAAGGCGGAGCTCGCCAACTTCAAGGTGCCCAAGCAGGTCTATTTCGTCGACGAACTGCCGCGCAATGCCATGGGCAAGGTGCAGAAGAACATGCTGCGCGATCAGTTCAAGGACAGCTTCGCCGAGGCGCTGAAGACCTCCGCCTGAGCCCTCCTTACGCCGCCGAGCCGCGCACCTTCGCGGTGCCGAGACAGGCGGCGATCTCTTCGGCGCTCAGGGTCTCGCGTTCTTCCAGCCGCTGGATCAGGCTGCGCATGCCCGCCTCCCGGGCGCTGATGATCTCCCTGGCACGCGCCTCCGCCTCGCGCAGCAGGTTGGAGACCGCGGCGTCGACGTCATGCGCCGTGGTCTCGCTGAAACGCCGCGGCTGGGCGATCTCGCGGCCGAGGAAGGGATGGTCCTCGCTCTGCCGCAGGTCGACCGGGCCGATCTCCTCCGACATGCCCCAGCGTGACACCATGGCGCGCGCCATCTGGGTCGCGTTCTTGATGTCGTCGTCGGCGCCGGAGCTGACGTTGCCGAGCAGCACCTTCTCCGCCGTGCGCCCGCCGAGCATCACCGCCAGGCGGTCCTTCAGGTAGTCCTCGGGCAGGGTATGGCGCTCCTCTTCCGGCAGCATGTGGGTGCCGCCCAGCGCCCGGCCGCGCGGAATGATGGTCACCTTGTAGATCGGGTCGGCGTGGGGCAGGAAGTGGCCGACCACCGTATGTCCGGCCTCGTGTACCGCCAGGCGATGCTTCTCCTCCGGGCGGATGGCGAGGCTGCGCACCGTGCCCATCATCACCTTGTCGCGCATCTCGTCGAAGTCTTTCATCTCGATGGCGTTCTGCCCGGCGCGGGCGGCCGCCATGGCGGCCTCGTTGACCAGGTTCTTGAGATCGGCACCGGAAAAGCCCGGCGTCGCGCCGGCCACCGACGGGAGGTCGACATCGGGTGCCAGGGGCATCTTGCGGGTATGCACCTTGAGGATGGCCTCGCGTGCCTTGCGGTCGGGCAGCTCCAGGGTGACGTGGCGGTCGAAGCGCCCGGGACGCAGCAGGGCCGGGTCCAGCACGTCCGGCCGGTTGGTCGCCGCCAGCACGATCACCGCCTCGTGGCCGGAGAAGCCGTCCATCTCCGCGAGGATCTGGTTCAGGGTCTGCTCGCGCTCATCGTTGCCGCCGCCCAGGCCCGTGCCGCGCACCCGGCCGACCGCGTCGAGCTCGTCGATGAAGATGATGCTGGGCGCCCGCTTCTTGGCCTCCTCGAACATCTTGCGGACGCGCGAGGCGCCGACGCCGACGAACATCTCGATGAACTCGGAAGCGGAGGTGTGATAGAAGTTGACGTCGGCTTCGCCCGCCAGGGCGCGCGCCAGCAGGGTCTTGCCGGTGCCCGGCGGCCCCATCAGCAGGACGCCGCGCGGCGGCTCCGCGCCGAGGCGCTGGTAGCGCTCCGGATCGCGCAGGAAGTCGACCAGTTCGGCGACCTCGCGCTTGGCGCCCTCCTGCCCCGCCACGTCGTCGAAGGTCACCCGCTTGCCACGCTTGACCTCCTTAGACGCCGAGCCGGCGAGGAAGTCCGAGGGGTCGCGTCCGCCGAAGCGCCCGGCGATGTTGCTCTGCATGCGGTTCCAGAACCAGAAATAAATCCCCAGGAAGATCACCCAGGGCAGCAGGCTCCACAGCCAGCTGCCTTCATCTTCCTGGGCCGGCTCGACCGTCAGCACGGCGCCGCTCGATTCAATCAGCGGCATCAGTTCGGAATCGGCCAGGCTCGGCAGGTTGACCCGCACGCTGCCCCGCCGCGACTCGTCGCCTAGATCGCCGCCGGTCGGCTTGACGCTGGCCATCGCCGAGCTCTCGCCGAGGCGGATCTCGGCGATGCGGTGGTCACGCAGCAGCTGCTTGAACTCGCTGTAGGCGATCTCGGTGGGGCGCGCAGGCGGCGGCGTGGCCTCCCGCATCATGAAGAGGAAGGCGAAAAGAAGCAGCCCGACGAGAAGAATGGGCCACCACTTCGAGAAATCCTTCAACCTGCGCCTCCTGCCGCCTGGCAATGGTTGTACGACCAAGTCTCACGCGCTGAGCATAAGATTACCAGTGCGTTTCTCGGGCCGGATTGAGCCATCTCAAGACGCGGCACCGGCCGGACAGCGGGGCAGGCGGCAGAATTCCTAGGATTCCTCCTGTTTCTGCCGGCTCGCCAGCACGCTGTCGCGGTGCGCGCGCCAGGACTGGGCCTCGATGAAGACCCGCTTGGCCGCCGGCGCCGCCGCCCTGATCTGCTCGTCCAGGTCGGTCACCGCCGCTTCGACGTCGTCGGCCGTGAGATCGTGGCGGAAGTCGACGCTGATGGTCACCAGCAGGTCGCTCGGCCCCTGGTGCAGCGTCAGCAGCTCGTTGATGCGGTAGACGGCCGGATGGTCGCGCAGGATGCCCTGCAGTTCCTCCGCCAGCGCCGGGTCGGCGCCCTCGCCGATCAGCAGGCCCTTGGTTTCGTAGGCCAGGAAGACCGCCGCCATGGCCAGGATGCAGCCGATCACGATGGAGGCTGCGCCGTCGAGTTCCGGGATGTCCAGCACCTGGCCCAGGAAGATGCCGACGAAGGCGGCGATGAGACCCAGCATGGCCGCCGTGTCTTCCAGTAGGACGGTGAAGATGGAAGGGTCCTTGCTGACCTGGATGGCCTTCAGATAGCCGCGGCTGCCCTTGCCGGCCTTGAACTCCTTGTAGGCGATCCACCAGGCCGCGCCCTCGAAGCACATGGCCAGCGCGAGGACGATGTAGTTGATGTAGGCGTTGGTGATCGGATGCGGGTCGAACAGCTTCTGCACGCCCTCGTAGATCGAGATGCCGGAGCCGACCGCGAAGATCAGGATGGCGACCACGAAGGCCCAGAAATAGATCTCGCTGCCGTAGCCGAAGGGATGCCGCTTGTCGGGCGGCCGGGTGGAGCGCTTCAGCCCGTGCAGCAGCAGGACCTGGTTGCCGGTGTCGACCACCGAGTGAATGCCTTCGGAGAACATGGCCGAGCTGCCGGTGTAGGCGGCCGCACCGAACTTGGTGATGGCGATCAGGCCGTTGCCGATCAGCGCCGCAATGATGACCTTTTTCGACCCCTGTGCCGCCATGTCAAGATTTCCCCGTCTGCCCAGCTGTGCCGTCCCGGCGCCGCCTGTCCGGCAGATGACGCGGCGTCCCGGGGGGACCATAGCCGGGCGGCGGGCCGGAGGAAATGCGTCTGTTCACCGGCCGCGGCGGCAAACAGGCAGCTGGCAGCCCGGCAAAGGCGCTATAAGGGAGCCATGAAGACGATTCGACGCATACTGCTGATCAGCCTCGGCGCCCTGCTGGTCCTGGCCCTCGGCGGGACCGGCGGGGGCTATCTGTGGATGCGCGCTTCCCTGCCGCAGACCGCCGGCGAGCTGCGCCTGCCCGGGCTCGAGGCCGCGGTCCGGGTCGACCGCAACGCCGACGGCCTGGTGCGCATCCGGGCGGAGAACGAGCCCGATCTCTACCGCGCGCTCGGCTTCGTGCATGCCCAGGACCGCCTGTGGCAGATGGACTTCACCCGCCGCATCGCCTCCGGGCGGCTGTCGGAAGTCATGGGCCGCGCCACCCTCCCGCATGACCGCTTCTTCCGCAGCCTCGGCTTCCGCCAGGTCGCCGAAGCCAACCTGCAGCACCTCGGGCCGGAATCCCGCGCCGCGCTGGACGCCTACGCCGAGGGGGTCAACGGCTTTCTCGAGACGCGCTCGGGCCCGCTGCCGCTGGAGTTTCAGATCCTGCGCTACAGGCCGGAACCCTGGACGCCGGTCGACTCTCTGCTGTGGGGACGCATCATGGCGCTCCGGCTGTCGGGCAACTGGCGCGACGAGCTGAGCCGCGCGCGCCTGGCCGGACGCTTCCCGGCGGAACAGATCGCCGAGCTCTGGCCCGGCTATCCGGCCGACGCGCCGGTCACCCTGGAACGGCTGGCGGAGCTGATCGACCCGGCGGCGGCCGAGCGCCTGGCCGACCTGCTGCCGCCCGCCCTGCGGCCGACCGGGGCCTCCAACGCCTGGGCCCTCGACGCCACACGCAGCGCCACTGGCGGCCCGATCCTGGCCAACGACCCGCACCTGCCGCTGGAGGCGCCGGGGGTCTGGTACCTGGCCCGCCTGGAAGCGCCGGGCATCGTGCTGGCCGGCGCCACGGCACCGGGCACGCCTTTCATGCTGCTGGGACACAACCAGCATGTCGCCTGGGGTCTCACCACGACCCACAGCGACACCCAGGACTTCTTCATCGAGCGCCTGGCGCCCGACGATCCCAACCGCTACCTGACGCCGGAAGGCAGCGAGGCCTTCAAGGTACGCGACGAGTTCATCCGCCTGCCCGGCGGCGAGTCGCAGGCCCTGGTGGTGCGCGAGACCCGCCACGGGCCGGTGATGAGCGACGTGATCCCGGAGGGCTCCGGCGCCGCCGACGCGGTGCTCGCCCTGGCCTGGCCGGCGCTGCGCCCCGACGACCGCACCGCCGATGCCTTCTACGGCATGAACCATGCGCGCGACTGGGCCGAGTTCCGCTTCGCCCTGCGCGCCTTCCACTCGCCGCAGCAGAACGTCATCTATGCCGACAAGGCGGGCAACATCGGCTTCATGGCGCCGGCGCGCGTGCCCAAGCGGCGCAGCGGCAACGGCCAGCATCCGGTGCCCGGCTGGAGCGGCGAGTTCGACTGGATCGGCTTCGTGCCCTTCGAGGAGCTGCCCTCCAGGGACAATCCGCGCGACGGCCTCATCGTCAACGCCAACAACAAGATCGTGCCGGACAGCTACGCGCACCTCATCGCCGTCGACTGGCCGCCGCCCTATCGGGCCGAGCGCATCGCCGAGGTGCTGGTCGGCGCCGCGGGCAACCACGGCGTCACCGACTCGGTCATCCTGCAGCGCGACATCGTCGCCAATTCGGCCGGGCGGCTGCTGCCGCTGCTGCTGGCGGCCAGCCCGCAGAGCGAGCGTGCCCGCCGGGCCATGGCCCTGCTCGCCGCCTGGGACCGCCAGATGCACCGCAACGCGCCGGAGCCGCTGATCCTCCAGGCCTGGATCTGGGCCCTCGGGGAGACGCTGCTGGCCGACGAACTCGGCGAGCGCTACCTGGAATACCTCGGCAGCAGCAGCTTCACGCTGGAACGCCTGCTCACCGGCAACAGCGCCTGGTGCGACAACGTCACCACGCCCGAGCGGGAGGACTGCGACGGCCAGCGCGCCGCGGCTCTGGAACTGGCGCTGGATCACCTGAGCGGGCGCTTCGGCAAGGACATGACGACCTGGCGCTGGGGCGAGGCCCATGTCGCGCGCTTCACCCATCCGGTGCTGAGCCGCATTCCCCTGGTCGGCGGCCTCTTCGACTACAGCGTCGCGGCCGACGGCGGCGACGAGACGATCAACCGCGCCACCGCCCGGCTCGGCGGCAACGCGGAGACCCGGTTCGAGGACGTGCACGGCGCCGGTTTCCGCGCGGTCTACGACCTGGGCGACCTGGAAGCCTCGCGCTTCATGATCGCCACCGGCCAGTCCGGCAATCCCCTCTCCCGCCTCTACGGCAACATGGCGCTGCGCTGGCGCGACGGCATGACGGTGTCGCTCGCCCCGGATTCCTGGGCGTTGGCAGAACAGCTAAACTTGCTGCCGCCGCAAAAATAGCCAACCATCAGAGCCGGGGCGCAGCCGAGACGCGCCAGCCAAGGGAGCGCAAGCCTTGAGCCCGACCATCGACGACATCCGCGCCGCGGCCGCCAGACTGCAGGGACAGGTCATCCGCACGCCGCTGGTCCCCGCCGCCCGCATGTCGGAGGTGCTGGGCTGCGAGCTCTATCTGAAGCTTGAGAACCTGCAGCGCACCGGCTCCTTCAAGGACCGCGGCGCCTACGTGCGTCTGTCCAGCCTCAGCGACGAGGAAAGCCGGCGCGGGGTGATCGCCATGTCGGCCGGCAACCACGCCCAGGGCGTCGCCTACCACGCGCAGCGCCTCGGCATCCCCGCCACCATCGTGATGCCGGAGTTCGCGCCCTTTTCCAAGGTCGAGCGCACCAAGTCCTTCGGCGCCCGCGTGGTGCTGACCGGCGACACCCTGGATGCCTCGGCCCAGGCGGCGCGGCAGATCGCCGAGGAAGAGGGCCTGACCTTCGTGCATCCCTACGACGACCCGGACGTCATCGCGGGCCAGGGCACCATCGGCCTGGAGATCATGGAGGACCTGCCGGAGGTCGAGCGGATCGTCGTGCCGATCGGCGGCGGCGGGCTGATCTCCGGCATCTCCCTGGCGGCCAAGGACGCCAAGCCGGATGTCCGCATCATCGGCGTCGAGACCGAGCTCTACCCGTCCATGCTGAACGCCCTGAAGGGCCGCGGCGAGGTGCCGGGCGGCAGCAGCCTGGCCGACGGCATCGCGGTGAAGAACCCGGGCAAGCTGACGCGGGAGATCATCGCCCGCCTGGTCGAGGACGTGGCCATCGTTCCGGAGCACATGATCGAGACCGCCATCCACCGCCTGGTCGAGGAACAGAAGATCGTCGCCGAAGGCGCCGGCGCCGCCGGCGTGGCGGCCATTCTGAACGACCCGGAGCGCTTCGTCGGGCGCAAGGTGGTCACCGTGATCTGCGGCGGCAACATCGACGTGCGCCTGCTTTCCAGTGTGCTGACCCGCGGCCTGGTGCGCGACGGGCGCATGGTGCGCCTGCGTATCGGCATCGTCGACCAGCCCGGCACCCTGGCGCGCATCGCCGACGTCATCGGCCGCAGCAGTGCCAACATCATCGAGGTCTATCACCAGCGCCTGTTTCATGACGTGCCGGCCAAGCGCGCCGACATCGACGTGGTGCTGGAGACCCGCAATTCCGAACACGTCAAGGAAATCATCGCCAGCCTGGAAGGGCACGGCTTTCCGACCCGGGTGCTGTCCGCCCTGTCGCACGACGGCGCCTAGATGTCGAATGCGGACATTGCACCACGGCCTTCGATCCCTTAGGGGATAGCCCGCAGAGTCGCCGCACAGATCTGGAGGACCCCCTATGGCCCCATCCGGCGCCGTCTACCACAGTGTCATGGAGCGCATCGGCAACACCCCGATGCTCGAGGTTTCCCGGCTCGATACCGGCCCCTGCCGCCTGTTCCTGAAGCTGGAGAGCGAGAACCCCGGCGGCTCCATCAAGGACCGCATCGGGCGCTCGATGATCGAGGCCGCCGAGCGCGACGGCAGCCTGCAGCCGGGTGGCCGGCTGATCGAGGCGACGGCCGGGAACACCGGCCTCGGCCTCGCCCTGGTGGCCGCGCAGAAGGGCTACCGCCTGACGCTGGTGGTGCCGGACAAGATGGCGCAGGAGAAGATCTTCCATCTGCGCGCCCTGGGGGTCGAGGTGATCCTGACGCGCTCCGACGTCGGCAAGGGCCACCCCGAGTACTACCAGGACATGGCCGAGCGCATCGCCGGCGAAACCGGCGCCGTCTTCATCAACCAGTTCGCCAATCCGGCCAATCCCCTGGCCCACGAGACGACAACCGGCCCGGAGATCTGGGAGCAGATGGACCACGACGTCGATGCCGTGGTCTGCGGCGTCGGCTCCGGCGGCACCATCACCGGCCTGGCGCGCTTCTTCGCCGATGTCTCGGACAAGACGGAGATGGTCCTGGCCGATCCGAAGGGCTCGATCCTCGCCGAGTACATCGAGACCGGCAAGCTGAGCAAGGACGTCGGCAGCTGGATCGTCGAGGGCATCGGCGAGGATTTCCTGCCCGATGTCGCCGACCTGTCGCGCGTGCGCAAGGCCTACGTGATCCCCGACCGTGACTCGCTGCTGACCGCCCGCGAAGTGCTGCTGAAGGAGGGTGTGCTGGCCGGTTCCTCCTCCGGCACGCTGATCGCCGCGGCGCTGCGCTACTGCCGCGAGCAGCGGGAACCGAAGCGGGTCGTCACTTTCGTCTGCGACAGCGGCAACAAGTACCTCTCCAAGATGTTCAACGACTATTGGATGATCGACCAGGGCTTCATCGAGCGCGAGCAGCAAGGCGACCTGCGCGACCTGATCAGCCGGCGCCACGATGAGCACGGCACGGTCACGGTGGGGGCCGAGGACAATCTGCTCATCGCCTACGGGCGCATGAAGCTCTATGACATCTCCCAGCTGCCGGTGCTCGACAAGGACGGCAAGGTCGTGGGGATCGTCGACGAAAGCGACATCCTGCTGAAGGTCTTTCAGGACGACGAGCGCTTCAAGGACCCGGTTTCGAGCGCCATGACCTCCAGGCTGGAGACCATCGCACCGGACCGCCCGATCGACGACCTGCTGCCGATCTTCGCTAAGGACCACGTGGCCATCATCATCGAGGACGATACCTTCCTCGGCCTGATCACCCGCATAGACCTGCTCAACCACCTCCGCCGACGGATGAAATAGCCGCCATGCCCGACTCTTCGCGACCCCGCAACCGGCCCGCCTTCGCCACGCGCGTGATCCACGCGGGCCAGGCGCCGGATCCTTCGACCGGCGCGATCATGCCGCCGATCTACGCGACCTCGACCTACGTCCAGGAAAGCCCCGGCGTGCACAAGGGCTACGAGTACAGCCGCTCGCAGAACCCCACGCGCATGGCCTACGAGCGCTGCATCGCCGACCTCGAGAGTGGCGAGCAGGGCTACGCCTTCGCCTCCGGGCTCTCGGCCATCGCCACCCTGCTCGACTGCCTCGACAGCGGCAGCCACGTGGTGGCCATGGACGATCTCTACGGCGGCAGCTACCGGCTCTTCGAGCGGGTGCGGCGGCGCTCCGCCGGGCTCGACTTCTCCTTCGTCGACATGGCCGACCTCGCCGCCCTGGAGGCGGCGATCCGCCCGGAGACGAAGCTGATCTGGGTGGAGACGCCGACCAACCCGCTGTTGAAGCTGGTCGACCTGGAGGCCGTCGCGGCCGTGGCCCGCAAGCACGGCATCATCACCGCCTGCGACAACACCTTCGCCACGCCCTGGGTGCAGCGCCCGCTGGAGCTGGGCTTCGACGTGGTCATGCACTCGGCGACCAAGTACCTGAACGGCCACTCGGACATGGTCGGCGGCATCCTTGTGGTCGGCAAGAACCCGGCGCTGGCCGAGCAGCTGAGCTTCCTGCAGAACGCGGTCGGCGCCGTGCAGGGACCCTTCGACAGCTTTCTCGCCCTGCGCGGCCTGAAGACCCTGGCCCTGCGCATGGAGCGCCACTGCAGCAACGCCCTGGCGGTCGCCGAATTCCTGGAAGCGCACCCGAGGATCGAGCGGGTGGTCTATCCCGGCCTGGCGAGCCATCCCCAGCATGCCCTGGCGGAGCGCCAGATGGAGGCGCCCGGCGGCATGATCACCGCCTTCCTGAAGGGAGGCCTGGACGATGCCCGGCGCTTTCTGGAGCGGGTCGAGGTCTTCGCCCTGGCCGAGAGCCTGGGCGGCGTCGAGAGTCTGATCGAGCACCCGGCGATCATGACCCATGCCTCGATCCCGCCGGAGAACCGGGCCGCCCTCGGCATCAGCGACGGCCTGGTGCGGCTTTCCGTGGGCATCGAGGGCGTCGACGACCTCATCGCCGACCTGCAGAACGCCCTGGCGTGAGGCGCGCCTTCTCTCCTCCCGAGCCTCAGACAGCCGGGCCGATGCGCCGGTATCCGCTCTGGAAGTAGAGCAGCGGATCGCCCTCGCCGCCGACCCGCAGGCGCTCCACCCGGCCGACGATGATCACGTGATCGCCGCCGGCATAGAGGCTTTCGCGGCGGCAGGCGATATTGGCCAGGCAGCCGCGCAGCACCGGCAGGTCGCCGGGCCAGAGGTCGTAGGCCACCCCCTCCCACTTGTCGATGGCCGGCGTGGCGAAGCGCACCGACAGATCCTGCTGGTCTTCCTGCAGGACATTGATGGCGAAAAGCTCAGCCCCGTAGAAGACCCCGAAGCTCCAGGCTGCCTTGTCCAGGCAGAACAGGACCAGGGGCGGATCGAGCGAAACCGACGAGAAGGCGTTCACGGTGATCCCGCGGTGTCCCCCCTCGACGTCCGGCGCCGTCACCACCACGATACCGGTCGCAAAGCTGCCGAGAGCCCGGCGGAAGTCCAGTGAATCGAAAGTCATGCTGTCCACGCGGCTGCCTTCTCCTGTCGCTGGCGGGGTGGATATTAAGGCGGCAGAGCCCCCGAAAGCCAAGAAAATCCCCGGTCTTTCAGTCGCTAAGTCCCCAAACTAAACCACTTTTTAACTTAAATCGGCCAACTTCGAAGGCCGTCATTCACGGCGGCCTGTCACAGCGAAGAACGCGCGGATTGGGGCTCCATGGGGCTTATCGTAGGAATTCTGGTCGTTATCGGCTGTACCCTCGGCGGGTACGTTGCGATGGGCGGCAAACTGGGCGTGCTCTGGCAGCCCTTCGAGGTGGTCATCATCGTCGGCGCCGCGATCGGCGCCTTCGTGATTGCGAACACCGGCGACGTCATCAAGGCGGTCGGCGGCGCCATTGGCAAGACCCTCAAAGGCTCCGCTTACAAGAAAGATAATTACGTAGAGCTGATCAGCCTGCTCTACCAGATCCTCAAGGTCGCCAAGACCAAGGGCAACCTGGGCCTCGAGCAGCACATCGAGAACCCTAGAGATTCCGCCCTGTTCCAGCAGTTTCCCGGGGTCATGGCCAATGAAACCGCTCTGACCTTCATGTGCGACTACCTGCGCATGCTGACCCTGGGCTCGGAGGATCCCCACGAGATGGAGACTCTGATGGACGAGGAGATCGAAGTCGTCCACCACGAGCATTCCGAGGTCGCCCATGCCCTGCAGACCATGGCCGACGGCATGCCCGCGCTGGGTATCGTCGCCGCGGTGCTTGGCGTCATCAAGACCATGGGCTCGATCTCCGAGCCGCCGGAGGTGCTCGGCAAGCTGATCGGCGGCGCCCTGGTCGGCACCTTCCTCGGCGTCTGGATATCCTATGGCTTCCTGGCTCCGATCGCCGGCAAGGCGCAGGCGGTCTACAATCTGGAGATCAAGTACCTCCACTGCATCAAGGCGGCGCTGCTGGCCCACATGCACGGCTCGCCGCCGGCCGTTTCGGTCGAATTCGCCCGCAAGGCGCTGCACTCTCACGACCGGCCGACCTTCTACGAGGTTGAGGAAGCGGTCAGCGCCCTGCCGCCGCCGGCCTAAGCGGAGCCGCGGGCATGGCAGCAGGGAACAGCGAACAAAACATCATCATCATCAAGAAGGTCAAGAAGGGCGGCGGCGGTGGTCACCACGGCGGCGCCTGGAAGGTCGCCTATGCCGACTTCGTGACCGCGATGATGGCCTTCTTTCTGCTGCTCTGGCTGCTCAACGTGACCACCGACGAGCAGCGCAAGGGCATCGCGGAATACTTCTCTCCCATCACTTCGCTCGACCCGGAGAGCGTGTCGCAGAGCGACAGCGGTTCCGGCGGCGTCATGGGCGGCCGCAGCATGACCACGGACGGCGCCCTGCAGCACGACACCGCGCCGATCGGCATCACCATCGCATTGCCCGGCGCCAAGGACGACAGCGAGCAGCAGAACGACGAGCCGGTCGACAACCCGACCGACGGCAACCAGTCGGGCCAGAGCCTCAGCAAGGCGCCGGAAGACCCCAGCCAGGGAGTCAACCCGACGGAGGTCGACCGCCTGGCCCAGGAGCTGGAGCAAGAGCGCTTCGAGCAGGCCGAGGCGGAACTGCGCCAAGCTCTGGAATCGGTTCCGGACCTCAGCGCCTTCGCCA
>JBFGUI010000039.1:0-20569 GCA_041565695.1 Kiloniellaceae bacterium
ACCAGACTTCCGAACAGCGCGCCCTGGAACTGCCGCTATGGCTCCACCAGTACAACTGGCACCGGCCGCATGGTAGCTTGAAGGCCAAAACACCCATCAGCCAACTCGGCCTCTCCGAGGATAACCTGTTGAGGTTCCACAGCTAGAGCAGCGTCTCGATCCGGGCCAGCGCTTCCTCCACTGTGCCCACCGTCTCCCCGGCCTCGTGCGTCGGCCTTTCGATCATCACCACCGGCAGACCGAGCTCCCGGGCCACGGCGATCTTGGCGTAGGTCGCCTCGCCGCCGGAATTCTTGGTGACCAGGCCCTCAATGCCGTGCAGCAGGAAGAGGGCGCGCTCGCCGTTCTCTTCGAAGGGACCGCGGCCCAGGACCACTTCATAGCGCTCGAGCGGCAACTCCTCGCGCGGCGCGTCGACGGTGCGGACCAGGAACCAGATCTCCGGCAGTCCGGCAAAGGCTTCCAGTTCGCCGCGGCCGACGGCGAGGAAGACACGCCGGGCGAGGCCCGGCAGGGCCCGGGCCGCGGCCGTCGCATCGGGCACCCGGATCCAGCGATCGCCCGGGACCTCGCGCCAGGGCGGGCGGGCCAGCAGCAGGCGCGGCGTGCCGGTCCGGCGGCAGGCTGCTGCCGCATTTGCGGAGATGCGCGCGGCATAGGGATGGGTGGCGTCGACCAGCAGGTCGACGTCTTCGTCCTGCAGGTAGGCGGCCAGGGCGTCGACGCCGCCGAAGCCGCCGATGCGCAGTCCTCCGGGGATGGTGGCCGGCTGCTCGGTGCGCCCGGCAAGCGAGGTGATGACATCGAACCCGGCACGGCCCTGCAGGCGTTCGGCGAGCCGCCGCGAATCGCCGGTGCCGCCGAGCAGCAGAATGTGGCGGCGCCGCGTCATGCCTCCCATCCCGCCGCCCGGCCGACCAGATCGCCCTGGCGGTCGAAGACCAGGACCTCCACGGCGGTCTCGCCGGCCAGCAGGCCGAGGGCCGTCGCGCGGGCGCGGGCGGCCACGGCATCTGCCAGAGGCAGGCCGGAAGCGCGCGCCAGGTCGAGGACCTGTTTGGCCGTGTTGGCGCCGCGCGCTGCCGCCACCAGCCGCGCCTCGGCGCCGAGTTCGGCGAGGATCCCGGCCAGCAGGTCGAAGTCGACCTGGCTTCGCCCCGAGTGCAGGTCGAGGTGGCCGGCCGCCAGCTTGCAGAGCTTGCCGAAGCCGCCGGCGAGGGTCAGGCGCGGCAGGGGGTGAAGCCGTAGGTACTTCAGAAGACCGCCGGCGAAATCGCCCATGTCGAGCAGGGCCGTCTCCGGCAGGTCGTAGAGCCGCCGCACCGCCGCCTCGGAGGTCGAGCCGGTGCAGCCGGCGGCGTGGGTCAGGCCCGAGGCGCGCGCCACGTCGATGCCGCGGTGGATGGAATGGATCCAGGCCGAGCAGGAGAACGGCACGACCACGCCGGTGGTGCCGAGGATCGACAGGCCGCCGAGGATGCCGAGGCGCGGGTTCCAGGTCCTGGCGGCCAGGGCCGCGCCGTCGTCGACGGAGATCTCGATCTCCACGTCGCCGGTCGCGCCGTGCGCGGCGGCAAGCTCGGCCACCACGGCGCGCATCATCTGGCGCGGCACCGGGTTGATGGCGGGCTCGCCGACGGGCAGAGGCAGGCCGGGCCTGGTCACCGTGCCGACGCCCGGGCCGGCCTTGAAGACGACCCCGCTGCCCGGCGCCGCTCGGCGCAGGGTCGCCTGCACCAGGGCCAGGTGGGTGACGTCCGGGTCGTCGCCGGCGTCCTTGACGATGCCGGCCGAGGCCGAATCCCTGCCAAGCGCCTCGCGCGCCAGGGCGAAGGTTGGCTGTTCGCCGCGCGGCAGGGTGATGCTGACGGGGTCCGGAAAGCGGCCGGTCAGCAGCGCCGTGTAGGCGGCTTTGGTCGCCGCCGTGGCGCAGGCCCCCGTGGTCCAGCCGCGGCGCAACGCGCCTTCCGGTTTGCGTGTCATGTCGCTATTCTACAAGTTCAGGCTTTTCACTGACCAGGACGGCCTGTGCCCTTTCGGTCTAGGCTGGACTCCATGGACGACAACGACCTCTCCCTGCCGGTCTTCGAGCCCGGAAGCGTCTGGCTGGTGGGCGCCGGGCCCGGCGATCCGGGGCTCCTGACACTGCACGCGGTCAATGGCCTGAAGCAGGCCGACGTGCTGGTCTATGACGCCCTGGTCGGCAGCGCCATCCTGGACATGGCGCGCCCGGACTGCGAGCGCATCTATGCCGGCAAGCGCGGCGGCAAGCCCTCGCCGGTGCAGGCCGACATTTCGCAGCGGCTGGTGCGCCTGGCCCAGGAGGGCAAGCGCGTGCTGCGCCTCAAGGGCGGCGATCCTTTCGTCTTCGGACGCGGCGGGGAGGAGGCTCTGGCCCTGGTGGCTGCCGGTGTGCCCTTCCGCATCGTCCCCGGCATCTCCGCCGGCCTTGGTGGCCTTGCTTATGCCGGCATCCCGCTCACTCACCGCGACACCAATTCCGCGGTCACCTTCGTCACCGGCCACGGCGTCGGCGGCTCGGTGCCCGACGGAATCGACTGGGCGGGGCTCGCCAAGGGCTCGCCGGTCATCGTGCTCTACATGGCGATCAAGCACATCGCCGCCATCGCCACGGCGCTGCAGGCGCACGGTCGCGCCGCCTGCGAGCCGGTGGCGGTGGTCAGCCAGGCGACGCTGCCGGAGCAGGTGGTCCTGGAGACTACCCTGGGCAGCTGCGCGGCCGACATCGCCGCCTCCGGCATCGAGCCGCCCTGCATCCTCGTGGTCGGGGAGGTGGCGCGTCTGCGCGCCGGCCTCGACTGGCAGGGCGCGGCGGCAGGCCGCATGCTCGATCCCGATCCGCTCGGCCTCGCCGGCCGGCGCGAGACCGGGTAGGCCGCTCATGGCCGAGGGCCCGCACGGGCTGCTCGTTGCGGCGCCGGCTTCGGGCAGCGGCAAGACCACGGTGACCCTGGCCCTGCTGCGCTGTCTGCGTGGCGCGGGCCGGCGCGTCGCCTCCATCAAGGTCGGCCCGGACTACATCGATCCCGCCTTTCACCAGGCCGCCAGCGGGCGGCCCTGCCTCAACCTCGACAGCTGGGCCCTGCGCCCGGCCAGCCTCGCCGCCGCCGTCGTGCAGGCCGCGGAAGATGCCGACCTGATCCTCGGCGAGGGCGTCATGGGGCTGTTCGACGGCGCGCCGGTTGCCGATGCGGCGGGGCTTGCCGCCGGCTCCACCGCGGCGCTGGCCGCGGCGACCGGCTGGCCGGTGGTGCTGGTGGTCGATTGCCAGGGCATGGGCGCCTCGGTCGCCGCCCTGGCCGCCGGCTTCGCCGGCTTTCACGCCCGCGTTGCCCTGGCCGGGGTGATCCTCAACAACGTGGCCAGCCCGCGCCACGAGGCGCTGCTGCGCGATGCCTGCGAAGGCGCCGGCCTGACGGTGTTCGGCGCGGTGCGGCGCGACCCGGCGCTGGCCCGTCCGTCCCGCCACCTGGGCCTGGTGCAGGCCGGCGAGGACCCGGAGCTGGAAGGCTTCCTGGCGACGGCCGCGGCGGCGCTCGGCGCGCAGATCGACGTGGCGGCCCTCGCCGCGGCGGCGCGCCCGGCCAACCTCATCTGGGACGGCAGCGGCGCTGCGTCGCCGCCCCTGGCGCCGCTCGGCCAGCATATCGCGGTGGCGCGGGACTTGGCCTTCGGCTTCAGCTATCCGCTGCTGCTCGAGGGCTGGCGCCGGGCCGGCGCGGAACTCTCGTTCTTTTCGCCCCTGGCCGACGAGGCGCCGCACGCCGCGGCCACGGCGGTCTACCTGCCCGGCGGCTACCCGGAACTCCATGCCGGGCGGCTGGCCTCGGCGGCGTCCTTCCGCGCCGGGCTCCGCGCGGCGGCGGGGCGCGGCGCCGTGGTCTACGGCGAGTGCGGCGGCTACATGGTGCTGGGCCGGGGCTTGGTGGATGCGCAGGGCCACCGCCATGCCATGGCCGCTCTACTGCCGCTGGAGAGCTCCTTCGCATCGCCGCAGCGTCACCTGGGCTATCGCCGGGCACAGCTGCTGGCAGCCGCGCCGCTGGGCGCCGCTGGCGTCGCTTTCCGGGGCCACGAGTTCCACTACGCCCGGGTGATCGGTCCTGAGGGACCGGCGGAGGCGGCGCTGTTCCGTGTCGCCGACGCCGCGGGACGGGATGGCGGCTTGGCCGGTCAGCGTCAGGGCAGCGTCCTGGGATCCTTCCTGCATCTGATCGACCACGAAGATCCCGCAGCTGAAGCCGTGGGCGGGCCTGCGACCGGGAGTCCTGGGCGGATCGGCACGCGGCGGTTGCAGTCGTCACAGAATTGACTGTGGCTCGCGGAGGCAGGCCGGGCGTAATTCTACTGCGGCGCTCTACACCTAGGAGAAAGTTCTCTGCGACGCCTAAGCAAGCTATTCAAATTGCCCTGTTTCTTTGTTTAGAATGCGCGCGGGGCGGCGGCCGCAACGAGGTCCGACATGACAAGGCGGGACAGCGGGCGGCAGCCGTAAATCAAGCCGCATGACTGGGCGGCAAAGCGCGGCCGGAGTCAGTGGACCTCTCTGTCGGAGGGGCGCCACGTCCGGCCAATTCAAAGGAAGGGTGAATGGAACAATCGGCAGGGGAAGTCTGGGATCTGGTGGTCGGGCTGGTGACCACCTACGGTCTGAGTGTGGTCGGCGCCATCGTCATCCTCGTCGTCGGCTTTGTCATCGCCGGCTGGGTCCGCGGCAGCGTCAACAAGGCGCTCAGCGGGCTCAAGAAGGTCGACGCGACCCTGCGCGGCTTCTTTTCGAGCCTCGCCTACTATGCCGTGGTGATCTTCACGGTGATCGCGGTGCTGGCGCAGTTCGGCGTCCAGACCACCAGCTTCATCGCGGTTCTCGGTGCCGCGGGCCTGGCCATCGGCCTGGCGCTGCAGGGCACCCTCAGCAACGTCGCCGCCGGCGTCATGCTGCTGCTGTTCCGCCCCTTCAAGATTGGCGACTACATCGAGGGCGGCAGTCTGGCCGGCACGGTGAAGAGCATCACGCTCTTCGTGACCGAACTGGCAACGCCCGACAACGTGCAGATCATCGCACCGAATTCCCAGCTCTGGGGCTCGGCGATCAAGAATTACTCCTATCATCCGACCCGGCGGGTCGAAATCGTCATCGGCATCGCCTACGAGGACGACATCGACAAAGCGCTGGCGGCCATCGTCGACGAGGCGCAGAAGGACTCCCGCGTTCTGCCGGATCCCGCGCCGCTGGCGGCCGTCACCGACCTCGGCGACTCCTCGGTCAACTTCACCGTGCGCGTCTGGTGCAACGCCGCCGACTTCTGGGGCCTCAAGTTCGATCTGACCAAGAAGCTCAAGAACCGGATGGATGCGGAGGACATCACCATCCCCTATCCGCAGCGTACGGTCCACACCGTGGCGGCTGCGCAGTGATCGCAAGGCACGGCGCGGCGAACCGCAGGAAAGGAAGGAATTTGCCGGCAATCTATTCGCTGCCGAAGACCATCGGAGCAAAGGTCGTTCCGCTGCTGCTCGGCGCGGCGATCTCACTGGCGAGTATCGGCCTGCCGGCCGGACCCGCCTCGGCCCAGACCGATCTGTTCGGCAAGGCGAAGGACCTGCTGCAACAGAGCCCTGGTGGCAGCGACCTCACCTCGGCCGAGATCGGCCAGGGACTCCGCGAGGCGTTGCGGATCAGTACCGAGCGGGTCGTCGGTCAACTGGGCCGGCCCGACGGCTTCAACGCGGATCCGGACATCCACATCCCGCTGCCGGACTCGCTGCGGCGGGTGCAGTCGGCCCTGCAGGCCGTCGGCATGGCCGAACTCGCCGACGACCTTGAGTTGCGCTTGAACCGTGCGGCGGAGGCGGCGACTCCCGAGGCCAAGCAGCTCTTCTGGGACGCCATCTCGCAGATGACCCTGGAGGATGCGGAAGGCATTCTCAACGGACCGGATGACGCGGCGACACGCTATTTTCAGGACAAGATGACCGGGCCGCTGTCTGAGGCCATGCGCCCGGTGATCGACGATTCCCTGGCCGAAGTGGGCGCCATCGCCGCCTATGATCGCATGATGGGCGAGTACAGCTCTATCCCCTTCGTGCCCAACGTGAAGGCCGATCTCACAGACTACGCCCTCGGGGAGGCACTGGACGGGCTCTTCGTATATATCGCGAGGGAGGAGGCGGCGATCCGGGCCAATCCCGCCAAGCGTACGACAGAGATTCTGCAGCGGGTTTTCGGGGGATAACGGCGCGGCCATGTCAGGCCTGGCGCCCGATAGGAGGCTTTAAGGTATGAAGAAACTGCTCATCGGACTCGGCGTCGTCGTGGTGCTGCTCATCGCGGCGGTCGTAGTCGTCCCCATGCTCATTCCGCTCGAGAGCTATAAGAGCGAGCTCCAGGCACAGGTCAAGGCCAAGACCGGCCGCGATCTGCGCATCGACGGCGACATCTCGCTGTCGGTCTTTCCGACCATCGCGGTCTCGGTCGCCGATGTCGGCTTTGCCAATGCCCCCGGCGCGGCGGCTCCGGAGATGGTGACGGTCGAGCGCCTCGACGTCGCGCTGCAGATCTTGCCGCTGCTTTCCCGCGAGGTCGCGATCGACCACTTTATCCTCGAGAAGCCGGTGATCAGCCTGGAAGTGGATGCCGCGGGCAAGCCGAATTGGCAGTTCGATACAGCCGGCGCGGCCGCGGCGCCCTCCGGCGATGCCGGCGGCGGCGCCGGTGGCGGCGGTGGCGCGGGGCTCAGCGAGCTGCGCCTCGGCGATGTGCGCCTGGTGGACGGCACGCTGAGCTATATCGACCGCCAGGGCGGGCAGGAAATGCAGGTCAGCGAGATCAACATGGAGCTCTCGCTGCCCAGTCTTTCCTCGCCCTTTGCCGCCGAGGGCTCGGCGAAGTGGAACGAGCAGACCGTGACACTGAAGGTCGATGCGGCGAACCCGCAGGCGCTGATGTCCGGCGAGGCCAGCAACCTGGCCATGGCGGTGGAGTCCGAGCCGGTCAACTTCTCCTTCGACGGGGCCGCGCGCAAGGCGGCGGCACTGGGCCTGCAGGGCAAGCTCGCCCTCGATGTGCCCTCGATCCGCGCGCTGGCGGCCTGGGTCGGCCAGCCGCTGGACTTCCCGGGCGAGGGCCTCGGGCCGTTCAACGTCGCCGGGGAGCTGGAGATGACCGGTCCCAAGGTCGCGCTCACCAATGCCGAGATCAGGCTCGACGAGATCGCCGGGCAGGGCCTCGTCTCGGTCGACGCCTCCGGCGCCAAGCCAATGATCAGGGCCGAGCTGACGGTCGAGGACTTGAACCTCAATCCCTACCTGCCGCCGGAGCAGGAAGGCGGCGAAACCGCGGCCTCCGGCGCGGGCGCCGGCAGTGCAGCGGGTGGCGCGGCTGGCGGCGAGTGGAGCGACGAGCCGATCGACGTCTCCGCGCTGGGCGCGCTCGACGCCGACCTCGCCTTCAATGCCGGCGGCATCCTTTTCCGGGACCTGAAGATCGGCAAGAGCAGCCTCAAGGTGGTGCTGAAGGACAGCAAGCTGACCGCCGATCTGGCCGAGATGCAGCTCTACGACGGTTCGGGCAAGGGCAGGATTGTGGTCGACGGCGCCAGCGGCAAGCCGGCCATTGCCGCCGACTTCGACCTGGCGGATTTCCAGGCCGGGCCGTTTCTCGTCGACCTGGCGAAGTTCGACCGCATCCTCGGCACGGCGGAGAGCAAGATCTCGGTGACGGCGGCCGGCGGCTCGCAGCGGGAACTGGTCTCCAGCCTCAACGGCAACGGCGCGGTGGTGTTCCGAGACGGTGCCATCAAGGGCATCAACCTGGCGGCCATGATGCGCAACATCTCCGTCGCGGCCATAGAGCAGTCCTTCGACGACGCCCAGGCGACCGACTTCGCGGAGCTCTCCGGCACCTTCAAGATCGACAAGGGAATCGTGCGCAACGACGACCTCTCGCTCATCGCGCCGCTGGTGCGCATGACCGGCGCCGGCGAGGTGCTGTTGCCGCCGCGCACCATCGACTACACGGTGAAGCCGAAGCTGGTCGGCACGCTGGAGGGCCAGGGCGGGGCTTCCGATCTCACCGGTGTCGGGGTGCCGATCAAGGTGACCGGACCGTGGCACGACATTTCCTACAAGCCTGACCTCGCCGGGGCGCTGAAGGACAAGATCAAGGATCCCAGTGCGGTGGTGGAGCAGCTGCAGAGCGGCGAGGGTGCCAAGGGCCTGCTCGAGGGGCTGAAGCCCGGCGCCGCGCCGGACTCCGGCGCCGCGACGGGAGGCGAGAGCAGCGGCGGCGCGCCGAGCCTGCCGCTCGACCTCAAGAAGGGGCTGTTCGGAAATTGACCGGGCGGCGCGCGCTCGCGGCGGCCTGCGGCCGGTGGGCTGCCGCCGCGCTTATGCTGCTGCTCGCCGCCTGCAGCGGCGGCGATCCCCTCCCGCCGCAGGTGCGGGTCGTCGACCTGGAACTGCTGGAGAGCACTCTCTTCGAACAGCGCTTCCGCATCGACCTCAGGATCGGCAACCCCAACGACTTCGACCTGCCGCTGGACGGGCTGACTTTCGATCTCGAGGTGAACGGCGCGGATTTTGCCCGCGGTTTCACCAACGAGCGCGTCACCATTCCCCGCCTCGGCGAGGGGCGGCTGTCCGTGGTGGCCTCGACCACCCTCGTGGAGGTCGTCCGGCAGATGCGCCTGCTGGCCGAACGCGGCGACCTGACCTATCGGCTGCACGGCACGGCCTATCTCGACAGCTTCGCCCGGCGCCGGGCCCCCTATGAATCCTCGGGTAGCTTCCGCCTGCTGGACGGTGCGGCGGAGCCGGGCCGCTCGATCTGAAAACAGCGAGGATTCCAGGGCTTGCCGCCACCGGGGCTTCCGGTCCGCGGGGGGGCACGCTATCATGCCGGCGGGCTTGGTAGGGCGCCCCGGGCTCCGCGCTGGGCGGGGCAGGAGACGACGCGGGGGTAACCCGCGCGGGGGAGAACAGCTGTCCGGAGGAAGCCCATGGCGGTGACAGAAAGCGGTCTCTATTCCCACCTGCCGCCGGTGCGCCGGCTGGAACTCGACCGGCCCTGGGCCTGGCTGGCGGCCGGCTGGGACGATCTCTGGCAGGCGCCCCAGGTGAGCCTGGTCTACGGCGCCATCTTCACCGCGATCAGTTTCGCCATCACCGCCGGCGTGTTCTTCGTGGGGCTGGAATACCTGCTCTTCCCGCTCACCGCCGTTTTCATGCTGGTCGGCCCGATGCTGGCCGTCGGGCTCTACGAGACCAGCCGGCGGCTGGAAACCGGCCTGCCGGTCTCCCTCGCTTCGGCGCTCTTCGTCGCCACCCGCTCGCCCATGCGCCTCGCCTTCCTCGGCATCACCCTCATGGCGCTGCTGCTGATCTGGATGCGCGCAGCGACCCTGCTGTTCGCGCTCTTCCTCGGCACCACGCAGTTCGCGCTGTCGGAGATCGTCTCGAACCTGCTGTTCACGCCCCAGGGGCTGGGCCTGCTGGTCGTCGGCACCGGCGCCGGCGGAATCCTGGCGGCAGCGGTCTTTTCCATCAGCGTGATCTCGGTGCCGCTGCTGATGGAGCGGGACGTCGACTTCCTCAGCGCCATCATCACCAGTCTGAAGGCCGTGTGGCAGAACCCCAAGCCGATGCTGCTCTGGGCCTGGCTGGTTGCCCTGCTCACCGTCTGCGGCCTGGTGACGCTCTACCTCGGGCTGATCATCACCTTCCCGCTGGTCGGCCACGCTACCTGGCACGCCTACCGCGAGACGGTGGGGCGTTAGAACCTCAGCTTTGCCGACCGTTGTCGCCGCCTCGGGGCGGCGCCTCGTCCTCGTCGTCGAGCAGGATGCGGTGGGCGGCGCCGTCGAGGTCCTCGAACTGGCCGCTCTTCAGCGCCCAGAGGAAGGCCAGGAGGCCGAGCAGCCCGAGCAGCAGCGCCGCCGGGATGAGGTAGATCAGCGCGCTCATTCGGCGGCCTCCGGCAGCGCCGCCATTTCTTCCGCCGGCACGCGTGCCTTTCGCGCGGCACCGAGGCCGAGGCGCATCGCATTGGCGATCACCACGATGGAGGAGGCGGACATGGCGATGGCGGCGATCAGCGGCGTCACCATGCCGGCGACGGCGATCGGCACCGCGATGACGTTGTAGCAGAAGGCGATGCCGAAGTTCTGCAGCACCAGGCGGCGGGCGCGCCGGGCGGTGTCCAGGCTTTCCTCGATCGGCGCCAGGCGGTCGCCCTGGAAGATGATGTCGGCGGCGACCTGGCTGACGTCGGCGGCCTCGGCGGGTGACAGCGAGGCGAAGGCCGCGGCCAGGGCCGGTGCGTCGTTGAGGCCGTCGCCGATCATCGCCGTCTTGCGGCCGGCGGCGGCCAGCGCCTCGAGGCGGGCGATCTTGTCGGCCGGGCGGCAGTCGCCCTGCCAGAGTTCGATGCCGAGCTGGCGGGAGAGGTCGGCGACCACCGCAGTGCGGTCGCCGGAGAGCAGCTCGACGGCAAGGCCGCGGGCGCGCAGGCGGGCGATGACCTCGGCGGCATCGGCGCGCACCGCGTCGCGGAAGAGGAAGCGCTGCGGCCGACGGCCTTCACCGGCGAGCCACAGCTCCATGGCCGACGACCCGTCGTCCTCCGCCGCTTCGATGCCGCACCAGGCGCGGCGGCCGAGCCGCAGGCGCCGTCCCTCGACGACCGCCTCCAGGCCATCGCCCGGATGCTCGGTGACGGCGACCCGCAGGGCCGGGCGTGCCGCCGCGGCGCGGGACAGGGCGCGGGCCAGGGGGTGCCGGCTCTCGGCGGCCAGGGCGGCGGCCAGAGCGAGGTCTTCCGGCGCGATCTCCGCCCGGTTCTGCAGCTCCGGCCGCCCGGTGGTCAGCGTGCCGGTCTTGTCGAAGACCAGGGTGTCGACCGCGGCCAGGCGCTCCAGCGCGTCGGCCGACTTGACCAGCACGCCGCGCTTCAGCAGGCGGCCGACCGCGGCGACCTGGACGGCAGGGACTGCCAGGCCGAGGGCGCAGGGGCAGGTGATGATCAGCACGGCGATGGCGTGCAGCAGCGCCGCCTGCCAGGCGATGTCGGAAAAGGTCAGCCAGCCGATCAGCGTGGTCCCGGCCAGCAGGTGCACGACCGGCGCATAGATCCGCGCCACCCGGTCGGCGAGGCGCACATAGCGGTCGCGGCCCTGTTCGGCGGTCTCCATCAGGCGCACGATCTCCGCCAGCAGGCTGGACTCGGCGGTCTTGGTCACAGTGATGCGGAGGGCGCCGGCGCCGTTGACCGTGCCGGCGAAGACCTCGCTGCCCGGCAGGGCGGGGCGCGGCAGGCTCTCGCCGGTCAGCAGCGAGGTGTCGACCTCGGAGCGCCCGAGGCAGACGCGGCCGTCGACGGGGATGCGCTCGCCCGGGGCCACGGCGACGGTCATGCCGGGTTCCAGGCGATTGATCGGCACGCTGGCCAGCTTGCCCTCGGCGTCAATCACGGTGGCGGCGGTGGCGCGCAGCGCGGTCAGGTTCTCCGCCGCCGAGCGCGCGCGGCCGCGCAGCTGCAGGTCGAGGTAGCGGCCGATCAGCAGGAAGAACAGCAGCGTCACCGAGGCGTCGAAGAACACCTGCTCGCCGCCGCGCAGGGTTTCCGAGAGGCTCATGCCGGCGGCGAGGATGACGGCCAGCGAGATCGGCACGTCCATGTTCATGGCACCGCCGCGCAGCGCCGCCAGGGCGGAGCGGAAGAAGGGCTGGCCGGCATAGGCCACCGCCGGCAGGGCGATCAGGGCCGAGACCCAGTGCATCAGCGCGCGGGTCGCCGGGCCCATGTCCTCGGCAAGCCCGCTCCACACGGAAACCGACAGCAGCATGACGTTGCCGGCGGCAAAGCCGGCCACCGCCAGGGCGCGCAGCAGCGCACGGCCCTCGGCGGCCTCGGCGCTATGCATCTGGGCCGCGTCGAAGGGCACCAGCCGGTAGCCGCGCCGCGCCACGGCGGCGAGCAGCGGCTCGGCCGTGGTGACCGCCGGGTCCCAGCGCAGGCGCAGCCGCCGGGTGCTGAGATTGACCCGCGCCTCGGCGAGGCCGGGGCGGCCTTCGACCGCGCCCTCGATGCTGCGGATGCAGGACGGGCAGTGCATGTTCTGCACGATGAGGGTGAGTTCCGCCGTGCCGTCGGGGCGCCTATGGACATGGTCGGCGAAGTCGGCCGCGCGCAGCGCCGGCGCGGCTTCGCCGGTCAGCCCGGCGAGTTCGCCGCCGGGACAGCAGCCGAGGACCAGGGCTGCCTCCTGGGGGGCGGCGCCGGCGCCGCGCGTCGGCGGCGGGATCTCGGCCTGGGCGCCTAATCGAGCCATAGCCGTGCCTTCATCTCGAAGGGCGGGTTGCGGCCGTCATCGGCGGTGACCTCCAGGTCCCAGTTGCCGCGCGCGGGCAGCGCCACGACGGCGACATAGCGCCCGCCGGCCTCCGCCTGCCAGGCGAGCGACTGGTCCATGCCTTCGTGGGTCGGGCGGCGCAGCCGGCCGCTCAGCGTCAGGCCGTTGAGCGGGACGCCGGCCCGGTCGGTCAGGGTGAGGGTGATGCGGTCGCCGCCGCCGTCGGCCGGGGCCAGGGCCACGGCACCCTGCCAGCCCAGGTCGCGCTGGGCGTCGCGGGCGGCCAGGACCCGGTTGTAGGCGAGGCCCTCCTGGTAGGGGTTTTCCCGCGACACGCCGGTGAAGGTGTCGAGCGCCAGGTAGACGAAGACCAGGTTGACCGCGATGACGATGCCGAACAGCGCCAGCATCGCGAAAAGCACGTGCCGCCCCCGGATCACAGGACCGCTGTCTTGCGCCATCATTCTGGCCCCCTGAATACCGAGTCGTAGGCTACCTGGGCGCCGCCGGCCCTGTCGATAACCAGAAAGCGCAGGTCGACGGAACTGTCGTCCAGGGCATCGCGCGCTGCTGTGACGAAGACCCGATAGCTCGCCAGGCTGTCCGGGTCGACGGCCAGCCGCTCGGCGCTGGCAGCGGTGCCGACCACGTCGATGGTGGCGCCGGGCAGGCCCTCCAGCTGCAGCGCAAAGTCGCGCGCCGCATGCTGCTTGTTGATGATCTTCACGGTATAGCCGTTGCGGATCGAGCCGTCCGACAGGGTCACGAAAAGCGGGTTGCGGTCGCGCAGGATGTTGACATCGAGGTCGCTGCGGGTGACCAGGGTGAACAGCATGATGAAGCTGACCAGGACGATGATCCCGGAATAGATCAGAATGCGCGGCCGCAAGAGGCGCAGGCGCGGCTTCTCGCCGACGCGCACGCGCTCGACGTTCGCCAGCGTGTCGTAGGAGATCAGGTCGCGCGGCAGCCCGGTGCGATCCATCACCGTATTGCAGGCGTCGATGCAGAGGGCGCAGGTGATACACTCCAGCTGCTGGCCGTCGCGGATATCGATGCCCATGGGGCAGACCGCGACGCACTGGTTGCAGTCGATGCAGTCGCCGAGGCCGCTGGGGTTGCTGCCCTTCTTGCGCGCGCCGCGCGGCTCGCCGCGGTCCTCATGGTAGGTGATGACCAGCGACTCCTCATCCAGCAGGCCGCCCTGGATGCGTGGCCAGGGGCACATGTAGGTGCAGACCTGCTCGCGGGCGTGCCCGCCCAGCAGGTAGGTGGTGAAGGTCAGCACGGCGACGGTGATGTAGGCCACCGCCGGGGCCTGGAAAGTCACCAAGTCGACGGCCAGGCTCGGCGCGTCGGCAAAGTAGAACACCCAGGCGCCGCCGGTCAGCAGGGCGATCAGCAGCCAGGCCGCGTGGGTCGCCGCCTTGCGGGCGATCTTGGCGCCGCTCCAGGGCGCCTTGTCGAGGCGGATGCGCGATGCCCGGTCACCCTCGATCAGCCGCTCGACCGCGATGAAGAGATCGGTCCAGACGGTCTGCGGGCAGGTGTAGCCGCACCACACGCGCCCGGCCAGCGAGGTGATCAGGAAAAGGCCGATGGCGGCGAGGATCAGCAGGCCGGTGAGGTAGTAGACCTCCTGCGGCCAGATCTCGATGAAGAAGAAGTAGAAGCGCCGGCCCGGGAAGTCGATCAGGACCGCCTGGTCGGGGGCGTTCGGTCCACGGTCCCAGCGCAGCCAGGGGGTGACGTAGTAGATCGTCAGGGTCACGGCCATGACGATCCATTTCAGCTTGCGGAAGCTCCCTCTCGCCAGGCGCGGATAGATCTTGACCCGCTTCTGGTAGAGGGAGCGCCGCTCTTTCTTGTTGACCGGTTCAGCGTCCGAGCGTTCTACGCTTTCTCTTCTCTCTGCCGGCTTCGCGGTGGCTTCCTGCGCGACCGCTTGTTCGACCATGTGCTGTCCTTAAGCTTCCTGGCGCTTACTGGCCGCCACCAAGGGTGTGCACGTAGACGGTCAACTGCTTGATCGTCGTTTCGTCGAGACGGTTGGTCCAGGCGGGCATTGCGCCGGCGCGGCTGTTGGTGATCGACTGCACCACGTCCGCCTTGTCGCCGCCGTAGAGCCAGATGGCATCGGCCAGGTTCGGGGCCCCGAGCTCGATGTTGCCGCTGCCGTCGTCCATGTGGCAGGCGGCACAGTTCTCGAGGTAGATCTCCTCGCCGCGTGCCGCTGCCACCGGCGCGGTCTCCGAGCCGGACAGCGACAGCACGTACTCGGCCACGTCGTTGATCTGGTCGCGATCGAGGATTTCGTCGCGGCCAAAGGCCGGCATCTCGCTGAACCGCGTTTCCTCGTGGTCGGAGCGGATGCCGTAGTGGATCGTCTGGCTGATCGCCTCCAGGGTGCCGCCCCAGATCCAGTCGTCGTCGTTGAGGTTCGGGTAGCCGATGTAGCCGGCGGCGCCCAGGCCGTGGCACTGCGAGCAGTTGACGGCGAAGGCCGACTCGCCACCGGCCTGCGCGAAGCCGAGCAGCTCATGATCCTGCATGATCTGCTCGAGCGAGGCCTGCTCGATGCGGTCCAGGTACTGGCTCTGGGCCGCGCGGGCCGCCTGCATGGTCTCGGCGAGCTGCGCGCGGGAGGAGTATCCGATCACCCCCGTGGTGTAGCTGCTGACCAGCGGCCAGGCCGGCATCACGATCCAGTAGGCGAAGGCCCAGAGACAGGTCGCGTAGAAGGTCCACAGCCACCAGCGCGGCAGCGGCGTGTTGAGCTCCTTGATCCCGTCCCACTCGTGGCCCGTGGTTTCGGTGCCCGAAACCTGATCGACTTCCTTGTGCTGTGCCACGATCAGTCCTCCTCCAGCGGCCGACGGGCCGCCTCCTCAAATTTCTCCTTGTTCTTCGGCCAGAAGGCATAGACCAGCACGCCGGCGAACAGGACGATCAGATAGATCAAGCCATAGGTGGCCGCGAAATGGGCGACTTGTTCGTATTGCATGTCACGGCCCTCCTAGCGGTAGTTGGCTTCGGGCTCGTAGGCCTCGAAGTCGACCAGGGTGCCGAGCACCTGCAGGTAGGCGATCATCGCATCCAGCTCGGTCAGCTCGGCGGCATTGCCGTCGAAGTTCGAGACGACGGCACCGGGGTAGCGCTCGGCAACCCCCTCTGCCCCGTCGGAGTCGGGATCCGCCTGGGCGGCCAGATCCTGCTCGGCCATCTCGATCATCTCGTCGGTATAGGGCACGCCGACGATGCGGTTGGTCCGCAGGTGGGCCGCCACGTCCGTGATCTGCAGCGGCCTCTCCGCCAGGAAGGGATAACCCGGCATGATCGATTCCGGCACCACACTGCGCGGGTCGGCCATGTGGGCCACGTGCCAGTCGTCCGAATAGCGGCCGCCGACACGGGCCAGGTCCGGCCCGGTACGCTTGGAGCCCCACTGGAAGGGATGGTCGTACATGCTCTCCGCCGCCAGGGAGTAGTGGCCGTAGCGCTCTTCTTCGTCGCGCAGCGCGCGCACCATCTGACTGTGGCAGTTGTAGCAGCCTTCGCGGATGTAGATGTTCCGCCCGGCCAGCTCCAGCGGGGAGTAGGGCCGCATGCCCTTCACCTTCTCGATGGTGCTCTCCAGGTAGAACAGCGGCGCGATCTCGACCAGGCCGCCGATCGAGACCACGATGAGGGTCAGGACGAGCAGGAGGATCGAGTTCTTCTCGATGACGTCGTGTTTGAAAGCCATGATGCGCGCTCCCCTTACTCGGCTGCGGTGGCGGTGGCCGGGCCGGCCGCGGGGGCGCCGATACGGCGTTCCTCACGCAGGTCGCCGCGGATCGTCCGCCAGCAGTTGTAGACCATGATCACCGACCCCAGCACGAAGAGCGCGCCGCCCAGGGCACGGATCACATAGAAGGGATGCATGGCCTCCACGGTCTCGACAAAGGAGTACTCGAGGAACCCGAGGCTGTCGTAGGCCCGCCACATCAGGCCCTGCAGGATGCCCGAAACCCACATCGAGGTGATGTAGAGCACGATGCCGATGGTCGCCGTCCAGAAATGCAGGCTGACCAGCGCCAGGGAGTAGAGCCGCTCGCGGTTCCACAGCTTGGGCACCAGGTAGTAGATCGCGCCGAAGCTGACGAAGCCGACCCAGCCGAGCGCGCCGGAGTGGACATGGCCGACGGTCCAGTCGGTGTAGTGGCTCAGCGAGTTGACGGCCTTGATCGACATGACCGGCCCCTCGAAGGTGCTCATGCCGTAGAAGGCGACGGATACCGCCAGCATGCGCAGGATCGGGTCGGTACGCAGCTTGTCCCAGGCCCCCGAGAGAGTCATCAGGCCGTTGATCATGCCGCCCCAGGAAGGCATCCACAGCATGATCGAGAAGGTCATGCCCAGGGTCTGCGCCCAGTCGGGCAGGGCGGTGTAGTGCAGGTGGTGCGGCCCGGCCCAGATGTAGAGGAAGATCAGTGACCAGAAGTGGATGATCGACAGGCGGTAGGAATAGACCGGCCGGTTCGCCTGCTTCGGCACGAAGTAGTACATGATGCCGAGGAAGCCGGCCGTCAGGAAGAAGCCGACGGCGTTGTGGCCGTACCACCACTGGGTCAGCGCGTCCTGCACGCCGGCGAAGAGCTGGTAGCTCTTGGAGCCGCTGAGCGCCACCGGCACCGCCAGGTTGTTGACGATGTGCAGCATGGCGATGGTGGCGATGAAGGCCAGGTAGAACCAGTTGGCCACATAGATGTGCGGCTCCTTGCGCTTCATCAGGGTCCCGAGGAAGACCAGCAGGTAGACCACCCAGACGATGGTCAGCCAGAGGTCGACGTACCACTCGGGCTCGGCGTATTCCTTGGACTGGGTGATGCCGAGCACGTAGCCGCTGGCGGCCAGCACGATGAACAGCTGATAGCCCCAGAACACGAACCAGGGGGCCCAGTCGCCGGCCAGCCGCGCGCGACAGGTGCGTTGCACCACGTGGAACGAGGTGGCGATCAGCACGTTGCCGCCGAAGGCGAAGATCACCGCCGAGGTGTGGACGGGCCTGAGGCGGCCGAAGTTGGTCCAGGGCAGATTGAAGTTGAGCTCGGGAAAGGCCAACTGCAGGGCGATGACCAGGCCGGCAAGAAAACCGACCACGCCCCAGAACAGCGAGGCGATGACGCCGGCGCGCACCACGCCGTTGTTGTATTGGGTCTCGCCCTCGAAGTCATAGTCGCCCGCCGCTGCTTCGTAGTGACGCTTGATCATCCAGAAGACGCCCAGCGCGCAGAAGGCGACGAACAGGGAACCGTGGAAGGCCATGCCGCCATCTTGCGCCTTGGCGACAAGGAACAGGCCCATGATGCCGGCCAGCGCCATGACCAGACCTACGAGGTAGGTCATCGGCGACGTGCCGGATGCCTCGGTTGAATTGCTCATCGGATGCCCCAGTCAGATTCCAAATCGAATTGTCGTCGGGCTGCGCACCGGGAACCCGCGAAACTTCGGACCGTCCGCCGGCCTGCGGCGGTCTCTTCGATGGTCGCGTTCCTGGTACGATTACCCTACGGATGTTCTCATGGCAGTCCCTCCGGGCCTTGCCATTGATCCAGGTCAATAGCCGCCCGGTCGAAGGTGGCAGGCCGCCCGGGCGAGCCGCGCTATCCTCAGAAAATCGAGGCTTTGCCCGAGCCGACCCTAGTCTGCTACATCGGGTTGCTCCCTGCGACAGAAAGACGCGCGGCATCCTGGCATGCCACGCAGGGCCGCAGGACGACTTGCGTTATAATTGAAGAAGAGAGCCATTTTCGTGCCTTCTGATAGTGTTTCCCGACCCCTGGCGCCCGGCCCGGCGGCCGCGCCGCCGGTCGCCGCCCGCAAACCCCGGCACATCACCCTGCACGGCGAGACCCGTGAAGACCCCTATGCCTGGCTGAGGGCCGACAACTGGCGCGAGGTGATGCGCGATCCCGCCGTCCTCGATTCCGAGATCCGCGCCTACCTGGAGGCCGAGAACGCCTATACCAAGGCAGCCATGGCGCCGACCGAGGCCCTGCAGCAGCAGCTCTTTGCCGAGATGAAGGCGCGTATCAAGGAAGACGACAGCTCGGTGCCGAGCCCCGACGGTACTTTCGCCTATTACCAGCGCTTCGAGACCGGCGGCCAGCATCCCGTGTTCTGCCGCCGCCCGGCCGGCGACCTCGATGCGACGCGGCGCGAGGGCGAGGAGGTGCTGCTCGACGGCAATCGCGAGGCGGAGGGAGAGAGCTACTTCCGGGTCGCCGGCTGCGCGCACAGCCCCGATCATCGCCTGCTGGCCTATGCTATCGACCGCAACGGCTCGGAACGCTATCGCATCGACGTGAAGGACCTCGAGTCGGGGGAGCTGCTGCCCGATCGGGTCGAGGAGGCCCAGGGCAGCCTGGTCTGGGCCAACGATGGCCGCACCTTCTTCTACGTCACCCTGGATGCTGAGCACCGGCCGTCGAAGGTGTTCCGCCACCGCCTGGGCGACGGCCCCGCGCAGGACACGCTGGTCTACGAGGAGACGGACCCCGGCTTCTTCGTCGGGCTCGACAAGACCGAGAGCGACCGCTTCATCGTCATCTCGGCGCACGACCACACCACCTCGGAGGTGCGGGTGATCGACGCTTCGGCACCGCAGTCGGCGCCGCGTCTGATCGCCGCGCGCGACCGCGACGTCGAGTACGAGGTCTCCGACCACGGCGACCGCTTCCTCATCCTGACCAACGCGGAGGGGGCGATCGATTTCAAGATCGTCGAGGCGCCCATCGACTCACCGGGCCGGGAATCCTGGCGCGATCTGGTCGCGCACCGGGAAGGACGGCTGATCCTCAGCCTGCTGGTCTTCAAGGACTATCTGGTGCGCCTGGAGCGCGAGAACGGCCTGCCGCGCATCGTCGTGCGGGCTCTGCCCGGCGGCGCGGAGCACGACATCGCCTTCGACGAGGAGGCCTATTCACTGGCCCTGGTGCCGGGCTACCTCTACGACACCACCAGCCTGCGCTTCGCCTATTCCTCGCTGACCACGCCGCAGCAGGTCTACGACTACGACATGGCCGAGCGCAGCAGGGTGCTGCGCAAGGAGCAGGAGGTGCCGAGCGGCCACGACCCCGCGGACTACGAGGCGCGGCGCATCCTCGCGCGCAGCCACGACGGCGAGGAGGTGCCGGTCTCGCTGGTCTACCGCAAGGCCACGCCGCTCGACGGCTCGGCGCCGCTGCTGCTCTATGGCTACGGCTCCTACGGCATGTCGATCCCGGCAGCCTTTTCGACCAACCGCTTCAGCCTGATCGATCGCGGGTTCATCTATGCCATCGCCCACATCCGCGGCGGCACCGACAAGGGTTACGGCTGGTACCTGCATGGCAAGCGCGAGAAAAAGGTCAATACCTTCAAGGACTACATCGCGGCCGCCGAGGCATTGATCGCGCAGGGCTTCACCCGGGCCGGGCAGATCGTCGGCCACGGCGGATCGGCCGGCGGTATGCTGATGGGGGCCGTCGCCAACATGCGCCCCGACCTGTTCCGCGGCATCGTCGCCGAGGTGCCCTTCGTCGACGTGCTGAACACCATGTGCGACAAGGACCTGCCGCTGACGCCGCCGGAATGGCCGGAGTGGGGCAATCCGCTGGAATCGGTCGAGGCCTATCGCACCATTTCCGCCTATTCGCCCTACGACAACGTCGCGGCCAAGGCCTATCCGGCGATCCTGGCGACCGCCGGGCTGACGGATCCGCGGGTGACCTACTGGGAACCGGCCAAGTGGGTGGCCCGGCTGCGCGCCACCAAGACCGACGGCAACCTGCTGCTGCTGCACACCGTCATGACGGCGGGCCACGGCGGCGCTTCGGGGCGCTTCGACAAGCTGCACGAGGTGGCGCTGGCCTACGCCTTTGCGCTGCTGGTCTGCGGCAAGGCGGATACCTGAACAAGATACGAGCGGTTTGACAGATGACTTTGAAGATGTATGACCTGGCGGGTGCGGATCCGCGCCTGCGCTTCAGTCCCTATTGCTGGCGCATCAGGATGGCCCTGGCCCACAAGGGCCTGGAAGCGGAGACCATTCCCTGGCGCTTCACCGAGAAGCAGGCCATCGCTTTTTCCGGGCAGGAGCGGGTGCCGGTTCTGGTCGATGGAGAAAAGGTCGTCGCAGATTCCTGGCAGATCGCGCTCTACCTCGACGTGGCCTA
>JBFGUI010000040.1:0-20566 GCA_041565695.1 Kiloniellaceae bacterium
GCGTCCCTTGCTCGAAAAGCAGGAGATCTCTTCCCTGCCGCTGCTGAACAACGAAGTCGCCCGCTTCGCCACGGCGCAGACCGGCGTCAAGGTGCTGTTCCGGCCAGCCGGCGAGTTCGGCGCCGACAGCTTCTATTTCGTCGCCTCGCAGCCGACCGTCGCACCGACGGAACTGGCCGAGGAGCGTGATCGCCTCGTCGAGCGCGGCGTCTTCGACAACCTGGCCCAGAGCTGCTGGGGCGAGCTTTCTATGGCGCTGCGCCACCGTCGACCCTCGGGCGCCGAGGAGCTGCTGACCTCGATCACCCCGATCAACACCGGGGCAGGATGCTGGGCCGTGATCACCACGCACTCGACCAGCGAGTTTCTGGGAACCTCCATCGACCAGCCCTACTGGAAGACCATCGAGGTGCGCATCGCCGCGGCGATCTACTTCGGCATGGCGATCTTCACCATCGGCCTCTTCATGTCGATCTGGCGTGGTCTGATGCGGTTCCGCCGTCTGGCCCGCAGCATCCGCACCGGTGCCAGCCACGTCAGCTTCGCGCAACAGAACCGGGTCCCCGAACTGGCCCCGGTGGCCGAGGAATTCGACCGCATGACCCTGGCGCTGCAGGATTCCGCCGAGAGCATCCGCCTGGCCGCCGAGGACAACGCGCATGCCTTCAAGACGCCGATCGCCATCATGCGCCAGTCGCTGGAGCCGCTGCGCCGCTTCGTGGCGCCGGACGAGGTGCGGGGGCAGCGCGCCCTGGACGTGCTGGAGGTCTCCATCGACCGGCTCGATCATCTGGTGGCCTATGCCCGCCGCCTGGAGGAGACCACGGCTGAGCTGCTCGATCCGCCGCGCCAGCGCATCTGCCTGACCCGCATGGTAGAGCGCATGCTGGCCGCCTATGCCGACTCCTTCGCCGGCCGTCGACTCATCCTTGATGCCCGTCTGCAGCCCGACATCCATGTTCTGGCCGGCGAGGATCTGCTCGAGACCGTGCTGGAAAACGTGATCGACAACGCCATCGAGATCTCGCCCAAGGGATCGAAGATCATCGTCGAACTGCGTGAGGTGCAGGGCCGCGCGGAGCTTGCCGTCCTCGATCGCGGTCCCGGCGTGCCGCCCGGCGAGCTAACCCGCATCTTCGAGCGCTACGTCTCCCTGCGCTCCATGCCGGTGCCCGCCGGCGAGGGCGTCGACAGCGGCGAAAGCAACCCGCACATGGGCATCGGCCTGTGGATCGTGCGCCGGAATCTGCAGGCGATCGGCGGCAGCGTGCGTGCCGAAAACCGCCCTGACGGCGGCCTCGCCATGATCATGCGCTTTCCTCTGGCCGCGTGAACGCGGCTAGGAGCAGCGTCCCCGCACACTCGATACCTTAGTGCTAAATACCTTGTTTCGTTGGATTTCAGCGCCACAACTTTGACGCACCCGCCGGTTCCACCCCGCCGGTATTGTTTAGGGGATGCGGAGCAAGCAGCCCTCTCATGTTCATCTGATCTACGGCGGTCCCCTGAGCCCGTTGGGGAGCCAGCCGGATGACATGAGCGGGGAAAGGGGAAGCGTTCTGACGGCCCCTCCCTTCGGGTACTCCCCCGAGCTTCCCCTGCGCCGGCCGGGTGGCCCGAAAACCCGGCCGGCGCTCTCCGCATTGTCCATGCCGCAAGGCATCACCAGCAGTCTGCGCCGCCTGCGGGGGCTGCACCTACGCCTGTCGCTCTGTCGTGTCACCCTGGCGCGCGGCAGCGACGGCCGCCTGGGGGCGATCGACAGCCGCTCGCTGATCGCCGAGCCGGCGGCGGACGGCTCGCTGGTTGTCATCTACATCCATCCCCAGGGGATCAGCGACGCCGATGCGGCCAGTGGCATCGCCGCCCGGCTCGACCAGGCGCTGCGGGAATCGGGGGTTCCGCTGGGTACCGTGCGGCTCGCCATCCTGCCCTGCGATGCCGCGGCCATCGATGAGAACGACACCACGCTCGCCGTGCTGTCCGGTCAGCCCAGCCGGCCCCTGCTCAGTCTCGGCGGCCCGGTGGCGACAGGCGTCTCCAAAGCGCCTTAAGACGTCCTCTTCGCCCGCAGCGGCCCCATCGAGCCTTCCAGGGCCGGATAGTCGATGGCGAGGGTCGCGGCGCGGGCCACCATGAACAGCATGAGACTGAGCCACAGGCCGTGGTTGCCGAGGGCAGGCAGCAGCAGCCACTTGGCCGTCAGGAAGAGGGCGAGGGAAATCAGCATGGCGTTGCGCATGACCGCGGTGCGCGTGGCGCCGATGTAGACGCCGTCGAGCAGGAAGCTCCAGACCGATACCAGGGGCGAGGCGACCATCCACCAGAGATAGGTCTGCGCGGCTTGGCGGACTTCAGGCAGGGAGGTGAACAGCGCGATCAGTGGTGCCCCGGCGAGGGCCAGAACCAGGCTCGCGAGCAGGGCGCCGCCCAGGCCCCAGAGGGTGCAGACCGCGACGGCCCGGCGGAAGGTCCGGCGGTTGCGTGCGCCCAGCGCGCCGCCGGCGAGGATCTCGGCGGCATGGGCAAAGCCGTCGAGGCCATGGGCGACCAGAGACTGAAACTGCAGCAGGATCGCGTTGCCGGCGAGCACGACGTCCCCGAAGCCGGCGCTGTCCGAGGTGAAGACGGCAAAGGCCAGCACCAGGCAGAGGGTGCGCAGGAAGATATCGATGTTGACCCGCATCAGGGCGGCGAGGCGGGCCGGATCGCTCAGACGAGGCCAGTCGGCCCGGCCCGGCAGGCGTTCGAGGCCGCCGAGGATGACCGCCAGTCCGGCGAGGGCGGCGGTCGTCTCGGCGATCAGGGTTGCCCAGGCGACACCGGGCACGCCCCAGTCAAGGCCGATCACGAAAACCAGGTCGAGCAGGATGTTGAGTCCGTTCAGCAACAGCTGCAGGACCAGCGCCGCCTGCGCCCGCTGAACGCCGAGCAGCCAGCCGAGCACGGCGTAGTTGATCAGGGCCGCCGGCGCACTCCAGATGCGGATGTCGAAGTAGTCGGCGGTGTGGCCGCTGACCTGCGCGCTGGCGTCCATCGCCCAGAGCGCGAACAGGCGCACCGGCGCCTGCACCAGGATCAGCAGCAGGCCGAAGCCGAGGGCCAGGGCCAGGGGCCGGAGCAGGCAGGCCCGCAGCTCTGCTTCGTCGCCGGCGCCGAAGGCCTGGGCGGTGAAGCCCGTGGTCCCCATGCGCAGAAAGCCGAAGCCCCAGAACAGGAAGGAGAAGATCACGCTGCCCACCGCCACGCCGCCGATAAAGCTGGGGTCGGGCAGGTGGCCGACCACTGCGGTGTCGACGGCACCGAGCAGCGGCGTTGTCAGGTTGGCCAGGATGATCGGGCCGGCCAGCCGCCAGACGCGGCGGTGCCAGTCGCTGTCGCGGTCGCCGGGGCGAAGCTCGGAAGGCGGCGGTGCGCTGGCGGTCATCGGGGCGGCTGGGAGCGTGCGGGTTGCAGGAAGGGCGAAGGCGCCGGGGCGGCGATCATAGTGCGCCGTGGCCGGGCGTCAAACGCCGACCCGCCCCTGGCGCCGGCCGCTCACCGCGCGGCGGGCAGCCCTGCGGCGAAAGCAGGGCGCGGAACTTGGCGCGCCCCGCCGGTATCACTAAGATGCCGCCCGCGGGCTTCTTCCGGAGGTCCCGCGGCACCGACCAACGACCGGCAGGGGACCCCAGGTTTCCCGTTCAAGGCCGGCAAGACCATGAGACCGAGGGGCGTATGGCGATCCAGCATCCTTATCTTCTGTTTCTCGGCGATGCGCCGGACCAGCTTACCGCCAAGACGGCGCAGGGCATCGCCCACTGGCGGCCCGAATGGTGCGTCGGCCAGCTGCGGCTGGACGGCTGCCAGGCCAATCTCGGACTGACCGACATGACCCTGGAGGAAGGCCGCGCCGCCGGCGCCAAGACGCTGGTCATCGGCGTGGCCAACCGCGGCGGCGTCTTTTCCGAGGCCTGGATCTCGATTCTGGAAGAAGCCCTGCTGCAGGGCTACGACCTCGCCGCCGGCCTGCACAATCGTCTGGTCGACGTGCCGGTCCTGAAGGCGGCGGCCGAACAGCACGGGCGCCGGCTGTTCGACGTGCGCCACCCGACCCGCCAGTTCGAGGTCGCCAGCGGCAAGAAGCGGCCGGGCAAGCGCCTGCTGGCCGTCGGCACCGACTGCTCCGTCGGCAAGATGTACACCACCCTGGCGGTGGAAAAGGAGATGAAGAAGCGCGGCATGAAGGCCGACTTCCGCGCCACCGGCCAGACCGGCATTCTCATCGCCGGCCAGGGCGTCTCCATCGATGCGGTTGTCGCCGACTTCATCTCCGGCGCCGTCGAATACCTCTCGCCGGCCAACGACGAAGACCACTGGGACGTGATCGAGGGGCAGGGCTCGCTGTTCCACGCCTCCTTCGCTGGAGTTTCGCTCGGCCTGCTGCACGGCGCCCAGCCCGACGCCCTGGTGCTCTGCCACGAGCCGACGCGCGCACACATGCGCGGCCTGCCCGACTATCCCCTGCCGACGCTGCGCGCCTGCATGGATGCCAACCTCGCCGCGGCGCATCTGACCAACCCCGAGGCCCGTTTCATCGGTGTCGCGGTGAACACCTCGCAGATGGACAAGAGCAGCATCGAGGCCTATCTGCGCCGCGTCGAGAGCGAGCTGGAACTGCCGACGGTCGACCCCTTCACCGAAGGCGTCGCTCCCCTGGTCGACCGTCTGGCCTAGGTTGTCGATGACCCTTCTCACGGTCCACAGCGAGTCCTGGCCCATCCGCGGCACCTTCACGATCTCGCGCGGCAGCAAGACCACGGCGGACGTGGTGGTGGTGGAGCTGTCCGACAGCGCGCCCGGCGGCGCGTCCGGGCGCGGCGAGGCCGTGCCCTATGCGCGCTACGGCGAGACCATGCAGAGCGTGATCGACCAGATCGAGAGCCTGCACGGGCCGCTGGCCGAAGGCCTCGACCGCGCGGGGCTGCAGGCGCTGCTGCCGGCCGGCGCGGCGCGCAATGCCGTCGACCTGGCGTTCTGGGACCTGGAAAGCAAGCGCAGCGGCAAGCGCCATTGGGAGCTTGCCGGGCTGCCCGCCCCCGGACCCGTGACCACCGCCTACACGCTTTCCCTCGACAGCGTCGAGAACATGCGCAGGAAAGCAGCGGAGAATGCGACGCGGCCGCTGCTCAAGCTCAAGCTCGCCGGGCCCGAAGACCTCGACCGCGTCGCCGCGGTGCGTGCCGCGGCGCCCGACCCGCGCATCATCGTCGATGCCAACGAGGGCTGGACGGTGGCGCAGTACAGCGCGCTGGCGCCGAAGCTGAAAGAACTCGGGGTCGAGATGATCGAGCAGCCGCTGCCCGCCGGCGACGACGCAGCGCTGGCCGGCATCGAGCGGCCGGTGCCGGTCTGCGCCGACGAGTCCTGCCACGACCTGGCAACCCTGGCCGGGCTCGAGGGCCGCTACGACATGATCAACATCAAGCTCGACAAGACCGGCGGGCTGACCGAGGCGCTGAAGCTGAAAGCCGCGGCCGAGGAGGCCGGCTTCGGGATCATGGTGGGCTGCATGCTGGCCACCTCCCTGGCCATGGCGCCGGGCGTGCTGCTGGCCCAGGGCGTGCCGGTGGTCGATCTCGACGGACCCCTGCTGCTGGCCGAGGACCGTGATCCCGCGCTGGTCATCGAGGACAGCCTGGTCTATCCGCCCGAGCCGACCCTCTGGGGCTGAAGCCGAGGGGCTGAAGGAGAGAGTTCCATGAAGAAACTTTCGTTGGCCGTGGCCGTCCTGCTGCTGGGCGGGCTTTCGCCTGCCTGGGCGATCGACTTCCAGGTCGGCCAGGCCTGGAGCTATGACGCGCGCCCGGGCGAGGAGGCCTCCAAGATCTACATCGCCAAGATCGACCGGGATCTCGCCAGCCGGACGATCTATCACATCTACATCGACGGCCTGAAGCTGAAGAACCCGCTGATCGAGGGCGGCCTGCAGGACCACCTGTCGCACGTCCCGCTGAGCCGCGAGGCCCTCGAGGCCAGCGTGACCGGCGAGCCGAAGCCCGTCCTGGCCGTGCCCAACATCGCCGAGGGCTATGTCCTGTGGCGCGAGGCCTTCGTCAAGGGCCAGGCCGGCGTCTTCACCTTTCCGGTCAAGCAGATCGTCCAGCACGTCGAGGACGCCTTCAACAAGCCGAAGCAGTAGGCCTGCGCGCCGGCCTCGTCCGCGCCGGGGCTCCGGGAGGGACATCGAAGCATGCAGGACGAGATCGACCTCTACTGCGAACGTGTCGGGCCGGGCCTGTGGAACGAGCCGCTGAACGCGGTGACCAACCTGGCCTTCATCGCCGCCGGCCTGCTGCTGGTCGTCGCGCTGCGCCATGCGGGGCCGGCGGTGCGCCGCGACCCGCCGATCCTGGCGCTGGTGGCGCTGCTCTTTCTCGTCGGCATCGGCAGCGGACTGTTCCACACCTTCGCGGTGTTCTGGGCCATGCTGGCCGACGTCATCCCCGTGGCGCTGTTCATCCTGCTCTACATGTACCTGGCGCTGAAGCGCCTCGTCGGCCTGCCGCCCTGGGGCTGCGTCCTGGGACTTGTGATCGTGCTGGCGCTGGTGGCGCTCCTGCCGACGGTCTTTGGCTTCGGCGTGCCGACCTACGCCGTCGCGCTGCTCGCCATGCTGGGAGTCGGCGGCTTCCTGCACTACGGCCGCCGCCATGGCGCCGGCGCGCCGATCCTGATGGCCGCCGGGCTCTTCGCCTTCTCCCTGGCGCTGCGCACCGCCGACGAGCCGCTCTGCGCGGTGCTGCCCAGCGGCACGCATTTCCTCTGGCACCTGATGAACGCGGTGGTGCTCTACAGCCTGACGCGCACCATGATGCGCCACGGGCGCCGGATCGTTGCCTCTCCATCGTGACGGGAGGCGAAAAGCAGACAAGCTAAACACTAGTCTGTTTTCACGGTTGGGTCGGGTAGACTAGCGACCGGAGAAAGTGGTGTGACAGAAAAGCGCGACGAGCATCAATCTACACTGATCGACCGCCTGGCGGCGACGACGCTACGCCTGCGCAATCTGTTCTATTTCAATCTTCTGCTCGCGGCGGCCGTCATATTCCTGGTATTCCAGGATCCGACCTTCGTTTCGGAGAAGATCGACCCGGCCGTGGACACGCTCGAGCAGATCCTGAAGGTCGACCGGCATCTCAAGGCGAACAGGGAAGATTTCCAGGACTATCACCTAAGTCTCCTTCAGGCCTTCGATTCCTTGCGGGAGATGTCGCGGCGAATCGACGAGGGCGAGGTGCATGTCGAGAAGCTGACGCCGGAAGAGCAGGAACGTATTGAGGCGGCGGCGAAACGGGAGTTGACCGCGGAAGAGAGGGATCTTTTCGAGGACCTCGCCTATGTCCACCATGACGCCGAGTCCGTTAAGCGGCTGTTTGCGGGCTACTTTGACCTCGATCTGGCGGCGGTGGACTACCCTCACCTGGCGGGCTTCGCCGCCTTTCTACTCTTTGAGGACAGCTGGACCCAGGCACTCGAGAAAATCCGGGGAGTCGTCGTCAAGGTAGAGCGGATCGTCCCCATGGAGTTGCTCGGCCCGGCCGCGCGCGACGTCAATGTCTACGACCTGGGGCTGGAGCATTACAACAACTTCACACTGAAAGACACCCAGTTGGAGAACCTGCTCGACGATCTGCCGAAGGTCGGTGAGTTTTTCCAGTCCATCATGATTGTCGAGACTTTCTGTGAGGCGAACAATCTCGGCACCTGTTCCATCAACGACATCCGAGTGTGGCAGGAGGCGCGAGACTTGGCGACTTCCGGAAAGCTCTCCGCGCCGGTGATTGAGGTCCAGATAGCCCGCAATATTGTCGTGCCCGCTTCACCCCTTGCCCTGCTTGTCGCTTTTCACCTCTATGTACTGCAGTTCCGCCGTCGACAGGTGTTGCGCGGCCAGCTTGCGACCGGGTTGTCACAGACAGAGCTGAACCTGCTGGACGAAGCCTGGGTGCTGAATGGCCTGCTGCTCAATATCACCACATTCAAGGGTATCTGGCGGCAGATTCAGTCAGCCTTGATGGTGGTCTTTCTTGTCTTCTGCCAAGCGGCACCCCTCGTCGCGGTTCTGGTCGCCGGCTACTACACTTTCAACCAGCTCCTGCTTGTCGCCTTCATCGCCGAGGAAATGGCTTGGGCATTTGCTGATCTGAAGGAGGTTGCAGCGACCATTGGGGTCGAGCGGCTTCCCGACCCGCCGGCGCCGCCGGGCTTGGCTCTCGAGTATCTCTGGATCGCCGTGGCCGGCACCTCCGCAGCCCTGCTGCTGGGCAGTCTGGTTCAGGTGCTGCGATCTCAGGCGGTCGAGATTTACCAGACCTGGCGCCAGGACCCGGCGCGCTGAACCGGATCGGGTCCACCTTCAAGCCTTAGTCCGGCCTCTTGATGGCGCCGTTCTTGAAGGCCACTCGGTCAGCGCCAGTAAAGCGGCGCTGGCGTTCCAGCTCAGCCTCCAGCCGGTTCCTGCGCGCGGCGGAGAGCTTCACCTTCGGCTCCAGCCACAGGCCTTTGACTTTCAAGGCGCCGCTGTCGCGTTCGTGCTTCATGTCGAGGCGCCCGATCAGCCGGTCGCCCTCCAGCAGCGGAAAGACGTAGTAGCCGTAGCGGCGCCGGGCAGCCGGCACGAAGACTTCGATGCGGTAATGGAAGCCGAAGAGCCGCTCGCAGCGCTTGCGGTCGCGGATCAGCGGGTCGAAGGGGCTCAGCACCCGCAGCCGCTTCGGCGGCTCCGGCAGCTCCGCGCCGGGATCGGCGTCGGCGAAGCAGAAGGCGGCGCGCGGCCTGCCGCCCTGCGCGTTCGCCACCATGACCTCCTCCAGTTCGCCGCCGCGGCGCGCGGCGCACCAGGCCTTGGCCTCGGCCGGCGTCACCAGGTCCCAGAAGGCGGCGATCTCGCCGGAGGTGGCGATGCCCAGGCGCTCGAGCGCGCTGCGGCAGGCCCAGTCGACAGTCTCGGCCTCGCAGGGCGCGGCTTCCAGGTGGCAGCGGGGCAGGGTCCGCTCGGTCAGGTCGTAGACCTTCTGAAAGCCGTCGCGCGCCGCTACGGCCAGGTGGCCGCAGCGCCAGAGATACTCCAGCGCCGTTTTCGAGGGGTGCCAGTCCCACCAGCCGCCGCTGCTCTTGCGGCCGGACTCGTCGTCGTTGCCCAGCTCGCGCGCCATCACCCTGCCGTTGCCGCTGACGTGCCGCAGAACGTCTTCCAGCTCGGCCTCGAAATCACCGCCGCGCCATTTGCGCCAGCGCTCGCGCAGGCGCGCTTCCTCGCGGGCGAAGCGCAGCCGCCAGTAGGGAAAGAAGCGGCTGGGGATGACCGCCGCGTCGTGGGTCCAGTTCTCGAACAGGGCGCCGTCGCGCTCGACCAGTCGGTGCAGCTGCTTCTGCCGGTAGGTCTGGTTGCGCGCGAAGAGGATCATGTGGTGGGCGCGCTCCACGGTCTGGATCGAATCGAGCTGCACGAAGCCGAGGTGCTCGATGAGTGCCAGCAGGCCGGCATCGTCCAGCTTGCGGTGCGGCGGGAAGGCGAGGCCTTGGCGCGCCAGGAAGAGGCGCCGCGCCGTGCGGTTGTCAATGAGGCGCGGCGCGCTCACCGGCGCCCGCTCACGGCCGGTTCCGGCGCCAGCCGCCGCGCCGCCGCGGCTTGCAGAGATGGCGGGTCATGCGCTGGGCCGGAAAGGCGGCGGTTTCCTTCAGGATCTCGATCAGGCGGCCGCAGGCGCCGCCCGGCGGCGGACCGTCTTCGAGGCGGTAATCGGCGATCAGCCGCCTGGCGGCCGCCGCCGGATCGCGGTCGTCGCCGAGCCGCAGGATCCAGGCCAGCACTACATCCTCGGCCGGGCCCGGGAAGTCCTCGCCGAGGCCGAGGGCCTCGCGGATCAGGCCGCCGGGATCGTCGGGGGAGTCGTGGGGAGAGAGGTAGCGGATCGCCATCAGTTTCGTCGCAGCAGATTGAGCCGGGAAGGGATCTCAAACCAGAAGCCGTCGTCGCGCTGTTCTGCTGCCGCCTGAAAGCCCTGCCGTAACGACTCCTCGAGCGCCGCCACGATGGCGCGGCGGGCCGGGTCGACGGCGATCATGCCGTCGCGGAAGGCCTCGAAGGACGCCACCTTGAAGGGTGCGCGGTAGACGATCTCCTCAATCTGTTCGAGGTCCCCGCCGGCCGCGGCGGCCTCCAGCGCCGCGGCGGCGCTGGCGCGCACCTCGGTCTCGTCCTCGACGGGGCGCATCAGCTCGAAGTAGGCGCCCTCGGCCAGCGGCTCCTGCACGTAGAGCAGACCGCCGGGGCGCACCACGCGGGCCGACTCGGCGAGGGCCGCCGGCTGGGTCGCCGGGGGCACGTGATGCAGGGCGTTGAAGTAGACCAGGGCGTCGAGGCAGCCGTCGCGCAGCGGCAGGGCCTCGCCGAGCGCGCAGACGTAGGTCTCGCCGCCGGTCGGCGCAGCCGCGCGGGCGCGGGCCAGCTGCCCGGCCCCCGGGTCGAGGCCGATCACCCGGGCGCCCGCCCGGGTCATGACCCGGACGAGAGCGCCGTCGCCGCAGCCGACGTCGGCCACCAGGGCGCCGTCGAGGGGCAGGCGGTCGCGCAGCACCTGGGTATGCTTGAGGAGGGGGGCTTCCGACATGACGGCGCGCATTTTAAGGGGCGCAGGCGCGGCCCGCCAGGGTCCAGAGTGAGGATCATGCCGGGCGCCTGACGGGCCGATTGCCAGGCACCTATCCGCTTGCTACGACGAGGGAGACGGCAGGAGCGAAGCATGCAGATCATTACGGCGGAACACTGGTATCGGACGGCCAAGGTGGGTGACGACATTACCCAGATCTGGGAGCCCCACATCAAGACGTTCTACCGCTGCAACATCTGGCACGTGCGCGGGCGTGACCGCGACATGCTGGTCGATTCCGGCATGGGCGTGGTCAGCCTGCGCGAGCAGGTGCGGACCTTAACGGAGCGGCCGCTGACGGCGGTCGCCAGCCATACCCACTTCGATCACATCGGCTGCCACCACGAATTTGCCGAACGCGCCGTGCACAAGGCGGAGGCCGCGCTGATGGCGCATCCGGGGCGCAAGGAGACCCTGGCCGACCCCTACGTCACCGACGAGATCTTCACGGCCCTGCCGCCCGGCGACTACGACTCCGCGCGCTACGAGGTGACCCCGGCGCCCGCCACGCGCCTGCTGGAAGACGGCGACGTCATCGACCTCGGCAACCGGCACTTCGATGTCATCCACACCCCTGGCCATTCGCCGGGCGGCATCATGCTCTTCGAGCGCGAGACCGGCGTGCTGATCTCCGGCGACACGGTCTACGACGGCCCGCTGATCGATGACGCCTACCACTCGGATGTCGCGGTTTATGTCGCGACCATGAAGCGAATCCACGAACTGCCGGTGCGCGTGGTGCATGGCGGCCACTTCCCAAGTTTCGACGGTGCCCGCTATCGCGGTTTGATTCGAGCATTTCTCGACGCCAAGGGGGCTTAGCGCGTAATCAGAACCATATCGGCCGGATCGGCGTAGAGACCCAGGCTTTCGCCGGGCTGGACCAGGCGTTTCTGCGGCAGCCTGAGTTTCAGGACATCTTCGTGCCCTGCCAGGGCGACGCTGCACTGGTGATGCGTGCCGAAGAAGCCGGCCTCGACGACGCGGCCCTGGCCCAGGGTGACGCGGCCTGCGGCGGTTTCCGGGTGCAGGTGTTCGGGTCGCAATGACAGTGCCACGCTGGCTCCGCTCTCCGCGGTGCCGGGCAGAAGGAAACTGCCAAATGCAGTGGCCACCTCTACGCGATCGCCCGCAACCCGTGTCACCCGACCTTCGATTAGATTGTTGTCACCCATGAAGTTTGCAGTGAAGCGTGAGGCCGGCTGGAGATAGACGCGTTCCGGAGAGCCACGGTCTTCAATGCTGCCGTCGTTCATCACGACAATAACGTCACCGATCGCCATGGCCTCCTCCTGGTCGTGGGTCACGTGCACGAAGGTGGTGCCGACGCGCTTCTGAATGGCCTTGAGTTCCTCCTGCATCTGGCGGCGCAGCTTCAGGTCCAGGGCGCCCAGCGGCTCGTCGAGCAGCAGCACCGATGGCTCGACCACGAGGGCACGGGCGAGCGCGATGCGCTGGCGCTGACCGCCGGAGAGCTCGTGGATCCGGCGCAGGGCAGTGTGGCCGAGACCGACCATCTCCAGCGCCTTCTCCACGCGCGCTGCGCGCTCCGCTTTTGGCACGCCGCGCATCTTCAGGCCAAAGCCGACGTTGGCGGCGATCGACATGTGGGGGAAGAGAGCATAGTCCTGGAAGACGGTCGTGGTCGGCCGTCTGGCTGGCGGCACGTGGGTTACCTCCGAGCCCTTGATGAATACCTGGCCCGACGAGGGCGCCAGGAAGCCGCCGAGAATGTTCAGCAAGGTCGTCTTGCCGCCGCCGGAGGGTCCGAGCAGGACGACGAAGCTGCCTTCTTCGATGGCCAGATCGATATCCTGCAACGCCACCTTGTCGCCAAAACGCATGGAGACATTGCGGAATTCGACGGCCGGATCAGTCATGCTTTCCGGCTCCGCAGGATGACCAGGTCGAGGATCAGCACGGTGGCGATCGAAATCAGGAAAACGAAACTGCCGACGGCGTTGGTCTTGGGGTTGAGTCCAGTGCGCAGCATGCTCCAGATCTCGACCGGCAGGGTAACATCGAAGCGGCTTACCATGAACGCGATGATGAACTCGTCCCAGGAGAAAGTGACCGAAAGAAAGAAAGAGGCAAAGAGCGCGGGCCACATCATCGGCACCGTAACCAGCACCAGGACCTGCCACTCCCGGGCGCCGAGGTCGCGCGCGGCGCGTTCGATGTTGGCCTGGTGCTCGCCCATCTGGCTGTAGAGGATGGCGAAGCAGAGCGGCAGGTTGATCACCACATGGCCGATGCCGACGGTGAGCAGGGATTTCGGTACGCCCAGCTGATTGAAAGTAATGAGGAGGCCCATGGCGATGATCAGGTAGCTGACGGTGAGGGGTGCCGTGAGGAAGCCCTGAAGCAATCCGGCAAGGGGCAGCCGGTGGCGCGCCAGGGCATAGGCGGCAAGAAAACCCAGTACCACGGCGACCAGCGAGGAAAGCAGCGCCACGGCGACGGAGTTGGCGAGTGCATCCATCATGCGGGGGTCGCTGAATACGGCTTCGTACCAGCGCAGCGAGGGGCCATTGAAGGGCGGCACGGGAATGCGCGATTCCTGGAACGAAAACAGCACCAGGACGCCGACCGGCAGGAAGATGAAGCCGTACAGCAGCAGCACGTAGAGCCAGATGGGCAGGGCGCGCAAAGCATGGAGAAGAGCAGCGGGCATGGCGCTACACCCGGTCGATCTTCAGCCAGCGGGCGCAGGCCAGGTAAACCAGGCTGACCACGACCATCAGGATCATGGCCAGCGCAGAGGCCATGGGGAAGTCGGAGCGCCGGGCGATCTGCAGCATGATGGCCTGAGGCAGCAGAAGTTCCCGGTTGCCACCGAGGATCTGCGGCGTGATGTAGTCGCCGATACACAGAACGAAGGTCAGGAAGGCGCCGACCATGATCCCGGGCAGCGTCAGCGGCAGGGTCACGTGCAGAAAAGTCCGCAGCGGTCCGGCCCCGAGGTCGGCGGCGGCCTTGCGGTAGCTCGGCGAGAGCTGCACGAGGTTGGCATAGATGGTCAGGGTCAGCAGCATGACGAAGAAATGTACGAAACCGACGACCGTGGCGCCGCGGTTGTTGGCGAAGGACACCGGGCTCTCCGTGAGGCCCAGGTCGAGCAGCCAGTTCGACAGGATGCCGCCTTCGGAGAGGACCAGCAGCCAGCTGTAGGAGCGCACGACATAGGATGTCCAGAACGGCAGGATGGCCAGGACGAGGGCCAGGCGTTGCCAGCGGCGCGGTACGCGCTCTGCCAGGATGTAGGCCAGTGGGTAGGCGAGCAGCACGCTGACCAGGGTGACGATCAGCGTCACCTCGATGGAGTTAAGCAGCGACTTGAGCAGGAAGCTTTTGGCGAAGAAGTCGTGGTAGTTCTGCAGCGTGAATTCGGTGACCAGGCGGGTGCCGACCCGCTGCCACAGGCTGTAGAGCGCCATGATCCCCAGGGGCGCGATAAAGAAGGCCGTCGTCCACAAGAGGGCCGGCAGAAGCAACCCCCAGGCTTTGACCTGCGCGCTGCGTAGCCTGGGGGTGCTCAAACTCATGGTCCGACGGTCGCCCGGGTGGGCAGCTGCGCTTAGTGCTGCAGGAACTCGGCCCAGACGTCGAGCATTTTCGCGTCAAGCTCCGCATCGGGAATGAAATAGCGGTAGGACTTGGCGAGGAAGCCCTCCTGCTCGTCCCAGCGCAAGGCGGCTTTCTGCTCGGCGTTCAGCTTCTCACCGGCCTTCTTGTTGGCCGGCATGCCCCAGAAGCAGGAGGAGGTCGCCAGGCGCGCCTGGCCTTCCGGGCTCATGATGTACTGCACGAACTTCAGGGCCAGATCCTGCTTCTGCGAGTCCTTGAAGATGGCCAGCGACTGGCTCCACAGGATGCCGCCCTGGTCGGGCAGGACCCAGTCGAGGTTGGGGTTCTCCGCCTGCATCACCGCCACGGCCCATTCGCCGCCGCCGATCAGGATATCCGCCTCGCCCGTCGCCAGGGCCGTCGTCGAGGAGACGACCTCGCCGACCATGACAGAGTTTTCCTTGAGCTTGAAGAGCTCTTCCTTCATCGCCGACAGCTTGTCGGCGGAGATGTCATTCGGCTTCATGCCCATCTTCAAGGCGACCAGATCCATCAGGGGGATATAGTAGTCGTAGACCGCGATACGGCCCTTGTACTTGTCGGACCACAGCATGTTCAAGTCGCGCATGTCCGCGGGATCGACCTTCGATTTGTCGTAGCTGATCACGTTGTAGCCGAACTTCTCCATGATGGCGTACATCTTGCCGTCCTTGTGCGTGACGTCGGTCATCTGCACCTGGGCAAAGATGTCGTTCAGCGGCAACTGGTCCTGGGGCAGTTCGGCCAACAGGCCCGCTTCGACCACGCGCGGCACGTCGACGCCGTCGATCACAAAGACGTCCCAGTCGCCGGGTCGGGACTGCTCGATGATGGCGAGGGCGGCGCCCGTGCCTTCGTATTCCTTGAGGTTGACCTTGACGCCATGCGCCTCTTCGAAGGGAGTGATCAAGGCAGGGTCGGTGTGATCGCACCACACCAGCGCGTTAAGCTCCTCCGCCGCCGTGGCGAGGTTCGGCAAGCTGAACCCGACGGTTGCGACAGTGATTCCGAGCAAGCGGCCGGCCAGGCGCGTCAGACAGGGCTGCCCCTGGCCCATGTTGCGAGAAGTCATCCCAATCTCCCTGTTTTCTTGTTCGTGATCCGCAGTCGCCGGATCACAAAAAGCATAACCACAGGAGGCTTCCGCAGGGAACAAAAAAATGAATGGATTATAAACTTGAGGCAATTCATTTGTTGTGCAATGGATAGCCGATGAGCGGCCTGAGGGAAAAACAGAAGGCGGACCGGGACCAGCGCATCCTCAAGGCGGCGACCCGGCTGTTCCGTGAAGTCGGCTATGACCGAACCAAGATCGAGACCATTGCCGCCAAGGCGAGGGTTTCGATCGGAACGGTTTACAACTACTACCAGAACAAGGGCGATCTGCTGGTCGCCATTGTCTCCATGGAGGTGAACGAGGTGCTGCGCGCCGGCGACGAGTTGATCCACTCGCCGCCCGCTGCGGTCGAAGATTCCGTCGAGGCCCTGATCTCCATCTATCTTGACCACTCGCTCGTCTATCTCAACAAGGAGATGTGGCGCCACGCCATGGCGATCTCGATCCGCCAGCCGGAATCGCCCTTCGGCCGGCGCTACAGCGAACTTGACCTGCGCCTTGCCGCGCAGGTCTGCGACCTCATCGAAGCGCTGCAGCAGCGCGGGCTGGTGAAGCAGGGGGTCGACGCCAAGGCGGCGGGAGAAACGATCTTCAACAACACCAACATGATGTTCACCACCTTCGTCAAGAGCGAGGACATGAGCCTCGAAGTGCTGAAAGAGGCGATCTCGCGGCAACTGCAGCCGCTGCTGGCAGCGCTGCGGCCCTAGGCCGATAGTCTCCGCCCCGATCGATCGTTGCAGCAGCTTGAAGGACGCAAGACCGGAGCCGGCCACGAGGGCCCGCCTTCCCGCTTTCCTTCGGGTGCAAAGCTGCCTTGCGGCGCGCCGGCAAATCGCTAGTCTGACGCCCTCCTTTTGCCAGCCGAAATGCCGCCCGCCGCAATGCCCATGAACGCCGAAACCTCCGAGACTTTTCCCGACATCCGCGAGGGGGTTCGCGCCCTCTGTGCCAACTATCCCGGCGCCTACTGGCGCGACCTGGATGCCCGGCGCGCCTATCCTGAGGCCTTCGTAAAGGAGCTGACGGCCGCCGGCTACCTGGCCGCGCTGATTCCGGAGGAATTCGGCGGCAGCGGCCTGCCCCTGGCCACCGGCTGCGCTATCCTGGAGGAAATCCAGAAGGCCGGCTGCAACGGCGCGGCCTGCCATGCCCAGATGTACACCATGGGCACGGTGCTGCGGCACGGCAGCGCGGCGCAGAAGCAGCGCTATCTGCCGGCCATCGCCGAGGGCAGCCTGCGGCTGCAGGCCTTCGGCGTCACCGAGCCGACCAGCGGCACCGACACCCTGAGTCTCGCCACCACGGCGCGGCGCGAGGGCGAGCGCTACATCGTCAACGGCCAGAAGGTCTGGACCAGCCGCGCCGAGCACAGCGACCTGATGCTGCTCCTGGCGCGCACCACGCCGAAGGACCAGGTGAAGCAGAAAGGCGAGGGCCTCTCGGTCTTCATCGTCGATCTGCGCGAGGCGCGCGGCAAGGGGGTCACCATCAAGCCGATCCGCGCCATGATGAACCACTCGACCACCGAGGTCTTCTTCGACAACCTCGAAGTGCCGGCCGAGAACCTCATCGGCGAGGAGGGCAAGGGCTTCCGCTACATCCTCGATGGCATGAACGCCGAGCGCATCCTCATCGCCGCCGAATGCATCGGCGATGCCCGCTGGTTCATCGAAAAAGCCAGCAGCTACGCCAGCGAGCGCAAAGTCTTCGGCCGGCCCATCGGCCAGAACCAGGGCATCCAGTTCCCCATCGCCCGCGCCTACGCCCAGAGCGAGGCGGCGGCGCTGATGGTCGAGCGGGCGGCCGCTCTGTTCGACGCGGGAGAGCGCTGCGGCAAGGAGGCCAACATGGCCAAGATGCTGGCCTCGGAAGCGTCCTGGGCAGCGGCGGAAGCCTGCCTGCAGACACACGGTGGCTTTGGCTTCGCTGAGGAATACGACGTCGAGCGCAAGTACCGCGAGGCGCGGCTCTATCAGGTGGCGCCGATCTCCACCAACCTGATCCTCGCCTTCCTCGCCGAGCACGTGCTCGGCATGCCGCGGAGCTATTGAGGTCGGTATGGCGAGACCGCTGGAAGGCCTGCTGGTCGTCAGCCTGGAGCAGGCGGTGGCCGCGCCCTACTGCTCCTGCAAGCTGGCCGATGCCGGGGCGCGGGTCATCAAGCTGGAGCGGCCGGAAGGCGACTTCGCGCGCGGCTACGATCGCGTGGTGAAGGGCGAAAGCGCCTATTTCGTCTGGCTCAACCGCGGCAAGGAGTCCATCGCCGTCGACCTGAAGCAGCCGGCCGACCTGGCGCTGGTGAAACGCATGCTGGCCAGGGCCGACGTCTTCATCCAGAACCTGGCGCCAGGGGCCGCGGGGCGCCTCGGGCTCGGCCACGCGGCGCTGCGCAAGGCGCATCCACGGCTCATCACCTGCGATATCTCCGGCTACGGCGAGACCGGCCCCTACGCCGAGATGAAGGCCTATGACCTGCTGGTGCAGGCGGAAAGCGGCCTCGCCGCCGTTACCGGGCGGCCGGAGGGGCCGGGTCGGGTCGGCGTTTCGGTCTGCGACATCGCCTGCGGCATGTATGCCCACCAGGCGATCCTGGAGGCGCTGCTGCTGCGCGAGCGCAGCGGCGAGGGCTCGGCCCTGGCGACCTCGCTGTTCGCCGGCATGGCCGACTGGATGACCGTGCCGCTGCTGCACCAGGACTACGGGCCGGGGGCGCCGCCGCGCGTCGGCCTCAACCACCCCTCGATCGCGCCCTACGGCGTCTATGCCTGCCGGGGCGGCGACGAGGTGGTCTTCTCGATCCAGAACGAGCGCGAGTGGCGGCGGTTGGTGACCGAGGTGCTGGAGCGCCCGGAGATGCTGGAGGACCCACGCTTCGCCGACAACTCGGCGCGGGTGGCGAACCGCCCGGCGCTGGACGCGATCATCGACGAGGTCTTCGGCAAGCTGACCCGGGAGGCGCTGACGGCACGCCTCCTGGCGGCCGCCATCGCCTACGGCGCGGTGAACACCCCGGCCGATCTCAGCGCCCACCCGCAGCTGCGCCGGGTTTCCGTCGATACGCCGAGCGGCCGGGTCGAGCTGGTCGCTCCGCCGGTGCAGGTCCGGGATGCGGAAATCGCGCTTGGCGCGGTGCCCGCGTTGGATCAGCATGGGGCTGCCCTCAGGGAAGAGTTCGGGCAGGAGGACATCGGGGCATGAGCGAGGTGGCGGCCGAGACTTGGGGCCGATGGGTCGGCCGCAGCGAGCAGCTGCGCGATACCATCGCTGCCGGGCGCGCCCAGGCCATGCAGGCCACCCTGAACGACGCCGAGCCGCCGCTGCATCCCGGCGACGCCCTGCCCCCGCTGTGGCACTGGGCCTATTTCTGGTCGCTCGCCCCGACCGCCGGCCTCGGCCCCGACGGCCACGCCGCGCGCGGCGGCTTCCTGCCGCCCATCGATCTGCCGCGGCGCATGTGGGCCGGCAGCCGGGTGGCCTTCGCGAAACCGCTCGAGGTCGGCGCCGAGGTGACGCGGCACTCGACCATCCGGTCGGTGGAGGAGAAGCATGGGCGCAGCGGGCGGCTCGCCTTCGTGACCGTCGAACATGTGATCTCAGACGAGGCCGGTGCCTGCATCGTCGAGGAGCACGACATCGTCTACCGCGAGGCGGGCGACAAGGGCGCGCCGCTGGCGGCCGGCGAGGCACCGCCCAAGGGCGCGCGCTGGCGCCGGGAGGTGGTGCCCTCGGCGGTGCTGCTGTTCCGCTATTCGGCGTTGACCTTCAACGGCCATCGCATTCACTACGACCATCCCTACACGACGCAGGAAGAGGGCTACCCCGGCCTCATCGTGCACGGCCCGCTGCTGGCGACCATGATGATCGGCCAGCTGCGCCACCACCTGCCGCAGGCGCGCGCCAGACACTTCAGCTTCCGCGCCAGGCGGCCGATCTTCGACAATCGGCCGTTCACGGTCTGCGGTGCGCCGGACGAAAGGGCCGGCCGCGCCGATCTCTGGGTCGTCGATCCCGACGGATTTCTCGCCATGCAGGGCGAGGTCTCTTGGAGCTAATGCTATGCCGAGGCGGATGATTGCGAGGTATTCCGACGAGTACCGCGACCACACCCTTGCCTATTCGAAGTTCAACGCCGAAGGGCGCATGCATGTGGTCTGTCCGCAGTGCCGGGATCTGGTGCTCCTCTGCGACTCGCTGTCGCGCACCGAACGGCAAAAGATCGCGGCAGAGGCGAAGGCGGCGCCGGGCGCCGCCCTGGACAACCTGAAGACCATGCTGCCCTGCGGCGATGCGGAGGCGAAGGCCATCATCAGCCACCTGCGCAACGGGGATCAGGGCTGCAGCTGCTGCGGTGAGGAGATGCCGCGCGGCGCGCTGCTCTGCGCGCACTGCATGTCGGTCAATCTCGACTGGACCTAGAGCGCCAGAGGATTCTAGCCCCGGCTGCTGATGTCCTCGATCACCTCGAGGAATTCCTGCAGCAGGTTCTGGGTGGCGCTGTCCACGGTCATCAGCATGTTGATGGTCTCGCCGTCGGCCGACAGCGGCAGGATGATCCGTGCATAGGAACGCTGCTTCTTGTTGGTCACCATGACGATGACGTGGGCCAGCGGCTGGCGGGTCTCGACCGCTGCGCGGTAGTGGGCGTGGATCAGCTGGCCGTAAAGCGGCGGCGTCAGGCTGCTTGGCCTGAGACTGGTCGGATCATAGCCATGGACGTTGCGGATGCCGGTGCCGCTGAGCCGGTAGCTGAAGTCGATCTGCCCGGCCGCATTGGTCTCAACGTCGGCGAGCATGACGCGCGGCAGGATGCGGGGGATGTCGACCGGGTCGATGTCCGTGCGGGCCGGCGCGATGCGCGTGCCCTTCTTGCTTTTCCAGTAGTCCAGCGCAAAGCAGAGATCGGGGTACCGGGGCAGGTCCTTTTCCAGATCGAGTCTCGCCGCCTGGATGTCTTCCAGAACTTCGTTCATCGCTGCCGTTGTGGGTAAGGCTGACATGAAAAGAATGCCATGGCCGGCCGGCCAGCGGGAAGGGGCGTGCCAGGCAGCGGGTGATCCCGGCAGCGCCGCTTCGCCGCGCCGGCGGCGCGCGGAGTCTCAGGAATTGTCGCTGCGGGCGCTTGCGCGCGCGGCCTGCAGGGCGGCCC
>JBFGUI010000041.1:0-20323 GCA_041565695.1 Kiloniellaceae bacterium
CGACCTCGCCAGCGTCGAGATGCACGCCATCCAGACCAGCGGCAACTGCATCCGCAACGTGACGGCCGATCACTTCGCCGGCGCGGCGGCCGACGAGATCGAGGACCCGCGCATCTATGCCGAGATCGTGCGCCAGTGGTCAAGCCTGCACCCGGAGTTCTCCTTCCTGCCGCGCAAGTTCAAGATCGCGATCACCGGCGCGCCGAACGACCGCGCGGCCGTGCGCTTCCACGACATCGGCCTGCAGATCCGCCGCGACGAGGCGGGCGAGGTCGGCTTCGAGGTGATCGTCGGCGGCGGCCTCGGCCGCACGCCGGTCATCGGCACGACGATCCGCAGGTTCCTGCCGAAGCAGCACCTGCTGAGCTACCTGGAAGCCATCCTGCGCGTCTACAACCAGCTCGGCCGGCGCGACAACCTCTACAAGGCGCGCATCAAGATCCTGGTGCAGCAGACCGGCGCCGAGGCCTTCAAGGACCTGGTGGAAGACGAGTGGCTGCAGATCAAGAACGGCGCCCTCACCCTGCCGGCCGAGGAGATCGCCCGCATCGAGGACTACTTCGCGCCGCCGGCCTTCGAAAAGCTCGACGCCAACCAGCCTGCCTTCGAGGCGCGCCGCTTCGAGGATCGGGACTTCGCCCGCTGGGTGCGCACCAACGTGACCCCGCACAAGGCGCCGGGCTATGCCTGCGTCAGCATCTCCCTGAAGCCGGAGGGCGGCGCCCCGGGCGATGCCACGGCCGCGCAGATGGATGTGGTGGCCGAGCTTGCCGAGCGCTTCAGCTGCGACGAGATCCGCATCAGCCACGAGCAGAACCTGGTCTTGCCGCACGTGCGCCTGAGCGACATTCCGGAAGTCTGGGAGACGCTCTGCGCCCACGGTCTCGGCACGCCGAACATCGGCCTGGTGTCGGACATGATCGCCTGCCCGGGGCTCGACTACTGCAACCTGGCCAACGCGCGTTCCATTCCGGTCGCCCAGCGCATCTCGCAGCGCTTCAGCGACCTCAAGCGGCAGCACGATATCGGCGATCTGAAGATCAAGATTTCCGGCTGCATCAACGCCTGCGGCCACCACCACGTCGGCCACATCGGCATTCTCGGCGTCGACAAGAAGGGCGAGGAGTTCTACCAGATCACGCTGGGCGGCAGCGCCGACCAGAATGCCGCCGTCGGCAGGATCCTGGGCCCGGCCTTCTCCTACGACAACGTCGTCGATGCCGTGGAAACCATCGTCGACACCTATCTCGAACTGCGCCAGGACGGCGAGCGCTTCAACGAGACCTATGCCCGTATGGGTGCGGCGCCCTTCAAGGAGAAGCTCTATGCCACTGCTTAAGGACGGCCGCATCGTCGACGACGTCTGGACGCCGCTCTCGGATGATGCCGCGCTGACCCCGGAAGGCGATCTCATCGTCGGCCTGGAAAGGTGGCAGGCCGAACGCGACGGCCTGCTGGCCCGCAACGGCCGGCTCGGGCTGCGGCTCAAGAGCGACCAGTCACCGGCTGGAATCGCCGGGGACCTCGCGCATTTCGATGTCATCGCGCTGGAGTTTCCGCGCTTCGGCGACGGGCGCGCCTATTCCTCCGCCCGCCTGCTGCGCGAGCGCTACGGCTTCACGGGCGAGCTGCGGGCCGTGGGCAACGTGCTGCGCGACCAGCTGTTCTTCATGATGCGCTGCGGCTTCGACTCCTTCGAGGTCGCCAGCGACAAGGCGGCGGAAGCCTGGCAGGAAGCGATCTCCGAGATCTCGCTGTGGTACCAGCCGACCGCCGATGGCCGGACCTCGGCCGGCGTGCTGCGCCGCGCCGCCCCGACCGGCAACAGCTGACCGGACAAGCCAGGAAGGCCACACCGACCATGAACCAGGCCCTGACAACGCTCGACAGCTCCCCTCTCGTCGTGCGCCCGCCGGCCAACCAGGACCACGGAACGCGCCTGCGCGAGCGCGCGCGGCTGCTCGAGCGCCGCTATGGCGGCCTCGACGGCAAGGCGCTGCTCGCGGCCGCCGTAAACGCGATCTTTCCCGGCCGCATCGCCGTGGTCTCCTCTTTCGGAACCGAGTCGGCGGTGCTCCTCGACCTGGTGGCGCAGGTCAACCGGCACACGCCCGTGATCTTCCTCGACACCGGCAAACACTTCCCCGAGACCCTCGCCTATCGCGAAATGCTGATCGCCCGTCTCGGCCTGACGAACGTGCGCAGCATCGCGCCGGCCGCCGACGATCTGGCCTGGGCGGACGGCGACGGCACCCTGTGGCGCCGCAGTCCCGATCTCTGCTGTCAGCTCCGCAAGGTGCTGCCGCTGGAGCGCGCGCTTTCCGGTTTCAGCGCCTGGATCAACGGGCGCAAGCGCTTCCAGGGCGGGCAGCGCCGCCAGCTGGGGCTCTTCGAAGCCGCCGACTCGCGCATCAAGGTGAACCCCCTGGCGACCTGGAGCACCGCCGACCTCGCCCGCGCCTTCGTCGAGCGTGACCTGCCGCGGCATCCGCTGGGCGCCCAGGGCTATCCCTCGCTGGGCTGCGCGCCCTGCACCTCCAAGACCGCCGGCGCCGACGGTTCGCGGGCCGGCCGCTGGGCCGGCAGCGGCAAGACCGAGTGCGGCATCCACAAGGCGCCACTGGCGCGCACGGGGACCGGCAAGGGCCTCGGCTGAACGTGGCCGGCGGCAAGCACCGCCGGCCGCAACCCCCGCCAGCGTTAACCTTACCCGCGACTCGGCCGTGCGACTCGGGCCAGCCGCCTCCTCCGAATCGGCCCGCTGGCCGCGTCATGAACCTCCGCCCGCACGCCCGGCGCCACCGCCGCGACGGAGTATTGATCCGCCCGACTCCCCTCGCGGGCAAATTTCAACCACCGGGAGTCTAATAGAGGCGCTGTGAATCGCCCCACCGCAGGCGCGAGAAACACTGTAATCAAGACCAGAATTCTTTAGAGACCGGTCGCTGTTTACAAGCATTCAGAAGTATATAATTTCTACAAATCCAATCGTAACAGTCTATTTCACCGAAAAAGCAAGATTGTTTCTCAAAATTACGAAATTCTTTCTATCATTGTCCGCAATTAATAGTTAATTTGCCTTGAATTTGTGGAAAATTTGGCTCGAATTATAAACGATTCTTCTTGATGTCGCCCATTAAGATTGTGTAAACCTTTGTGAGCGGAGGAAGCGCCAGCTGGGCTCACAGGGCCAGCACGGGACTTCAGGATCCCGGTCGAGAAGCCTCGGCCCAGCAGGCAACGAGGCGCGCTCCGCGGAATGTTCACAGGGTAACGGACGTTAGATGAACCGGATCGCAAACATGCTGGCCGACTGGCGGCCGCTTCGGAACCGATGGCTCGCTACGGCGCGTCCCTCGGTGACCGATCGGCATCCCGCCAAGAAGGGCCACCATCACGCCATCAGCGCCAAGACCGTCTGCTCAGCTTTCAGCGCGCCGCTGGCCTGTGTCATCGCCGGCGCCGCTTTGGCGAGCGTCGCCACCAGCGACCATGTGGACGACGCCTGGACCCGCGTCACGGCGCAGAGCTTCATTCCCGTCGACGTCACGGACGTCGACCCGGACCAGTTCTATGTTCGGCAGGTCGGCATCCGCCAGATCGACCTGGAGGAGCAGATCGCCAGCAGCTTCACGACGAACCCCGGCATGCTGCGCGAAGAACTGACCTGCCTCGCCCAGAACATCTACTTCGAGGCCCGCAGCGAGCCGCTCGAAGGCAAGCTCGCCGTGGCCCACGTGGTGATGAACCGCGTCGCCTCGAGCAACTTCCCCGACACCGTCTGCGGGGTGGTCCAGGATGGCACCGATGAGGTGCGCCACAAGTGCCAGTTCTCCTGGTACTGCGACGGCAAGGCCGACGTGGTCGAGGACAAGACCGCCTGGTCTGAGGCGACCCGGCTGGCCAGCAAGGTCTACTGGGGACGGGCCGAAGATCCCTCCGGCGGCGCCCTGTGGTACCACGCCGACTACGTGAAGCCGGTCTGGCGCAAGGCCTTCGCCGAGGGCCCGCAGATCGGCCGGCACATCTTCTACACCCGCAAGCCGCAGGCCGCGCCGACGCAGGTCGCCCAGGGCAGCTGACCTGGGCGCAGCTGACCTGGGCGCAGCGGGCCGGACAGCAGCAGCGCCCTCATCCGCAGGATCGCAGCCGCGCTCAGCGGCGGCGCCTGTCGCGTCCCATGATCAGCGATTCGATGACATCGAAGGCTTCGTCGCTCAGCGCGACGAACACGCCGCCGAGCACGCCGTTGTCTCCCAGCGGCCGGGTGATCTCGACCATGAAGCTGTAGGTCTGGCCGCCCCGCGGCGTCAGCTGCAGGGCGACGCGCCGGCCGAAGCGGAAATCGGCGGGCCGTGGATCGGTCGCGTCGAGCGCAGCGCCGAAGCCGGCGGCGCTGAGGTCGGTCAGAACGATGTCATGACCGTCGAGCCGCGCTTCGATCTGGAGGCCGCGCCGCCGGTCGCGACGTCGCTCCTTGCGCACGATCTTCATATTGTTGCGGTTCATACCCCCTCCATCCGGCTCGTCGGGGCAGCGCCGGAGTCTAGGATGGGGTTCTGTAGAATTCGTTAGCGGCCGAAAGCGCTTGGTTAACTGCGGCCCCGTCGAGGTTGCGGGCGATGGCCGATAAACGCGCCGAGCGCGGCGCGGCGCTCGGGCGCAAGCCGAGGCTCTAGTGTTTCCGTCGCGGCAGCTCAGCCTCGGCCTCGGCGGAGGCGGCGATCTGCGCCGAGCCGTCCCGCTCGACACGCGCCACGGATTTCTCCGACAGGGCGATGGCATCCGACACGGCCTCGGCCGCGACGCCGATCAGATGCGCAGCGAAGGGCAGGCCGGTGCGCTCCGCCTCGTTGCGCAGGTAGTCGAGGCACCGCTTGATCGCGGCGGCATCCTCAAGCGGGTCGCGGTGCTTTACCGACAGGTACTCAATCTTCTTATCCGCCATATAGACCTCCTAGTGCCAAGCCAGAAGCGCGGTGCGGTTCGGCGTCATCATCCGCAGGTGCTTTGCCCGCAGGACCGGATCTTCTTCGAACAACTTCTCGATTGGACCATATCGACGGCTCGGAAGCAGCCCATCCAAAAGTAGGAGTGCCCCGTACCGAACCCTCGACCAGCAGCCCCCCAATGCCAAGCGCTTCGAGGACAACGCAGGTCAGCCATGCAACCAGCGAAGACCCGGCTCAAGGCGATTCCCGGTCCGAAGCGGCGCAGGGGCCGGAGCGGCAAGGCCGCAGCCCTCTGCCGGCCGATAAACGCTCCGGACCCGGTATCCAGAAACCTCGCAGACGATCCTTCCTCTTCGACCTCGAAAGCCGGTTCAAAGCGTCTCCCGATCAGCCTTCCGAGGTCCGGCCCAGAGTTTTCAGCAGCGAGAGCACCTCGGCGCGCACCTTGGCATCGGGGATGCGGTAGTAGGAGCTGATGAGCTGGAGGGTTTCGCGCTGATTGGTGAAATCGGGGTCGGACGAATGGATGTTCGTCGCACCTGCCGCCCCGGCATCCTGACCGCCCGCCGCGCCGGCCTCACCTTCCGCCTCGACACCTTCGAAGAAATAGGTGACCGGCACGTTGAGAATGCGCGAGAGCTCGTAGAGCTTGCTCGCGCTGATGCGGTTGGCGCCGCGCTCGTATTTCTGAATCTGCTGGAATGTCAGCCCCAACGCATTGGCCAGTTTCTCCTGGGAATAGCCCAGAAATACCCGGCGAAGGCGTACCCGGCCACCGACATGCACGTCTACGGGATGGGCCTGTCTGGCTTTCCCGGCTGTCTGTTGAGCAAGCATCCGAACTCCCTGCTAATCAATGATTCCAAGACCCCGTCCACAATCTATGCGAAATAGCTATGAATACTCAAAGGAAAAATTCTCGCAAAACTGGTAGCCCCCCTCCTCGAACGCAAATCCAAAGATAACCCTCCCAAGAATCCGGCGGCTCAGGAGCGCGGATTAAAATAAATCTGAAAACTATACTATTGCGTTATTTAACCATATTCCTACAACCCAAAAGCGATTGTAGGTTGTATCGGGCGGTGCAGCCGGCCCGGGGAAAGGTCGGAAAGCCTGGCGATTCCGCGCCTCGGCGCAGCTAGGCTGCGGTCACCGGCCAGGAGGCCATGAAACAGGTGCCGCAGTCCGGCGCGCAGGTCCGGCCCGCGCACTTCAGAACCAGATCACCGCCCAGAGAGCGGGCCGCCGAGCGCGCCACGGCGAGCCCGAGGCCGGTGCCGGAAATGGCCTCCACCTCCTGCGCCCGCCAGTAGGGCTGGAAGATCGCCTCGCGCTGGGACTCCTCGACGCCGGGGCCGAAGTCGCTAACGGTAACCCGGTACTCCGGGCCGGCGCGCTCCAGCCTCACCTTCACCGGCCCCTCGCCGCGCGAATACTTCACCGCGTTCTGCAGCAGGTTCGAGAGGATCGTATGCAGGGCCAGCTCGCTCACCCCATGGACCGGCTCGCCGATGCGGTCGTCCAGTTGCAATGCCTGCTTGGAGCGCAGCGCCACGCTGACCTCGCGCCACATGGCCTGGCAGAACCTGCCCAGGTCGAGCGGCGGCGGTGCGTTGCCTTCCTGCGCCTTCTCGCTGCGGCCCATCACCAGGACATCGTCGACAAGGCCGGCGAGAATGGCAACGGCGGCCCGTATGGTGCGCGCCTCCTCGCGGCGCTCCCGCGCGTTCATCTGGTCGCCGAAGCGCTCGAGCATGTCCGCCGAGGTGCTGATGGCCTGCAGCGGTGTGCGCAGTTCGTGAGAGACCATGGAGACGAAGCGGGACTTCTGCGTGCGCCGCTGCTTTTCCTGGTAGAGCGAGATCGAGAGCTTGCCTTCTTCGGAGATCACCGTGCCGACCCGCCGGATCGCCAGCACCAGCAGCAGACCGATCGCCAACAGCGGCACCAGCAGGAACGGAGCCGCGTTCCACAACAGCTCTGAGCCGGGACGATGGTCGCGCCACACGATGTGGCCGAGGATCTGGCCGCCGACGCCTTTAATGGGGCAGTCGAGCCAGCCGGGCGATGCCGGCCCACGGATGAAGTGGAGGTCTTCCAGATGCCCGCCGGTATCGGCCCGTTCGAACACCTTCAGATCGATCGGCAGCAGAAAGACCAGCACATTGCGTTCGAAGTTGTCAGGTACGGGGATGTTGCTCAACGGCGAAAGAACGCTCGCTGCAACCAGTGCGAGCTCCTGCTCATGAATCACGAAGCGAGCGCCCGGCACCTCCTCGATCGAGCGCGCCTCCCTGGCTGCCGCGACCAGCTCTTCCATGCCGACCGGAAGATGGCCCATTGGCCCCGAGACAATCCCCTGGCCGCGCTCGAAGGAAAGCAGCGTCTCTCCCTGCGGCGACACGACCCACCCAGCGCTGACCTGGAAGGTAGAACGCAGGTACTCCGAGAGACCCTCCCTCGCCCAGCGGTTATCGAGCATCACGCCATAGGAGACGACGGCGTCATCCCACCAGGCATAATCGATGATCAGCTGCCGCAACATGTCCCGTCGCAGCTGCATGACGGATTTGACGAGAGCCTCCTGGGACTGCGCCTGCCTTTCATTCAGCGAACCGGCGCTCCAATAGAGCACCCCGCCGACCGCCAGCAGGCTGATCGCCGCCAGCAGGAGGACCGGCAGCAAGAGATTGCGCCAGCGCCGCGCCAGGTGCGCGCGCGTCGTATCGAATTGCGGTAATCTTTGCTCGCGGCCGAGCGTACTAGCCATTTCCCTCCCCAAATACCTTTTGGGCCCCAGCCCTGAGGGCGTGTGAATTCGCCCCTCTCAACTGTGCGGGAGCACTATAAACAAAATACCATGGCCAGCCAGCGAATCAGTCGCAACACCTCGTCGAAATGCAGCAATCGACCTCGCGCAGACGTTTTTTTGCCCTCGAGAGTATGAAACCCTGCATCGTGGAACAGCCGTGAGGCGCCGCGCCGCAGGGAAGCGCAGCCGTCGCGTGCAGCAGGTCTCGCGGCCGTCCCCGAGTCGCGATCCCCCGCCAGGGGAGCCCGCGGCGGCGCAGGAGCCGCCCGCCGGACTTGCCATTGGCCGCTGCGCAAACAGCCATGCAGGTTTGAGCTTGAAACCCCGCAGCCTTACCGATGCGTACTTAAGAGCGATAGCCGATCACCCGCACGTTGTTGCCCCGGGCGCCCAGGTCTGCAACAGTCGCGGGCGCCAGGGGGCTGAAGCGCGAGCCAGACCGGACCGACCACGTGAACCAATCTCCGCAGTCCAGACCGTCCAGTGAAGCCTCGGAGAGGCTGGGACAGCTGTTGTCCCGCTGCAGCCTGGGCGATCAGGCCGCCTTCGGCGAGCTCTACACGGCGACCTCCGCGAAACTCTTCGGCATCGCTCTGCGTATATTGAGGCGTGAGGCCTGGGCCGAGGAGGCTCTGCAGGAAGCCTACGTCAAGATCTGGCGGCATGCCGACAGCTACAATCCGGGCCGGGGCCGGCCGATGACCTGGATGATCAATGTTGTCCGCAACCAGTCGCTGGACCTGCTGCGGCGCGCCGACTACCGCGCCGCCGAGGACGAGTGGAACCCTGAGAAGGATCAGCGAACCAGCCTCGACAATCCGGCGGACCAGGCTGAAGTCAGCCAGGAGATGCGACGGGTCATGGGTTGCCTGGGCAACCTCGGCGAGGAGCAGCGCAACTGCATCCTGCTGGCCTATCACCAGGGCCTGACGCCGAGCGAGGTGGCGGCCCGGCTGAAGCGGCCGGTAGGCACGGTCAAGACCTGGATCCGCAGGGGCTTGATGAAGGTCAGGGAGTGTCTGGATCAATGAATCCCGGATCCAACAGATACGACGATCCGAAGCTGCAGGAGGCCCTGGCCAGCGCCTATGTCGCCGGCACGCTGCAGGGATCCGCGCGACGGCGCTTCGAGGCCCTGCTGCGCACCAGACCCGATCTGCGCCGCCGGGTCGAAGCCTGGGAAGACCGCCTAACGCCGCTTGCCGGGGCCACCCCGCCGGTCGAGCCGCCGGCGCGGGTCTGGCGCGCCCTGCAGCAGCGCATCGCGCCACAGAGCGCCGCACCTGCGGGCAGCGGGTTCTGGAACAGTCTTTCCTTCTGGCGCGCCTTCGGCGCGGCGGCCACCGCCCTCGCCCTGCTGGTGGCCGGCTACAGCGTGTATCTTGCGACCCGCCCGGCACCCGAGCCCCCAGTCGCCAGCGTCGAGCCGCAGCAGATCGCGCCCAGTTACGTCGCGGTGCTGGAGGATGGCGAAAACCGCCCGGTCCTGGTAGTGACGGCGTTCCGCGGGCCCTGGCGGGTCACCGTGGAGCCGCTGCGCGAGCTGGCGCCCTATGCCGGCAAGGTGTTCCAAGTCTGGGCGGTGGAGCGCGACAGCGGCACGATCCGCCCGCTGCTCCAGGTCGCCGGCGGAGAGGTGCTGCAGCAGCGCCTGGGCGAGAAAGGCTGGAACGCCATCAAGACTTCCGAATCGCTGATCGTGACCGTGGAGGATGCCGGCCAGCCGCCCGCCGCCCCCAGCGGCGAGGTCCTTTTCTCCGGCCTCTGCATCAACCTCAAAGGCCCGACCGACACCTGACCGCGGCTTAGAGCAGCAGCGCCGGCAGCTAGTTGATCCGGGCAGTGGCCGCACACCTTTGCAGTGGTTGCCTGGAAAGACCAGCTCGACCAGAGCCTTTATCGAAACCTTCGAAACGCGGGCATGTGGTGTGCCGGCAAGACCGCCTGGGGAATAGAATCTGCAGCAGCCGGGCAAGGACACTATCGAACGCCGCCTTCAGGTGGCGTATAAGATGGCGCAAAGCAGGGAGGCGCAGAGATATGCCCAAAATCCTTCGCGCACGGCGGCGCGCAACCGTTCTGTTCAGTCTTGTGCTGGGGTTGCTGGCGGCGCCCTGGCTGCCGGCCGATGGCCAGGCCCAGGATGTGACGCTGCGGCTGCATCACTTCCTGTCGCCGCCTTCGACCACCCACAAGGATTTCATCGAACCCTGGGCGCGCAAGGTCGAGGCCGAATCGGGCGGGCGCATCAAGATCGAGATCTATCCCTCGATGCAGCTGGGCGGCAAGCCGCCGGCGCTCTACGACCAGGTGCGCGACGGCGTGGTCGACATCGTCTGGACCCTGCCGGGCTACACCGCCGGGCGCTTCCCGACCATCGAGGTCTTCGAACTGCCCTTCATGGCCGCCTCCGCCGAAGCGACCAGCCAGGCGGCGCACGAGTTCTACGAAAAGCATGCCCGCGACGACTTCAAGGACATCCACCCCCTGATGGTCCATGTTCACGCGCCGGGCACGCTGCACATGCGCGAACGGCAGGTGAAGTCGCTGGAGGACCTGAAACGGGTCAAGATCCGCGCCCCCACGCGCATGACCAACGCCGCGCTGGAAGCGCTCGGCGCGGTGCCGGTCGGCATGCCCGTGCCGGCCGTGCCGGAGTCCCTCGCGCGCGGCGTGATCGAGGGCACCGCCCTGCCCTACGAGGTGACCCTACCGCTCAAGGTCCATGAGCTGACCACCAGCCACACCGAGATCGGCGGCAGCCGCGGGCTTTACACCGCGGTCTTCCTCTTCGCCATGAACAAAGCGCGCTACGAGTCGCTGCCGGCGGACCTGCGCAAGGTCATCGACGACAACTCCGGCACGCCCCTGGCCCAGAAGATCGGCCGCGTCTGGGACGAGGCCGAAATCCCCGGCCGCAAGGCCGCCGCCGACCTGGGCGACAGCTTCTTCACCATCGAGGGCGACGAGCTGGCGCGCTGGCAAGCCGCCACCGCCGGGGTCGCCGATTCCTGGATCGCGGAGATGGATGCCGCCGGCAAGGACGGCCGGGCCCTGATCGCGGAGGCCGTGGCCCTGATCGCTAAGTACGCCGGAGAATAGCCCCGTCCCGGGCGGGAAAGGGGCAGCGCCCCCTTCCCGCGCGACCTCAGGCCTCGCCGCGGGCCGGGTAGTCCTTTTCCTTGATGAAGTCGATGGCCTTCAGCAGCTGGTCGAGCGGCGGCCGGGCGAAGGGCATGGTCTGGATGAAGGCGGCATAGAGCGTGCCGTCCGGCTTCACCAGGAACAGGCCGGGCTCGCTGAACTTCTCCGGCTCCTCGATGCCGATGGAGGTCTTGCCGCGGCTGGTCGAGATCGGCAGCTCCAGCTCCCGCGCCTTTTCGATGCTGAGGCCATAGGCGATCGGCACTTGCGAGAGCTCCCAGTCCTTCTTCGCCATCTCGGCCCGCTCCTTGCCGTCGCCGCTGACGGCCACGACGTCGACACCGCGCGCCTTGAATTCGCCCATCTTGCCGTTGAGCTCCTGCAGGTAGTTGCGGCACATGGGGCAGTGAGCGCCGCGGTAGGCAACGATCATAGAAAGGCTCTCCGGCTTGCGCTCGGACAGCGTCCAGGTGCCACCGTCGAGCAGCGGGAAGGACATCTCAGGGGCAGGCTGGCGTGTTTTCAGCATATTGTGGCTCCTTTTGTGGAATATTGGAACGTTCGTTCAAAAATTTGGCAAAAAAACTCAATCGAGCGCCTGCAGCGCGACCCGCACCACACCCCGAAGGGCCGCGCGGTCGGGCTGCACCTTGGCCATGACCCGCAGGCCGTTGGCCGTGCAGGTGAAGAAGCGGGCCAGGTCCACCGAGGACTTTTCGGCAGCAAGCTCGCCGTTCTTCCTGGCCCGAGACAGCACACGGCGGAAGGCCGCCTCCATGGACCCCATGCCGGCAGCCACGGCAATCCGGGTGTCGCGGTCGTGCGGCGCCAGCTCGATGGCGGTGTTGGTCATGAGACAGCCGAGCAGTTTGCCCTCGCCCAGCGAGAAATCCACCATCTCCCTGAAGAAGGCGGCGATCCGCTTTCGCGCCGGGCCGGGGGCCTCCAGCCGGGCGAGGCGCTGCGCCGTCACTTTGCTGCGGTAGTGCGCCACAACCTCCAGGAACAGGCCGTGCTTGTCGCCGAAGGTATCGTAGAGGCTGCCGCGGTTGAGGCCGGTCGCCTGGACCAGATCCTGGACCGAGGTCGCCTGATAGCCCTTGCGCCAGAACACGCCGAGGGCCTTGGCAATGACATCCTCGCGCTCGAATTCCCGCGGCCGGGCCAAGACAAATCCTCTCAGGTCTCGGAGTCGTTTCAGAACGGTCGTTCCATAACCTGCCCGGCCACAGCAGTCAAGGTGATAGTCCTATTGTATGTTCGGTCCTGCCCGTGCCAATCTGCGCCGCCAAGAAAACAGTCAAATAGACAGCTGCAGGGGCGTAATGTGGAGCAGATCAAGAAGATCGAGAATGGCACAAAGGTTGTAGGGACGTTCTCGGACAGCGAGATGGAGCGGCGCCTGGTGCGCCTGCGCAAGGTGATGGCGGAGCAGAAGCTCGACGCGGCGATATTCACCTCCTATCACAACATCAATTACTACAGCGACTTTCTCTACTGCGCCTTCGGGCGCCCCTACGCGCTGGTGGTGACGCCCGACAAGGCAACCACGGTCAGCGCCAATATCGACGGCGGCCAGCCGGGGCGCCGCAGCTTCGGCGACAACCTGGTCTACACCGACTGGCAGCGGGACAACTTTTTCCGGGTGCTGCAGCAGCTGGCACCGTCAAAGGGCCGCATCGGCATCGAAGAGGATCACCTCTCGATCGAGCGCCTGAAAAAACTGGATGCCGCCCTGCCCGACGCCAGCTTCGCCGACGTCGCCGGGCCGGCCATGGCCGAGCGCATGGTAAAGTCGCCAGAGGAGATCGCCGTGATCCGCGAGGGCGCGCGGATCGCCGACCTGGGCGGCGCCGCCTGCGTGGCGACCATCGCTGAGGGCGTGGCCGAGCACGAGGTCGCCCTGGCCTCGACCGGCGCCATGGTGCGCGCCATTGCCGAGGCCTTCCCGCATGCCGAGCTGATGGACACCTGGACCTGGTTCCAGTCCGGCATCAATACCGACGGCGCCCACAATCCGGTGACCAGCCGGCGGCTGCAGAAGGGCGACATCCTGAGCCTCAACTGCTTTCCCATGATCGCCGGCTACTACACGGCGCTGGAGCGCACGCTGTTCCTCGACCACGCCAGCAAGCGTCATCTCGAGCTCTGGGAGGCGAACTGCACGGTGCACCGCCGCGGCCTGGAGTTGATCCGCCCGGGTGTGCGCTGCTGTGACATTGCCGCCGAACTCAACGAGGTCTACAGGTCCTTCGGGCTGCTGCAGTACCGCACCTTCGGCTATGGCCATTCCTTCGGTGTGCTCTGCCACTACTACGGGCGCGAGGCGGCCCTGGAGCTGCGCGAGGACATCGAGACCGTGCTGCGGCCGGGCATGGTGATCTCCATGGAACCGATGATCATGATCTCCGAGGGCGAGCCGGGCGCCGGCGGCTACCGCGAGCACGACATCCTGGTGGTGACCGAGGACGGCGCCGAGAACATCACCGGCTTCCCCTTCGGCCCCGAGCACAACATCATCGCCGGATAGCCCCTCCGGATCGGCGCCGCGCCGAGGCAGCAGTAGCCCGACACCGGCGGCCGGCACCCCCAGCCCCTGGATTTCCGCCGGTCCCGCGCCCGGCGCAGGAAATTGATCTCGGTCAAACCCTTCGCGCGCCGGCTGTGAGACATTGGGCCTTCAACAAAACGTCAAACTACGCCTGATCGAACACGCCACAGGCCGGCGTGCCGCCCGGACTGTGATAAGGGGACCACACCATGCCTGAAGCCCGGAAATCCACGTCGTCGCGCAGCAAAAAGGCGGCCGAGACCACCGGTTCCGCAGCCCCGCCGGAGACTGCCGCCCCGGTCGAATCAGTGGGTGGGCCGGCCGGCAACGGCGCCGACGGCGCGCCGGCCGGGGCGGCCGGGACGGCCGGGACGGCCGCGGTCGCGGCGCCGACCTTCGGCGCACCAGGCGGCAACGGCTCGGCAAACGTGGAAGCTGTGCCCTCGGGCGAGCCGGTGGAAGATGCCTCGCATCCCTGCGCGGCGCTGCGCCTGTCGAAGCTGCGTCAGGATCCGGACGCCATCCGCCGGGCCTTCGAGTCCGGCGAATACCCTTACATCACCAAGATGCGCCGCCGGGCCTACGAAAAACACAAGGCCGAGCTGCAGGTCGAACTGCTGAAGGTGCAGGAGTGGGTCAAGGCGACCGGCCAGAAGATCGTGCTGATCTTCGAAGGCCGCGACGCGGCCGGCAAGGGCGGCACGATTAAGCGCTTCATGGAGCATCTCAATCCGCGCGGCGCGCGGGTGGTCGCCCTGGAGAAGCCGAGCGAGCGCGAGAAGACCCAGTGGTACTTCCAGCGCTACATCGAGCACCTGCCGGCCGCCGGCGAAATGGTGTTCTTCGACCGCTCCTGGTACAACCGCGCCGGCGTCGAGCGCGTCATGGACTTCTGCGGCGCGAATGACTACCTGGAGTTCATGCGCCAGTGCCCGGAGTTGGAGCGCATGATGGTGCGCAGCGGCATCTGGCTGTTCAAATACTGGTTCTCCGTGACTCGAGACGAGCAGCGCCGCCGCTTCGAGTCGCGCGAGCACGAAGCGCTGAAGCAGTGGAAGCTCTCGCCGATCGACAAGGCCTCCCTCGACAAATGGGATGACTACACCGAGGCCAAGGAGGCGATGTTCTTCTATACCGACACCGCCGATGCGCCCTGGACGGTCATCAAGTCGGACGACAAGAAGCGCGCACGACTGAACTGCATGCAGCACTTCCTCACCACGCTGCCCTACCCGCAGAAGGACAAGCACGTGGTGACCGGACCCGACCCGCTGATCGTCGGCCACTCCGCCGACGTCATCGGCCGCAGCGAACACATCCTGGACCACAGCCTGCATCCGGAGATGCGGCGCACGCGCTAGCCGTAGAGCGATCACCTAGCCGCCCGCCACGACCTCTGCCGGCGTCCAGCGCGCGCGGCGGCGCCGGCGCCGGGCCGTCGTGTCCTCGGCGGAATAGTCGGCGGGCTGCGGCGGCCGGGAGAAGCGTTCGGCTGCGTCCAGCGCGTTGACGATGGCGATGCCGTAGAGCGCTTCGCCCTCGGCCATCACCGCGGCCAGGTAGACGCCACAGCGGGCGCAGATCAGGTAGTCCGCAGTCCTGAGGCCGAAGCTGTAGCGCCGCAGGGCGGCCGGGTCGCGCAGGATGACGGTCAGGCGCCCCGCCGGGTCCGACACGGCGCGGGAGGTGTGCTTGCGGCAGAAGCTGCAGAGACAGGCCCGCACCTCCGTCTCTTCCGGCGGAATGTCGCTTTCGTAGCTGAGCCGGATTGCCCCGCAGTGGCAGCCGCCGTCGTGGCGCATGGCACTCCTCCCTGTTGTCATGCCCGGGAGCTTAGCGCCGCAAGCTGTCCTACCAAAGGCCCTCGACCACCAGCAGCGCGCCGGAGAGCAGCAGCAGCGCCAGGACCACGGTGCGGAAGGTCTTTTCGCTGGCCTTGCGGTAGAGCCGGGCGCCGAGCCAGGCGCCCAGCGCGGTACCCGGCACCGCCAGCAGCAACGACTGCAGCACCGCGCCGTCGACCCGCCCGGCGGCGGCCATGCCGGCGGCCGCCATGGCCAGGATGACGAGGTTGAAGGGCTGGTAGACCGCCCGCTGCTCGATCGAGGGCCCGCCGCGCAGCTGCAGCCAGATCAGCGGCAGCGGCCCAGAGAGCCCGGCAAAGCCGCCGAGGATGCCGCCGCCGATGCCGACCGCGGCGTCAGAGGGCCGCCCGCCCCAGGATCCGATGTAGAGCCTGGTGAGGCCGACGAGTTGGCTTGCCGCATAGCAGATCAGGAAGACCCCCACCGACAAGCGCAGCAGCTCCGGCGAGGCCTGGGTCAGGGCCGCCACCCCCAGCGGTACGCCGAGCGCGCCGCCAATCAGGTAGGGTGCCGCCCGCTTCCAGTCGAATTTCGGCCGCACGCCGGCCAGGGCGATCAACTGGCCGGTGACCGAGGCGATGACCACCATGGGCGGCACGATGACCGGTGGCAGCACGTGGAACCAGAAGCCGGAGGCAACGAGGGCCGTGCCGAAGCCGGCAAACCCGGTCACGAAGCCGGCGGCCAGGGCGCCGAGCAGCAGGAAGGCGAGGGTCGAGGAATCGGGCAGCGCCGCAAGCATGCCTGCGGATAGCACGCCCGGATTCGCCGGCCAAGCTTCGTTTGGATACGTCCCGGCCTGCCCGTCCTTAACGGGTCAGCCGCGCCAGCAGGTCGGGCAACTCGCGAAGCCGCTCCAGCCGATGGAAGCGCTCGCTGACCGGGTCCGCGTCGTGCGCCTCGTGGGCCCAGAGCAGTTCGTAGGGCACGTGCACGCCGTGGCCGCCGAGCTCCAGCATGGGCAGCACGTCGGAAGGCATGGAGTTGCCGACCATGACGGCGCGGGCCGGCTCGATGCCGTGGCGCGCGAAGATCGCGCGATAGACGCCGGCGTCCTTGCGCGGCACGATCTCCACCTGCTCGAAGTGGCCGGCAAGACCGGAGCGCTCGATCTTGCTGGACTGGTCGACGATGTCGCCCTTGGTGATGAGGATGACGCGGAACCGGCCGCTCACCGCCGCAAGGGTCTCCTCGACACCCTCGAGCAGATCGACCGGCGCCTCGATCATGGTCTTGCCGAGCTGCACGATGTCGTGGATCTCGTCCGCGGCGATGCGGCCCCCGGTCAGCTGGATCGCGGCCTCCACCATGGAAAGCGTGAAGCCCTTGATGCCGTAGCCGAAGAGCTCGAGGTTGCGCATCTCCACGGCGAAGAGCGCGTCATGGATGTCCTCGCCGGGCCGGTAGCGCTGCACGATCGCTTCCAGCTTCTTCTGGGTGTCCTGGAAGAGATGCTCGTTGTGCCACAGCGTGTCGTCGGCATCGAAGGCGACGGTATCGATCATGCAGCTTCCCAAGAACAAAATCCCCCTCACCCAGCTTCGCCTTAGCTCGCATGACCGCTCGCCAAGGCTTCGCAACTCTCTCCCCTCTGGGGAGAAGGCGGGACCCGCGAAGCTGGAGGGTGAGGGTCCTCTGTCAATCCACCGCCGTCACCCGACCCTCGACCTTGGGCGCCACCTCGCCGGCGGCGGCGACGAAGTCCATCACCATGGTGGCCATGTACTTGGCGGCGTCCGGATCGATCAGTGTCCTGGCCTGGGTGAAGACGCTGTAGCCGTCGCCGCCTTTGGCGACGAAGTCGTTGGTCGCCACGGTGTAGGTCGCGGCGGGATCGAGCGGCTTGCCGTTCACCGTCACCGACTTCACCCGCTCGCCCGGAGGCGCGCTGCGGCTCCAGGTCATGACGAGGCCGGAGGTGCTGGGGAAGCGCCCGGCCCCTTCCTCCACCTTGCTGACGCCGTTCTCCAGCGCCTCCAGCAGCTGCGCGCCGGTCAGCTGCAGCTTCACCGTGCGGTTGCCGAAGGGCAGCTCGGTCTGAATGTCGCGGCGGGTCAGGGTGGCGCCGGCCTCGTAGGTCTTGTCGCCGCGGATGCCGCCGCCGTTGGTGATCGCCACATCGGCGTTGACGCCCGCCCGCATGGCATCGGCGATGAGGTTGCCGATAGCGGTCTCCTGCCCGCGCACCGAGGCGCGGCGGCTGTCGAGCGGCGTGACCGCCTTGCCGAGGGCGATGTCCAGCTCACGGCTCAGCTGATCGAGGTAGACCTGCACCTTGGCCGCCATGGCCGGGTCCGGCTCGACGCCCTTGGTCGAGCGGATGCGGAACTGCGGCTCCCAGATGAAGACCTGCTGGCCGCGGCTGTCCACCCTGTCCATGGTGACTTCGACGACCATCAGCTTCTCACCCTGCGAGCCGGCTTCCACGAAGGCGCGCTGCCCGTTGTAGTAGGTGATCTCCAGGTGATCGTGGCCGGACAGCATGATATCGATGCCGCTGTCGGCGTTGATCAGCTCCAGGTCCTCGACGATGCCGGTGTGGGCCAGCGCCACCACCAGGTCGGAGCCCTGCTTACGCAGGTCATCGCTGAGGGTCCGCGCGGTTTCCACCAGCGGCCTGAAGGTGACACCCTCGGCGCTGGAGATCTCCGGCGTCTCCGGGGTGGTCAGCCCGATGAAGCCGATGGTGTAGGGACCGGCCTGCGCGGTCCAGGTGGCCAGCGTACCCTCGATCGGCGTCCCGCTCGTGTCGACGGCATTGGAGCTCAGGATCGGGAAGCGCGCCTCGGAAACCCGTTCGTGGGTCACCGCGGCACCGAAATCGAACTCGTGGTTGCCCAGCACCATGAGGTCGAGCTCGGCCTCGTTGAAGAGGTCGATGATGTGGGCGCCCTTGTCGAAGCCGGACAGCAGCGACGGCGAGATGGTGTCGCCGCCGTGGGTGAAAATCGCGTGCTGGGCCGCCGCGCGCTCCTGGTTGACCAGCGCCATCAGCCGGGCGAGGCCGCCCCGCTCCTTCGAATCCTCGATGCGGTCGAAGTCGTTGATATGCAGCAGCGTCACCGTCACCGGCTCGGCGGCGGTCGGCCCGGCCAGCACCAAGGCCAGCAAGGAAGCCCCGAGAAAGCCCCTAATCCTGTTCCCTGTCATGTTCCGGTACTCCTTTACGAAGCGGTCTTGTTGTCATTTCGCGGTCGCGCCCGTCAGTCGCCTAATCAAAGCCGCGCAGCGGCATCGCCGGGTCGCGCTGCAGCCAGTTGTCGGCCGGATAGCGGCAGGCGCCGTCGATCAGGTGCAGGGTGTAGGCCTGGCGCGAGCGGGTCGAGCGGTTCGGGGCGCTGCCGTGCGGCAGCTTGCCGTGCAGCACCACCAACGTGCCCTTGCGCACCTCCAGGGGGACCGCGGTCTCTTCCGGCCAGGGCGTGGCATCGAGCGTCTGCATGACCAGGTCGGCGCCCTGGCGGCGCCAGCGCTGCCGCAGCGGCCCTTCATGTTCCCCCGGCAGCGCCCAGAGGCAGCCGTTCTCCAGCGTGGCGTCTTCCAGGGCGAACCACAGGCCGACCACGCTCAGGGGCTCGGTGTAGAGGAAGGTGGCGTCCTGGTGCCAGCCGACCTCGCCGCCGATGCGCGGCTGCTTGAAGATGTACATGGACTGCAGCAGCAAAGGTTCGGCGAAGCCCAGTTCTCCGGCCAGCGCCGCCAGCTGCGGCAGGCGCGAGAAGCGCGAGAAGACCGGATCGAGGTCGTGCTGGGCATGACCGATCTTGTTGATCGAGAGCCGCTTGTCCTGGCGCAGCCGACCTGCTTCGTCGAAGGCCTCCTCCTCGAAGAAAAACCGGATCTTGTCACCCGAGGCCCGGAAGTAGGCGTCGCGCCCGTGCACCTGATCCCGGGTCGAGAAGACGCTGGCAAGGCTGGCCGGATCGACGGCCTCGACCAGCTCCCCGGCCTTTGCCATCAGCGCGTCGCAGTCGGCTGGCGCGACCATGTCCTCGAGGACCAGGAAACCGTCCCGGGCATAGGCCTGCCGCATGGCAGACGACAGGCGCCCGTCGTCCGGCGCGGCGAAGCGGGCGGGCGCGGCAGCGGAGCTTTTCACTTGCGGGGCAAACATCAGATGTCCTCCACGGTGATGCGTCGCTGCACCACCGGAGATGCTTCCGGTTCAGTCTGGCCGATGACGAAGGCCTTCTGCAACAACGCAACCGCGGTATCGGCACCGGCCGCGTCTGCGGCATGGACCACGGCGATGGGATCGCCCGCGGAGACCGCCTGCCCCCGGGACAGAATCCCGGCGACGCCGACCGCCGGGTCGACGCTGTCTTCGACGCGACGCCGGCCGCCGCCCAGCTCGATCACCGCCAGCCCGACAGCACGCGTATCGCAGGCCGTGAGATAGCCCGCGGTCGCGGCCGGGACCGGCCGGCAAACCGGCGCGCTGGGCAGCAGTTCGGCGCTTTTCTCGATGAAATTCGTGGGTCCGCCGAGAGCCGCCACCATGGCGCCGAAGCGATCGGCCGCCTGTCCGGAGACCAGCGCTTCTGTTGCCATGCTGGCCGCCTCCTCCGCTTCCTCCGCCAGGCCGCCGAGCATCAGCATTTCCGCGGCGAGCACCAGCACCACCTCGAGCAGGTTCTCCTCGGCCCCGGCGCAAGTCAGCACCGCCAGCGACTCCGCCACCTCCAGCGCGTTGCCGGCCGTGTGGCCCAGGGGATAGTTCATATCGGTGATCAGCGCGCTGCAGGGCAGTCCGGCGCCTTCGGCCACAGAGACGATGCTCTCCGCCAGGTCGCCGGCCATCTGCGCCGTTGCGGCGAAGGCGCCGTTGCCGCACTTCACGTCCATCACCAGGCCGTCGAGCCCGGCCGCGAGCTTTTTCGACAGGATCGAAGCGGTGATGAGGGGTATGGACTCCACCGTCGCGGTGACGTCGCGCACACCGTAGAGCCGCCGGTCGGCCGGCGCCAGGTCCGCCGTCTGGCCGATGAGGGCGCAGCCG
>JBFGUI010000042.1:0-19925 GCA_041565695.1 Kiloniellaceae bacterium
AGCCCAGCGCCCAGCTGCCTTACACGCTCTACGACGAGGGCCCGCCGCTCGAGGACTGCGACCTGCTGGCCGCGGCCACGCCCTACCGGCTGCTGCAGAAAACCCACCGGCTGCTGACGGCGCAAGCGGCCGAATTGGATCGGGAGCTGCTCGACGGGCTGACGCGGGCCGGCTTCAGGATCGACCTCGACGACGACACCGGCTGGCAGTTCAAGTACATGAACCGCGGCGGCGGCTACTACTTCAACGTCGGCTGCTCCGACCTGATCATCAAGGGCGAGGTCGGGCTGGAGCAGTACGACGATATCGCGGCCTTCGTCGCCGAGGGCGCCCGCCTGAAGGACGGCCGGCTGCTGCGCGCCGACCTGGTGGTGCTCGCGACCGGCTACAAGGGCCAGCAGGAACAGGTCCGCCAGCTGTTCGGCGACGCCGTTGCCGCGCGCGTCGGCCCGGTCTGGGGCTTCGATCCCGTCGCGCAGGAGCTGCGCAACATGTGGGTGCGCACCGGCCAGCCGGGGCTGTGGTTCATCGCCGGCAGCTTCGCCCAGTGCCGCATCTACTCCAAGTACCTGGCGCTGCAGGTCAAGGCCTGCGAGGCCGGGCTGCTCAGCGCCGCCCGCGGCACGGCAAGCCGGGCGGCCTGACGCCCTGCAACGGCGGTTCGCGGCGGCGCCCGAAATCGGCTAAGCTGGCGCCCGCAAGAAGGAGGACCGCCATGGCGTTGCGCTTCGAACCCCGCGGTGTCATTCCCGCCACCCTGCTGGCCTTCGACGCCGACCTGCAGATCGACGAGCCGGAATCCCGGCGCCACCTGCGCCACGTGGCCGCCGTGGCGGGACTCTCGGCGATCACCGTCAACGGCCACGCCTCGGAGGTCCATGCCTGCTCCGAGGCGGAGCAGCAGCGCATCCTGGCGCTGTCGCTGGACGAGATCGGCGACCGCCTGCCGCTGGTCAACGGCATCTACGCCGACGGCAGCGCCCAGGCGGCACGGCTGGCCCGCATGGCCGAGGCGGAAGGCGCTTCGGCCCTGCTCTGCTTTCCGCCCAACTCCCTGGCCATGGGCGGACGGCTGCGCCCGGAAATGGCGATCGCCCACTTCAGCGAGATCGCCGCGGCCTGCGACCTGCCGCTGATCTGCTTCAACTACCCGGCGGCCGGCGGCCTCGGCTATCCCTTCGAGACCCTGGAAGCGCTGTTCGACGCGGTGCCCTCGATCGTCGCCATCAAGGACTGGTGCAACGATCCCAAGCTGCACGAGCGTCACGTCCGCGAATTCCAGAGCCGGGCGCGGCGGGTCAGCGTGCTGACCACCCACAGCGGCTGGCTGATGAGCTCCCTGGTGATGGGCTGCGACGGCCTGCTGTCGGGCGCCGGCAGCGTCATCGCCGACCTGCAGGTCGAGCTCTACGAGGCGATCCGCGACGACGACCTGAAGCGCGCCCGCGCCGTCAACGACCGCATCTACCCCCTGGCCCAGGCCTTCTACGCCGACCCCTTCCTCGACATGCACAACCGCATGAAGGAAGCCCTGGTGCTGCTCGGCCGGCAGCAGGCGGCACACGTGCGCCCGCCGCTGATGAAGCTCTCCGCGGCCGAGATCGACAGGCTGCGCCGCGCCATCGCCGCGGCCGGCCTTGAGAAGGACGCGGCGGAAGATCTCGTCGCATGAGGCTCGCTTCAGGCGCGCGGAGCGGTCACTTGGTCACGACGAGGCGGTAGCCGAGGTCGCAGGCATCGCGCTCGAGCAGGTCGCCGTAACGTTCCGCCCAGGCGCCGCTGTCCAGGTCCCCCGCAAGTCTTGCCAGGGCCCCGGAGACGTCGCCGATCTTCCAGAAGGACGACATGGCGGCGCGGATTTGCGGGTCGAGATAGGCCTTAGGCCGCCGCCAGTAGGCGCAGAGAAAACCATCCGTGCAGTCATGCGGAATGGGCACGGGCGAGATCTCCACCGGGCCGAGCCAGTCCGCGTAGTCCGTCAGCCGCGGCATCTGCGCCTCGTCCAGCGCCACCAGTTCCGGGATGTAGTCGGCCAGCCAGAAGCCGCGAAACGCCGGGTCGTAGGTCAGCACCACGACCCGATCCCGCGTGACGCGGCGCATCTCCTGCAGGCCCTTCGCCTGGTCGGCCCAGTGATGCACCGTGAGGATCGCCATCGAGGCATCGAAGGCATCGGCGTCGAAGGGCAGGTCCTCCGCCGAACCCCGGATCGCGGGGGCCGCGGCGGGGCCGCGCTGCCGGATCATCTCCGCCGAAGGCTCGAGCGCCGTGACCTGCCGCCCGGCGGGCTCGTAGGAGCCCGTGCCGGCGCCGACGTTCAGGACGGTGCGCGCGGCGCCCAGCGCCGCGTCGATCATCCGCTCGATCCGGGCGTCGGGTTTCCTGAGGTCGGCATAGTTGACCCCGATGGTGTCGTAGGAGGCGCGCATGGAGCCGGGTAGCACAGGGCGCGGTGTTTGTCACCAGCGCGCGCGGCGGCTTTTTTGATTCTCTGCGGAACGCGGTCAGGCCGGCTGCACGCTGCCGCGCTCGATCACGAAGGAGCGGTCGATCAGGTCGCGGATGTGCTGCTCGTTGGAATCGGCGATCAGCACGGACATGCCCTCGGTCCTGAGCTTCGAGATGATCTGCGCCAGGCGCTGGGCCAGCGCCGGGGCGACGCCCTCGAAGGGCTCGTCGAGCAGCAGCATGCGCTCGCCGCAGAGCAGCGCGCGGGCCAGCGCGACCAGCTTCTGCTGGCCGCCGGACAGCTGGTTGGCGCGGCGCTGGCGGAAGGCCTCGACCTCGGGAATGAGGCCGTAGACCCAGGTCAGGCGCTCCCCGGCGCTGTCCATGCCGGTCGACCAGGCCGGCAGCAGCACGTTCTCCTCCGCCGTGAACTCGGGCACCAGCCGGCGGTCCTCGGGCATGTAGCCGATGCCCAGCGCGGCCCGGGTGTGAGAGGGCGAGTGCCGGAAGTCGTGATGGTCGAACTGGATCTGGCCGCCGCCGGCCGGCACCAGGCCCATGACCGAGCGCAGCAGGGTGGTCTTGCCGGCGCCGTTGCGGCCGATCAGCCCGGCCATGACGCCGCTGTCGAGCGACAGGGTCACGCCGTCCAGCACCTTCTGGGAACCGAAAAAGACATCGAGGCCGTTGATCTGCAGCATCTTCCCTCTTCCCGCGCGCTCAGGCCGCGTCCGTGCCGTGCAGCGCCTCGCCGATCACGTGGCGGCGCACCTGCGCGTCCTGCAGCGCCCGCTCGGGCACGTCGTCGGCGATGATCCGCCCCTCGTAGAAGGCCAGCACGCGGCTGGCGTAGCGGCCGACGATCTCCATGTCGTGCTCGACGAAGAGGATCGTCACGTTCTGGTCCTTGAGGGCACCGATCACGATATCCATCAGGCCGAACTTCTCGGCGGCGGTCACCCCGCTGGTCGGCTCGTCGAGCATCAGCAGCTTGGGCCGGTGCACCGTCGCCATGGCGATATCGAGCAGCTTGCGCACGCCCTGGGGCAGCGTCTGGGCGTACTGGTCGCGGTAGTCGGCGATCTGGTAGCGCGCCAGGATCTCCTCGCAGCGGCGCACGCGGTCGGCCTCGTCCAGCGGCCGCCAGAAGGGCGCGGCGCCCTCCTCGGCGATGCCCATGGCGATCATCAGGTTCTCGAAGGCGGTCGCCGTGGCGAAGAGCTGCGGGATCTGGAACGAGCGGCAGATGCCGATGTCCGTCGCGTGCTTCGGGTCGAAGCCGGTGATGTCGCGGTCCTCGAAGAAGATCTTGCCGCTGCTCGGGGTCAGGTAGCCGGTGACCATGTTCACGAAGGTGGTCTTGCCGGCACCGTTGGCGCCGATCACGCCGACCACCTCGCCGTCGTCGATCTGAACGTTGATGTCCGCGGCCGCGGTGACGGCGCCGAAGGACTTGTTCAGCTTCTCAGCGCGAAGCACTGCTGGCATCCTCGCCCTCCCTGGATTTTTCGATCAGACTCCACAGGCCGCCCGGCAGGAACATGATCACCGCCAGCAGGCAGCCGCCGACGACGAACTGCCAGGCGTTGGGGGCGTACTCGATGGCGAAGGTGCGCAGCACCTCGAAGACGACGGAGCCGATCAGGGGCGCGAGGACGTTGCCCGCGCCGGACAGAACGGTGACGAAGACGAACTCGCCGGACTGGATCCACCAGACCATCTCCGGGTCGACATGGCCGATCGCGATCGCGGCCAGGCCACCGCCGGCCCCGGCGAGAACGCCGGCCAGGACGAACTTGAAGTGGACCGCCGACTGCGCCGAGAAGCCCAGGTATTCGACCCGCAGCTCGTTGTCGCGGATCGCCCGCGTGAGGCGCCCCATGGTGCTGTCGAGATAGCGGGCGACGAAGAGGCAGGCGACCAGCGCGACGACCGCCGTGAGGATGTAAAGCAGCAGCTGCGCCTGCTCCGGATCGGCGGGCTCGAAGCCGAGGTAGCGGGTCGGCACCACGTTGAAGCCGTCAGTGCTGCCGAGGGCCTCGCTCTTCACCAGCACGCCATAGAAGATCATCGAGAAGGCCAGGCAGAGCATGGCGAAGTAGATCTCGCGGTAGCGCCGCAGCAGGAAGCCGAGCAGGAAGGCCAGCAGCCCGGAACCCGCGGCGCTCAGGATCACCAGCAGGACGGCATCGTCGATCGGGACGTACTGCGGCAGGATGCCGACGGTATAGGCGCCCATGCCGTAGTAGAGGCCCTGGCCGAAAGACACCAGCCCGGTGCGCCACAGCAGGATGAGCCCCAGCACGACGAGCCCCTTGGCCAGGCTGATGATCAGCAGGAAGGTCGCCCAGCCGGGCAGAAAGGCGCAGAGGATGAGGACGATCGGCGCGCCGATGTAAAGCGCCTTCCCGGCCAGTCCCCGCTTCATCAGATCTTCCTCGCCTTCTGCCGCATGAAGAGGCCCTCAGGCCGGAACACCAGGACGAGCGTCATCACGCCGTAGATGACGAAGAGCTCCACCTGGGGCAGCAGGTGGACCGAGGCCGCCCGGGCGATGCCGACGACGACGGCGCCGATGATGGCGCCCCAGACGGAGCCCATGCCGCCGATCACCACGATGGCGAAGGCGAGCACGATGACCTCGACGCCGATGCCCGGCGCCACCGAGATCATCGGCGCGGTGACCGCGCCGCCCAGCGCGCCCAGCATGGCCCCGATGACGAAGGTCGCGGTGAACACCTTGGAGACGTTGACACCGAAGGCCGAGGACATTTCCGGGTCGTGGATCACGGCGACGAGGATGCGGCCCCTGGTGGTCTTGCTCAGCACGAACCAGGTCGCGGCCGCCATGAACACCGCCAGGCCGATCAGGGCGAGGTCATAGTTGGGGTAGGTCAGGCTGCCGAAGGCCGTGTTGCCGAAAAGCAGATAAGGCTCGAAGGCGAAGTAGGGATCGCCACCCCAGATCCAGATCAGCACGTCTTCCAGCATCAGGAAAATGGCGAAGGTCACCAGCACGAGGATCACCTCGTCGCGCCCGTACATGCGGCGCAGCAGGAAACGCTCGATGACGAGACCGAAGACGGCTCCGATCGCCACGGCACTCAGCAGCATGGCAAGGAAGCTGCCGAAGTCGGGAAGGCCCTCGCGAAACCACCAGCCGATGACGGTGGCGGAGAGATAGGCCCCGAAGGCATAGAAGGAGCCATGGGCCACGTTGAGGATCTTCATGACGCCGCAGATCAGCGTCAGCCCCAGCGCGACCAGAAACAGCCATGAGGCGAATACCATCCCGTCGATCAGGATGGCGATGGCGGTCAGCATACTCGATCTCCGGAGTCGGGAACCGTCGTGCCGGCGGATAGTAAACCGCACGCGGGGCCACCGGGTTGCGTCACCCGACGGCCCCTTTGCATGCGGCGTCTAGAAGCGATCGTCCAACCCGCCTGCCGTCAGTTGCACTTGGCGCCCTGCATGCCGCCGGCGATCCAGTCGACGCTGTTGACGCCTTCCGGCGGATTGACGCAGGAAGCCGGATAGCGGGCGACATCCACGACGGTCACTTCGCCGATGCCGTCATCCCACTTGGTCACGCCGTAGGCCATTTCGGTGACGGCCTGATGGCCGTTGCCGAGCGCCATCTGGACGGTCGTGCTGAAGGACTCGAAGGTCTGGCCCTTCAGGCCCGCCGCGGCCTGCTCCGAGGTCGGCCGCTTGCCGCCGTTGACCTTGACCGCGTTGTCGTAGGCGATCTTCAGCCCGAGCAGCGCCTGGCCCATCTGGTAGGAGGGATAGGTCGGCGGCGTTGCGAAGCGGTCGCGGTACTGCGCCTGGAACCAGCTGTTCAGCTCCGAATCGCTGGCGTAGACGCCGTAGGGGCCGCGCCCGCCGATGATCAGGCCGTCCGGCAGCTTGCGTCCGAGACGGTACATCGTCGTCTCGCCCGTGGTCAGAACCATGTTCGTCTTGGTGTGCAGGCCGCGGGCGGCGGACTGCAGGATGAAGCTTTCCAGGTCACCGCCCCACAGCGAGGAGTGCAGCACGTCCGGCGGCGAAACCGAAAGACTGGAGATCTCGGCGCCGTACTGGCCCTGGAAGATCTTCGGCCACAGCGGCTCCTTCACCTCGAGGCTGGAAGCGAGATGCTTCAGCGCCAGGTCGAAGTCGCGCCAGGAGTCCTGGCCCCAGGCGTAGTTCTGGTTGATTCCCTGGTAGGACTTCACGTCCTTCAACCGGTCGGCGACATAGTGCGCGGCACCGACGCTGTCGGCGGTCGCCGTGGAGATGGTGCGGAAGACGTAGTTGTATGAGGCATCCTCGAAGATACGTGGCGTGCCGCAGTCGAAGAGGATGGTGAAGGTCTTCAGCTCTTCGGCGACCGGGGCAACGGCAAGGCAGCTGCCGGAGGAGATGTAGCCGACGACCGCCTCGATGCCCTGGCGCTGCACCATGTTGCGATACTCGGTGACCTGCTTGGTCGTGCCGCCCGCCTCGTCCACGTAGACCGGCTCGATGGTGAAGCCGCCGATGCCCGGCGTGTTGTAGGGCGCCGGCAGCGACCCGCTGTTGATCGCCTCGATCACCAGTTCGGCGGCGTTGCGCGCCGGTATGCCGAACGGACCGGCAGCCGCGCCGGTATAGAAGGCAACGATCCCGACCTTGACCGACTCCTGCGCCACCGCCGGCCCCGCGGCCAGACTGCCCGCAGCCACCGCGGCAAGGGCGAGGTTCCGCCAGGAACCACCTAACCTGTTGCTGATCATCATAAATTCCTCCCAAGTTCCTTTTTCTTTGTTCTTGCCGGCCGCGAACTTTGCTCCGCAGCTGCCTTCTCAAAAGGATTCCTGAATTAGACCCCGAGTGACAGGCAATTAGCAACCTTCGCAGATTCCCGTTCTGGCTTTCTATTGGCGCAGAAGAAGCCGCCGCGCATCGCCGCTCTCGCACACTACTCGGCGGTCGGCGTGAACATCACCTTGCCGTCGCGGCCCGACTTCCAGGCGTGCGCCAGGGCGGCCTTGGCCTGGTCCAGGCCGTAGCTCGCCTCGACCGGCACCTCCAGGGTGCCGTCCATGAAGGCGCCGGCCATCTCCGCATAGAGCGCGCCGATCTCGACCCGCGACAGCTGCTGCATCTTGCGCATCAGCCAGAAGCCCTTCAGCGTGATGTCGTGGATGATCGCCTGGTGCGGCGTGATCATGCAGGGCTCGCCGCTGAGAAAGCCGTAATTCACCACCGTGCCGCCGTCCGACAGGCAGTCGGCGAGGCGCTGGCAGGAACTGCCGCCCACCGCGTCGATGCCGAGGCGCACCGATGCTTCCGCGCCGATCTCCGCGCGGACGCGCGCACCGAGGTCGTCGCCGTCGACCACCACCACGTCCGCCCCGTGCGCTTTCAGCTCGGCAACCAGCGATTCCCGGCGCACGATGTTGACGCTCTTGAGGCCGCGCGCGCGGGCGAAGCGGATGACGTGGCGCCCGACCGCCGAGTTGGCGGCGTTCTGCGCCACCCAGTCGCCGGGCTTCAGCTCGACGTAGTCGCTCAGCATGAAATGCGCCGAGGGTGGATTGGCCTTGAGCATCGCCGCCTGGCTGAAGTCGATGCCCTCGGGCAGCTTCACTACCCTGTCGGCCGGCGCCTTGATGCGCTCGGCCCAGTTGGCGCGGCCCAGGCTGATCACCTTGTCGCCCGCCGCCAGGTCGGTGACGCCGGCGCCGACCGCGACCACGCGCCCCGCGCCTTCGATGCCCATGGGCGCCGGCAGGGTCTCGGGGCCGGGATAGCGCCCCTCCATGATCAGCAGGTCGGCGGGGTTGATCGCCGCGGCCCGGACCTCCACCACCACCTCGCCGTCTGCGGGCGCGCCGACATCCTCGACCTCGACGCAGTCGCAGGCCTCGTCCGGGCGGGCGTGTCGCAGCAGATGTATCGCTTTCATGTGTCCTCGAGTCCGTTCCTGAATTGCAGCGCGCGGGCGATGCTACAGGGATCGACCCTGCTTCGCGAGGCCTTTGGCCTTATATCGCGGCTGCTTCGACGTGCAGGGCCCGCCCGCCGGCCGGGCCTGCAGCTTCTCGAAGACCTCGCCCGCCGCCGCCGACGGCAGATCCGCCAGCAGGTTGACGATTTCGCTAAAGGCTGCCCCATTTTCAGGCCTCGCAGAGACTTGATCCAGGGCGCCGGTCGCCACGTAACGAGGGTATAGCTGCCGGGCGCGGAGCCGTGATAGGCTTTTCCCGTTATCGGCCGCGTAGGGGATGATGCAGATGCGAACATCCGGCCAGATCACTGCCCGCCGCGCCCGCCCTGCCGGAGCGGCTTGGCTGGCCGCGGCCGGCCTGCTGTTCGCCGCCGCCGCGAGCGTCTCGCCCGCGCGGGCCGATCCGATGAGCGCCCGCTACGAGGTCTACTTCGGCGGCTTTCACGTGCTCAACGCCGACGCCCTGTGGCAGCGCAGCGCCAGCGGCTACCGCATCGCCGCGGAGGCGCAGACCCAAGGGTTCCTCGGCTGGCTCAATCCCTGGAAGGGCACCACGGAGAGCCGCGGGCGCCTGGACACGGGCAAGATCATCCCGCAGCACCATGAGAACCACGGCACCTCCGACCGCGGCGAGAAGCTCGTCATCCTGCGCTACGGTCCCGACGGCGACGTCACCGAGACGGTGGTCGAGCCGGAGCAGGACTGGGTCGACCGCCATCCCCTGCCCGCGGACGCCGGCCGGGGCACGCTCGACCCGCTGAGCGTCATCGCCGGCCTCGCCGAAGTGCTGCAGGACGACGGGCGCTGCGAGGGCGCGTTCTCCGTCTTCGACGGGCGGCGGCGCTATGACCTGACGGTGACCGACGCCGGCGAGACCGAGCTGGAGCCGACGAGCTATTCGATCTACGCCGGCCTGGCGCGGGGCTGCCGCCTCGACTACGAACTGCTCGGCGGTCATCGGATGGAGCGCAACAAGTATGCGGCCACGGCGCGCGAACGCATCATCTGGGTGGCCCGGCCGGAGGACGGCGCGCCGCTGATCCCGGTGCGCCTGCAGATCGAAACCGCCTACGGCACCGTGATGGGCCACCTCACCGCCTTCGAGCGCGGTCCCGGCGCCGAAGCAAGGCTGGTGGAGTAGAACCGCCCGACGCTTGCCAGGTGATGCGACGCCGCCTGGCGGGGGCTGACCGGTCCCGCAACGCGAGGGGAAACAAGCGTCAATGGCAAACTCACGGCAGCAGAGCGGCGCATTCGCCCATGCCGACCGCCTGGAGATCGGCGACCGCATCCCGGCCTTTGCCCTGGCGGACAGCGAAGGCCGGCCCGTCACGCCGATCTCCAACGACCTCTCCGGGCGCCCTCTGCTGCTTGTTTTCGAATGCCGTGCGGTCGCGGAGGCGCCTTCCTTCGCCGACGAGCTGGCGGCCCTGCGCGACCGCAACGACGAACTGCGGGATCGCGATGCGGTGGTCCTGGCGCTGACCCGCCGCGAAGGTCGCGCAAATGGCGATCTCGAGCAGGCGCAGGCCCTGCCCTTTCCCGTGCTGTCGGATCCCGAAGCGAAGGTCTACGACGCCTGCGGCCTCGATCCCCGGACCGTCGGGCGCACCACCGTCACGCTCGCCCTGGACGGCAATCTGCGCATCGTCGGTATCATCGACGGCGGCGGCGCCAGCCGCTGGCCCGCGATCGCCGAGGCGCTTGATTGCGCCGCCGGGCACGACAGCGGCCAGCCCCTGGACGGTCATCCCCCTGTCCTGGTCCTGCCCCGGGTGCTGACGCCGGAAGACTGCACCGCCCTCATCGACGTGTGGCATCGCCCTGTGCCGCTGTGGGAGGGCTACGATTTCAAGAACGAGGGCTTCGATCAGGAGGAAGGCGACTTCAAGGCCGGCCTCAGCGACCACGGCAGGGTGGTGCAGTTCGTGGTGCGCGACCCCGAAGTCCAGCGCTATCTCGACGCCAAGCTGAACCGGCGTGTGCTGCCGGAGATCATGAAGACCTTCCAGACCCGGGTCTCGCAGCGCGAGGAATACCGCATCGCGGCCTACGACTCAGCGGAGGACGGCCGCCTCGGCCCCCACCGCGACAACACCACCGGACCGACGCGCCACCGCCGCTTCACCATGGCCGTCGCTTTGAACGACGACTTCGAAGGCGGTGGCCTGCGCTTCCGCGAATACGGCGAAGAGGGCTACCGCGTGCCGCCCGGCACCGCCATCGTGTGGTCCTGCGCCCTGCTGCACGAGGTGCTGCCGGTGACGGCCGGCCGTCGCTTCATCCTCGGCACGCATCTCTTCGGGGGTTGAGGTAGGCTCCTCGGATGCTCAATACAGTGCGTGATTACCTCGCCTTCTTCGACGATGACACATCGCCGCAAGAACGCAGCCCCGACCGACTGGCTAACATCCTGGACCAGCTGTTGTCTGCTTACCATCAGAGCGCAGACGTGGCTCCCTCATCAGATATCCTGCCGCCGCCCCGGGATCATCATGAGACTCGCAGCCGCATGGAGCGCTGCTTCCCTGATTTGGGTCTCTACGGCTGGAGTGCGCCGGAACAACTGCCGGGGGAGGACGTCATGACCTGTGATGCCATCGACGACCTCGCCGACATCTACGACGAACTCCGCGGCGTTGTGTGGTTATCGGAGAACAGCGGGGAAACCGATGCCCTCTGGCAATTCCGCTTCGGATTCCAAAGTCACTGGGGCCGTCACCTACTGAACCTGCGCAGCTACCTGCACTGGTATCTTTACGAGCGGTAACGCCCCTACCCCACCACGATCGCCTCGCGGCGGAAGGGTACGGCGTCGGGAACGATTTGTTTTTCCCAGACCATTCCAGCGAGAGGTTTCAGGTGCAGGACCTCAGCGTTTCTGGCCCTTGCCGTAGTGGGCTTCCAGGCGCGCCTGCAGCAGCTCGAAGACGACCGACATGATCCAGTAGAGCACGGCCGCGGCGATGAGGAATTCGAAGACCTGGAAATCGCGCTTGCCGAGCACCTGGGCGGTCTTGGTCAGCTCCCAGACGCCGACCACCGAGACCAGCGAAGAGTCCTTCAGCATGGCGATGAACTGGTTGCCGGTCGGCGGCACGATGAGCCGCATGGCCTGTGGGAAGATGATCTTGCGGAAGATCAGGCCGTCGGGCACGCCGAGCGCGCGGGCTGCCTCGCGCTGGCCGGGCGGCACGCCCTCGATCCCGGCGCGGAAGATCTCCGCCATGTAGGCGCCGTAGCAGAGCGACAGCGCGGTGATGCCCGCCGGCACGGCCTCCAGCACGAAACCGAGCTGGGCGAAGCCGGTATAGATCAGCACCACCTGCAGCAAGAGCGGCGTGCCGCGGAAGAAGGAGATGTAGAAGGTCGCCATGGCGTAGGCCATGCCGTTGCTCGACAGCTTGCCGAGCGCCCCGAGCAGGGCAAGGACGCAGGCGATGGCAATCGCGATCAGCGAGACATAGAGCGTGGTGAAGGCGCCGGTGGTGATCAGGAAGTAGAGGTTGGAGACGCCCGAGCGCGCGCCGACCTCGAAGATCACGCCGAAGTCGCGGTCGAAGGACAGCACGAAGCCGTAGAACAGCAGCAGCAGCTCGCCCCAGACCACGAAGACCTGGATGCGGAAGGCCAGCAGCTTGAGGATCTCCACGTTGATGAGGAAGGCGACGCCGAGCACCAGGCCGACCAGCAGGTCGCGTGCGAAGCCGGCCGGCGCGTCGGGATCGCGCAGGCCGATGACCGGAGAGAGCAGGTCGCCGACGGCGGTGCCGCCCAGCCCGAGGGCCGTCAGCGCCACCGCCGCGACGAGGAGGATTGCGGCCCGCGAGACCCAGGGGTGCTCGCGGGCGCTTTCATACATCCCTGCCCCCGCTTACTGCACGGAGGTCAGGTCGACGCCGTACCATTTCTCCGACAGCTTCTTCAGGGTGCCGTCGGCGCGCATCTCCTCGACGATGGCCGTGATCTTGGCATCGAACTCCGGATCGCCCTTGTCGGTGGCCACGGAGAGCGGCTCGTAGAAGGCCGGCGTGCCGATCACCTTCATCGGGTAGCCGCCGTTGTCGATCGCCTCCTGGATGGTCGGCAGGGCCGAGAACACCGCGTCGAGACGCGTGCCGTCGCCGAGCCGCAGGTCGTCGAAGGCATGGGTGTCGGTCTCGTAGGTCTTGATCTCGCCGGCTTCCACCTTGTACTCGAAGGGCGGCGCGCCCTCGGCGTCGATCACCAGGTCCTTGTTGAGGTAGGCGTCGTAGGTGCAGCCGCCGCAGGCACCGATGGTCTTGCCGTTGAGGTCGGCCAGCGAGCTGATCTTGGAGTCCTTGTGCACGGCGAAGGCCGCCGGCGTGTAGTAGTAGACGGCCGGGAAGTTCAGCACCTCGGCCCGCTGCTTGGTCGGCGTCATGGAGCCGACCGACATGTCCCAGCGGCCGCCCCAGTTGCCGCCGGTGATGATGTCCCAGGACGGCGTCACGATCTTCAGCTCGACGCCCATGCGCCGGGCGATCTCCTTGCCGACGTCGACGTCGAAGCCGTCCATCTCGTTGGCGTCGTTGAGGAAGGACTGCGGCGGATATTCGGCGTCCGAGGACATGGTGAGCGTCTTGGAGCTCATCACCCGGTCGAGCGTCGCACCGGCCATGGCCGCCGGCGCCGCCAGGACCGAGGCCAGCACGACGGCCGCGCCCAGCTTGAAAATCGACTTCATTGCGTTTCTCCCTGTCGTCGTTGGTCTTGTCGTTGTTTTTGTTGTCGGCTCCGTTGGGCCTCACTGCCCCGAGCAGTGCGTCCGCAGAGCTGATTCGAAGTCCTCGTGGTTATGATAGCAGCCACAGAAGACCCGCTTGCCGGTGTAGCCCAGGCGGCCGTGCAGCACGCGCCAGTTGTCGAAGATCAGCGCCATGCCGGGCCTGAGCGGCACCGTCAACCAGTTGTCGCGCGTGACGATGCGCGCATGGAAATGCTTGTAGGCCCGATAGAAGGCCTTCATGCGCTCGGGCGGCAGCAGGAAGGGCGCGCGGTCATAGTTGTTGAAGCTGACCTGCTCCAGCCGCCCCTCGCCGTCGAGACGGAACGCCGGACGCTCGGCGCGCAGGTGCACGCCGGGCTCGATGTAGTGCCCGGGCACGGCGACCTCGCAGAGGACCTTGAACAGCTCCGGCGCCTCGCGGCGCATCTCCTCGGCCAGAGCGAAGCCGTCCACCAGGATCGACTCCCCGCCGGTACCGTCGAAGACCTGGCAGAGGAAGCCCTGGAGGCCCGGCGCGTCGTGGCTGTAGGTGGAATCGGTGTGAGGTTCGAGATGCTGGGTCGAGTAGGCGGTGTCTTCGTGGCCGGTGAACTCCGCCGAGAGCGACCACAGCGCGCCGAAGATGGTCTCGCGGATATAGCCGAAGCGCCCGAACAGCCGGCGCGCCGAATCCTCGTCCGTCGGCGCCCCGTCGATCACCACGAAGCCGTTCTGCCACAGCCGCTCGAGGCTGCGGCGCAGGCCGGCCGGGCTGTCCATGACCTCGCCGCAGGGCAGTGGCCGAAGGGGCTCCAGCGGGCTGCGCGCCGACCAGAGACGTAGCGGCAGGCGGCGCCGGTAGTCGGCTTCGCCCTTGCCGCCCCCGGCCATGGCGGCCAGGAAGTCGGCGGGATAGAGGCTGGCGCTGCCGTCGTTCTCCCAGGTGATCGCAAGACCGCGCCCGGCATCGAGGATCTCCGTGCCGCAGCCGCGCACCGCCTCGTCGAGACTGAAGGTATCGACACGGCGCTGCAGCGTCTTCGGATCGAGGCTCTCCGGATCCTGGCCATGGTCGCGCAGCCAGAACCACGGGAAATGACTCTCGGTGCCGTCCTGCCAGCGCAGGATCAGCTCCTCCTCGCGTCCCTCGACCGCTGCAATTACCGGCACCTTCGCTGTCCCTTTCCGTATGCGCCCTGGACTCCGCGACCCAGTCTAGCCATTCGATCGCAGACGAAAAGTATCACCTTAGGCCTTTGACCGCACAGGGGAAGCGGGCATTGATCGCTCGCGCGAAACACAATAGACAGGCGCTCATGGTCAACATCCGCCGCCAGCCCCTTTCCTTTGCGAGCAGGACAGCAAGATGCGCCGCGACTCCAGCGCCCCCCGGGGCAAGTTAACGACCCTGACCCTCGACTCCGCGCTGCTGCACGGCAACCTGCTGGGCGACCCGACGCGGCGCGACGTGGCGGTCTACCTGCCGGCCGAGCATGACGGCCACGGCCTGCCGCTGCTGGTCGACCTCGCCGGCTTCACCTCCACCGGGCCGGCCCACCTCAACTGGAAGAACTTCGGCGAGAACCTGCCGCAGCGCCTCGACCGGCTGATCGCCGCCGGCGAGCTGCCGCCGGTGGTGGTCGCCCTGCCGGACTGCTTCACCCGACTGGGCGGCAACCAGTACATCAACTCCGCGGCCATGGGGCCCTGGGAAGACATCCTGATCAAGGAGGTGGTGCCGCTGGTCGAGGACCGCTTCGCCTGCGGCGGGCCCGGCCGGCGCGGCCTGTTCGGCAAGTCCTCCGGCGGCTACGGCGCGCTGGTCAACGCCATGCGGCACGCCGACTTCTGGGCCGCAGCGGCCTGTCACTCCGGCGACATGGCCTTCGAGCTCTGCTACCTGCCGGACATGCCGGGTACCCTGCGCGCGCTCGGCAAGAAAGAGGGCTCGATCGAGACCTTCATCACCGACTTCGAGGCCGGGCCGAAGTTCGCCGGCGCCGACCTGCACGTGCTCATGAGCCTCGCCATGTGCGCCACTTACGATCCGGACCCCGCCGCCTACTGCGGCGTGCGCCTGCCGGTCGATGCGCAGACCTGCGAGGTGATCGCCGAGCGCTGGGCCAACTGGCTGAAGTGGGATCCGGTAGTGCTGGCCGAGAGCGCGGGCACCGCACTGAAGCGGCTGAAGGGGCTGTGGATCGACTGCGGCACCCAGGACCAGTACAACCTGCTCTATGGCGCCCGCCGCCTGCACCGCCGGCTCGCCGCCGCGGGCGTCGAGCACGTCTACGAGGAGTTCCCGGACAACCACTCCTCGATCGACTACCGTCTCGACCGCAGCCTGCCCTTCCTGGTCGCCGCCCTCAAGCGGCCCGCCTGAGCCTGTCTCACCCGGCAGACAGAAAAAAAGGCCACCGCACGCGGTGGCCCCAAGTTTAGGGAGGAAACGCCCTATGGACGTCGAGGCCGGCGCGCCGCGCCGACCCGATAACTCATATGATCATTTATTCAGCAAATTTCAAAGCACATTCTGCGATTGTCTATTTGTTGTGCAGAAGCGCGAAGTTTATGCAGACGGCTGCGATGATTCTGCAACAGGGCGGCCACAGGCCGTTGACGGCATCGGCGAAGCGCTCTCTGAAGCAGGCGGCCGCAGGTGCCGGCACGGGGTGTTTTCGGCCGCGAGGGGCTAGCGCCCCGCGACGCTGTCTTGCGTTGTGCCGGAATCGCCCTTGCTGCCTGGGGTCGCCGGCGCGAGGCCGGGCGGCACCTTGCCGGCGGCCAGGGCGTCGAACTCGCGGGTCAGGGCCAGGGCGCCTTCCAGGTCATGGCGCTGAAGCTGCTGCCAGACGATGTGCATGTTCGCGCGCACACGGGTCTCGCCCGCCAGGTAGGCGAGGCCGTACCAGCGGTAGGCTTCCACGTAGTCGCGCTCCACGGCCTCGCCCTGGGCATAGAGAAAGCCCAGGATCTCCATGGCCTGGGGATCGCGGCGCTGCACCGCGCGGCGCCGGATGGTCGCCACGTCGGCGGCACTGAGATTGGCCGGATCGGACTGTTCGAGGAAGGCCAGCCAGCGGGCGTCGTCGGCGTGCAGCGGCGGTCCCTGGGGCGCCGGCAGATCGACGTTGGCCGGCAGTTCCTGCGCCTCGCCGCACCAGCTCGGCGGGCGCCGGGCGTGATCGCAGAGATAGATCCGCATCATGGTGGTGGCGTTGTGCCACAGCGGGTGCTCCCAGGGGGAGCCGGCGGGTGCCGCCGGCGGCGCCGGCTGCGCGGCCGGGGCTGCGGCTTCCGCCGCGGCGTCGGCTTCGGGCGCCGCCGGCTTTTCGCCGGCCAGGGCCGCGGGCACGGCCGCCGCGGCGCTCAGCAGCGTGACGAGAAAAAGAGAGGCACAGGATCGGGGGGCGGATGGCATGAACAGATCGGGCCTTTCGCGGCCTCCCTCTTACGCGGCCCGTCGGCGGGCCGCGCCGCTCAGCAGGCGTTCGCCGCCGCCGGCCGGTGTGCCTCCAGCGCGCCCGGCAGCACCGACAGAACGTCGTCGATCAGCTGCCCCTGGGCGAGCGGCTGCCAGGCCGCGTCCAGCGCGTAGTACCAGCCCTGCGACTTGCCGATGGCACAGATCAAGCACTGATGATCGTAGTCGAGCAGGGCGATGACCAGCTCGCCGGCCTCGGTCTCGACCGGCACGCAGGCGCCGGCCAGGCCGCGATCCACCAGCTCACTACCCCGGTTCAGCAGGACATGGATGTCCGCGCGCGTGAAATCGAGGTGACCAATAGGCAATACCGACATGGAGTGCTCCACGGTTTACGGCTTTGCCTATTAGCTTCCCCCTGAAACGTAACCATGAGGTAAACGCCCGCAGCCACCGCGCGGGGCCGGGCATATCCAGGAGAAATCATGGTTAACAGCAGGTTACCGACGGGCGCCCGGGGGCCCCGCCGGGCGCAAAACGACTAGTCCCGGAAGTTTTCGTACTGCAGCGGCTGGTCGATGTTCAGGCCCTTCACCAGGGCGATGGCCTCCTGCAGGTCGTCGCGCTTCTTGCCGGTGACGCGCAGGCTCTCGCCCTGGATCGCCACCTGGACCTTCAGCTTGCTGCCCTTCAACTCCTTGACGATCCGCTTGGCGAGGTCCTGGGAGATGCCCTGCTTGATGGTGACCTGCTGGCGGATGGTGTTGCCGCCGGCCTTCTCGGGCTTGCCGAGATCGCAGGCGCCCGGGTCGATCTTGCGGCGGGTCAGGTAGGTGCTGAGCAGGTCATGCATCTGGCGCAGCTTGAGGTCATCGTCGGCCACGATGGTCAGCACCCCCTCCTTGCGCTCGATGGTACACTTCGAACCCTTGAAGTCGTAGCGGGTGCCGATCTCCCGGGTCATGCCGGCCACGGCGTTGTCGACCTCGTTGAGATCCGTTTCCGAGACGATGTCGAACGACGGCATGCTCATCTTCCCCCTGTTGATCCGGGCCCGCGGCAGCTCAAGGCCGCCGCCGGCCGTGCCGAGTCGCGTTCCCGGAAGTTTCGCGCAGATCGCCTCCCGCGAGAAGCGCCCCGCGCAGGACCTTCGTGTTCCCGAGAATGACACGAGAACAGCCCGTGACTAGATGCCATGCCGGGCAAGCAAGATCACCGTTAATCTTACCATTTCGTTTACTTGAATAAGGCTGTGGTGTTTAGGAAAAAATTAACTTGTATCCTCTATTCTGTAGGCGGGTCTGAATAGCCCTTTGTGGAGCTTTCATGAAATCCAAGGTTGGACCAGAGCACCTGCGAGACTTCGAGCGCCGCCGTTCGCTGCGCTTCGTCTTGCCGCGCCAGGAAGACATTCTCCTGACCATCGGCGGACAGCAGTATCAGGGCAAGCTCGAGGACGTCTCGATCGGCGGTGCCAAGCTGCGCCTCGCCCACGAGCCGAAGGCGCCTGGCGAGGTCAGCCTGGAGCACGAGAGCGCCGGTGCGATCGACGGCACCTGCGAGTGGCAGGATGGCCGCAGCCTCGGCATCTCCTTCGACCTGAGCGACCCGGCCCTGCGGCTGATCTCGCTGTGCCTGCGCCAGGGCGTGCCGACCAGCACCCGCGCGGCCTGAAACCCGGCCCCCTTCTGATCCTGACATTCTGCTGTGAATCGGCCGCGCCCGCGGCCGCGGTCAGCTGCTTTCGCGCTTGACGATCTCGGTGATCTCGATGGCGATGCGGTCTTCCACCACGACCACCTCGCCCTTGGCGACCAGCTGATCGTTGATCCGCATCTCGATCTCGTCGCCGAGGCCGGTATCCAGTTCCACCACGGCACCGCGCCCCATGCGCAGCAGCTGGCTGACCGGCATGGCGGCCGTGCCGAGGATGGCATAGGCCTCCAGGGAGACCTCGTGGATGGCCGGCATCTTGACGGAGACCGCCGGCGCCTCGGCACTGTCGCCGGCACCTTCTTGCGCGGCGGCGTCTTCCTCGCCCTCGCCCTCGTCCTCGCCCTCGGCAGCCATGGCCTCCCACTCGGCCATCATGGCGTCCTGGTCCGCATCGCCCGCCTCCTCGGCGCCGCTGTCCTCGGCCGCAGCTGCTTCCTCCGGCTTGTCGGTCTTCTTCTCGTCTTCGTCCGGCATGTCTCGACCTGCCCGATAGTCCGCCCGCGACAAGGGGGGCGAAAAGCCTGCCCGATGATAGGAGAGCGGCGCCCCCTCCGCAAAGCGAACCTGCGACGCCTTACCTTGCGTCTGGGCTTGTGGCAAGTTCGGCGTATGCCCGCCTCGTCCTCGAGTCCCGGCCGCTGGGCCGCACGATCCGTCCTCGCCGGTCTGGCGCTGCTGTGTAGTGCCGCCGCGGCCTCCGCCCAGCTGGGCAGCGCCGACATCCGCGGGCGGGCACCGCAGGTGATCGATTCCGGGCTGCTCGATTTCGGCGGACGGCCGGTCTACCTCTACGGCCTGCGCGGCGCCCGCGCAGAGCAGACCTGTCCCCTCGCCGGCCGGACCTGGAACTGCGGCCAGGAGGCCCGCTGGGCGGCCCGCAACCGCATCGCCAACCACTGGGTCGAATGCCTGGAGCGCGGCCGCGGGCCCGGCGGCGAGATTTTCGCCGTCTGCTATCTCGGCGGCGTCGGCGGGCCGGAGCTGAACGCCTGGCTGGTCGAACAGGGCTGGGCCCTGGCCGCGCGCGACTACGCCCCGGACTACGTCGCGGCGGAGGACAGCGCACGCGCCGCCGGCCGCGGCCTCTGGCGAAGCCGCTGACCGCAATACCCCAGAAGTCCTTGACGGGTGAGAACTGGCTGAATTCCGGTGACGTTAACTATTTAACCCGTATTTTAAGACAAATCCGAAACGATAATTCGCAATCTCATTAACTTACATGGTTAACTATTTTAATTTTCGTTGATTTTCCAGTCGCCGACAGGTATCATTCTACGACTGCTAAGCCAGTACTAGGTCCTATACGGTGTCCAGCGACAACACTGTGTGACCTACCTTTAAGCCACGAATAATCCACTCGGCCCCGGATCTCCCCCTCCGGGGCCGATTTTTTTTTGCTGTGCTTCGGGAAAAAAGGCGGCACGCGGCCGCAGAGTGTTCTAGCTGCGTCCGCAGCCGATCGGGCTGCCCGTGATCGTCGGTCCGGCACCCAGCGGCGGCGGAATGAGGAAGCCGCGCGAGGCGCCGGTGATCGGGATCACGCCGTCCGGCATCAGCGGCAGCAGAAACTGGAAGTCGTAGCTGACCTCGACCGAGATGGTGCGGGTGTTGTCGGCCGGATTGATCGG
>JBFGUI010000043.1:0-19624 GCA_041565695.1 Kiloniellaceae bacterium
CCTCCATGCTTCGAATACTGAACCGCAAAAGCCGTCAGGCCGGCGGGACAGCCGAACAGAAATGCGAACGGCAGGAGAGCGGACAGTGCCAGCGGCTTGGCCCGGCGGCCAGCCGGGGAAAGCGCTTGAGCGGATCCGAACAGTCGTAGTAGAAGATGCCGAGACCGCAGGCGCCGAGCAGCAAGGCGGCAACGGCTGGGATGCGGCGCGCATGCCTGGCGACGGCAAGCCCCAGGTGCACCACTGACCCCCAAGAAGGCAGCGCAGGAGAGCACTCACGGCGATGCGCCCTGACCACGTCACGCAGCTGGCCGAGTGCGCCCGCCTCGCCCACCGCCTGGCGCCCGAGCGCTGCTGGCGCGACGCCGCCACGGGCGAAACCTGCGCCTGGTATCACGGTTTCTGGCCCTTCATGCGCCTGCTCGACTACGGCTCCTCGCCGGAGCTGCACGCGGCCTTCTACCGGGAGGCCCTGGCACCCCTCGCCGACAGCGCCACGCCGGCCCGCGTTCTGGTTTCCGGCGCCGCCGACTTCGCCATGCTGGAGGTCACCCGCGAGGCATTCACCGGCGCCGCCTGCCCGCCGCAGATCACCGTGACCGACCGCTGCGACACGCCGCTGGCGCTGTGTCGCTGGTTTGCCGAGCGCGAAGGCTTTCCGGTCGAGACCAAGGCGGCCGACATTCTTGCGCTGCGCGACGACGCCGGCTTCGACGCCATCGTCACCCACTCCTTCCTCGGCAACTACCCGCCGGAGGCGCGCCCGCGGTTGATGCGATCCTGGTTCACTTTGCTGCGTCCCGGCGGCCGGCTCGTCACCATCAACCGCCTGCGCGGCGCCCGGGCGCCGGCCAGCTCCGCCTTCTCCTCCGCAGAGGCCGATGCCTTCATCGCCCGCATGACGGCCGACCTCGGGCGCTTTCGCGAGCACCTGGACTGCCCCGAGGCGGAGCTCGCCGCCATGGCGCGGACCTACCTGGGCGAGAAGCGCTCCTTCCCGGTACGCACCCGCGAGGAACTGGCCGACCTCTTCGAAGCGGCCGGCTTCCAGCTCGATGTCTTCGAACAGCTCGAAAGCAGTGACCCGGGGAAACCCCGCCCCAGCGGCCCCACCATGCCCGGCGGTGCGAAGTATATGAAGGTGGTAGCGCGGCGGCAGTCATAGCCGGTCCTTCCAGCGCGTACCGGGACGGCCTGTTTTCGGCTTTCGGGCGAATTCCACGCTGTCTGGTTTGGTCTGCCAGCGTCGACCCTGGCGCCAGCACCTCAAAGATCTTGACCCAAGCGCTTCTACCCAAGTCATGCTATGGTCTTCCTGGCATCGGCAAGCTTGGCAGATCGGCAATGGACATCGGTGCTTGGCTGAAGCGCATCGGCTTCGACGACTACATCGAAGTATTTGCTGAGAACGGCATCGACGCCGAGATGCTCCTTGAGATTACCAATGAAGACCTCAAGGATATGGGGATTGCCCGCCTCGCTGACAGGAAGCGCCTCCTCCGGGCTATCGCAGAATTGGATCGGACCGACTCTCCGAGCAGATCCGACATCCCTTCCGCGGTTGCAGCCGGTCGCGAGCTTCGACAGGTCACTGTGCTGTTCGCGGATCTGTCAGATTTCACCCGGCTCTCCAACACGCTTGGTGCAGAACAGACGCATGCATTGTTGAATCGCTTCTTCAAGGCGGTCGACGACGTCGTCAAATCCTATGGTGGCACTATCGACAAGCACATCGGCGACGCTGTTATGGCGGTGTTCGGCGTCCCCATTGCACACACAGATGATCCGGAACGCGCCGGCATGGCCGCCCTTGAAATTCATAAAGCGATCTGCTCGATTGAACCTCCGCTTAAAGTTCACATCGGCATCGCAAGCGGGCAAGTGGTCGCAAGCGACACAGGAAGCAGCGTTCTGAACGAGTACACCGTCACCGGCGACAGCGTGAACCTTGCTTCTCGCCTGACCGACTTGGCTGCTCCTTCCGAAACTCTGGTTTCCGATGCCGTGAGGGCTGCGATGTCGCCTCGCTTTGAAGGGACATTAATTGGAACTGCAGAGGTAAAGGGACTCCGGCAGCCCACGCCAATCTGGCGCCTTGAGAAAGTGGCAGCAAGAAATGATCGGCGCGAGCACCCTTTCGTCGGGCGACTGCGGGAACTCAAGCAAATCAGGAGCGCTATTGAAGGCTGCCTCGAAAGCGGCCTTGGTCAATCAATTTACATTCGCGGCGAAGCGGGGATTGGCAAGACCCGTCTTGTCGAGGAGGCGCAACGACTTGCAGAGGAAATGGGCTTTCAAACACACACAGGACTGGTCCTCGACTTCGGTGTCGCCAAGGGGCAAGACGCCATTCGCGCGCTTGTCCGCAGCCTACTCGACCTCCGTCCGGCGAGCAGCAGGGATCTCCGACTTGCGACTGCGGCAGCTGCCGTTAACAATGGATTGATTGCCCGGGATCAGCAAATTTATCTGAACGACTTGCTTGATCTCGAGCAACCGCCGGACCTCAAGTCAATCCATGACGCGATGGATAGCGCAATCCGGATACGCGGTCAGCAGGAAACATTCTCGGCTCTTGTACGAAACCGATGTCAGGCTGCGCCGCTTCTTCTGAAAGTAGAAGACGTTCACTGGGCAAAGCCCGCGCTTCTGAGCCAGCTCGCCCACCTAGCGGCCACGGTGGGCGATATCGCCGCGGTCTTGCTGATGACCTCAAGGATTGACAGCGATCAGCTCAACCAGGCCTGGCGCAGTACGGTTGGCGTGACGCCGATCACAACGATTGATCTCGGCCCGTTGAGATTGACCGAAGCACGGGCGCTTTCACAAGATTTTCCGGGCGTTAGCAGTGCGTTTGCGCAGATTTGTGTTGAGCGCGCTGGTGGCAACCCTCTCTTTCTTGAGCAGCTCCTTCGAAGCCCGAGTCAATTGGCTGAAAAGGCCGTTCCCGGCTCGATACAAAGTATTGTCCAGGCACGCACTGACACGCTGCCGGCACGAGACCGAAAAGCTTTGCAATCAGCCTCGGTTTTGGGTCAGCGGTTCGCTGTCGATGCGCTCCGCCACTTGCTGTCAGACGGTAGCTATCAACCCGATATTCTTATCGCCCACAACCTGGTTCGTCCCTATGGCGACGAACTGATCTTCGCCCATGCCCTAATTCGTGAAGCGATTTACGCGTCGCTTCTTGAATCGCGGCGAAAGGCGCTGCATGAAATGACCGCGGCTTGGTTTACCGAGCGGGACGCCGTGCTGCGCGCTGAACACCTGTACAAGGCAGCCAGTCCCTCAGCTGCCGACGCTTTCCTTGATGCTGCGCAGTGGTTGATTCGAAGGAACCAATATGATCGTGCTGCTGAAGTGACGGAACAGGCGCTTTCCTGTGCCACGACCGCTGTCATTCAGCACGCTCTTTTGTGTTTGCAAGGTAGTCTCCGCAGGGAGCTGGGCAACATACCGGGATCCTTGGAGTGCTTTTCCGCTGCAATCGGCAAAGCCGACGATGATATCGCCAAATGCGAGGCTTGGATTGGCTTAGCTTTTGCCGAACGCCTGGCAGAGCATTACGCAAATGCCGTTTCTGCATTGCAGAAGGCTGAAGCCTATGCCGTCAAACACCACCTGGCCAAACAGCTCGCAGAGATTCACTATCACCGCGCCAGTGTCGCTTTTCGCTCCGGCGATCTTGATGGTTGCCTTGCGCACAGCGAGCGGGCCTTACAAGAAGCCCGGACTGCCAGGTCCTCAGAAAACGAAGCACGTGCCCTCAGCGTCTTGGGCGACGCCTACTACATGCGGGGTCAAATGATGACCGCGCATAAGAATTATGACCTCTGTGTAGAGAAATCGCGCGAGAACAACTTTGGCCGTGTCGAGGTGGCGAACCTTCACATGCGCGGGTTGACGCGCTATTTCAAAATGGACCTTGAGGGCGCACTGCGCGACAGCGACCGCTCCGTGGCCATGGCGAAGGCGGTCGGCCAGGATCGCGCTGCAATGATTGCGTCGGGGATCAAGGGCGGCATACTTATCGATATGGCTGACTTAAACTCTGCGGAGGAGGCTTTCGAAGCTGCTTTGGAAAAGGCGCGCTATCTCGGTGCCAGGAGCTACGAACCCTTCAGCTTCGCCAGCCTTGCGAGAATCCGGTATGCTCAGGGTCGGCACAGAGAGTGCCTTGAACTCGCAAGAGAGGCTGTGGCGATCAGCAGAGAGGTTGGCGCGAGAATCTCCGGGCCGCGGGCGCTGGGAACTCTGGCGCTTTTTACGGATAATGATGCGGAGCGGTGCGACGCCCTGAGGGACGGTCAGGCACTGCTCGACGAGGGATGCATCAGCCACCACTATTTCTCCTTCTACCGTGACGGCATGGAGGGCGCGCTGCGGCGCCGCGCGTTCGACGAACTCGAGTACTTTGCAGACCGGCTTGATGCCTATACGCGGTCTGAGCCCTCACCTCTAACCGATTTCTTCATCTCTCGCGGCCGCATCCTGGCTGCCATCGGGAAAGAAGAATGTGACCAGGCGTGTCTCACCACGCTCCAGAGGCTGAGGGACCAGGCAGCGCACCACGGATTGAGATCCGCATTGCCGGCGTTGAAAGCGGCTCTAGCGGGAGAGTAAGAATTCTTGCATCCAGTCAGCGGAGCCTTTTGAGGCTGCGTTGGGGGGTTTCTACGCGGTCCTCGTAAGTGCCCGTTCCACTGAGATTTTCTGAATGGCGCCCAGCTTCCCTGACGGTGGGCGCAAAAAGGAGGAAATTGCGCTCAAGATGGCTTGATCCTTGCCGCCGTTTCAAGCTGCGGCCGGTGACGGTTGCCAAGCCACCGGGTCCACGGCGACAATGCGCAGCTCGCTGGCATAGGTGTCACTCTCGGCATCGGCGAGCCAGGCATTCTTCGGATTCGGCAGCATCTCGCTTACGCCGACGACGGAATCGACGCCAATGATCTCGACTGCGCGGCGCACCAGTTTCGCAAGGATCTCGACCGAGACCGGGCTCACGAGGTCGACATAGACCGGCTTGTACTCCTGGGGAACGCGGATAAAGACCCAGCGCGGCAGGTCGAATTGCCGTGCCCAGCGCCGCGCGGCAATGAACCGTTCCGTCTCCGTCTTCTCAAATGCGAAGCCCAGCTCGCGGCAGATGAAGCGCCAGGATTCCCGCCTCACGACCAGAGAATCAATAATAATCCGCGGCGTGTGCGGCATCGGCGGCAGCAGCTTGAATTCCGTGAAGCCTTCTCGCCACAGCAGGCGCTCGAAGTAAACCAGCGCTGGAAAGCTGTAGCGCCGATCTCGGCTGCGCACCACCAGCCCCGCAGGGGAGTCCTCGATCACGAGGTCCGCTAGCCGGAGAACCCCGTCTCCGCTGCGCCAGGTTGGGCTGCCGTCCCGTGCCAGCAGAAAATCGTCTGACAAAAAGGGTTCCCACACCTTGCGATGCCCCACGAATCCAGGCGTGGTCACACGGTAGATCTGGGCTTGGTCGATATCCCGCCGATAAGCCTCGACGAGCTCCGCGGGGTGGGGATGCAATGCGCGGATCACCTGACGCATCAGCATGGTATCCGTGACGTGGACTTCCCCCAATACGCAGAGATAGCGGCTCGGTTTGCCTTGCTGGTCTTTTCCCACGCCAATCAGGATGTCGGCGGAGTGGTGGCGCGCGCCGGGCCAGCCGGGACCCGGCGCATCGAAGGCAGACGCAACTCTGTCTCGGAGATCGTCGGCCAAAAGCAGCACTTCCCGGTCGGACGATTCGACGGCCAGGATCTCCGCCCACTTGCCGGCCAACTCGTCGGCGACCTGGCGCACGATGCCTGGAAGAGACGGATCGCCTCGCTCGAAGACAAAGTCCAGGGCCCCGACAGGGACGCTTTCCGGCGCGAAACGGGCCTCCAGCGCCGAAAAGACCTGTCTCAGCCGGCTCTCGAAGCGCGTCGCAATGGCGTGACTGAACCACCGTGCACTCTGCAAGATCAGGGCGAGCGGCGGAGCGATTCGCTCTCGTACGTCCGGTCCGACTTCAAGCGTCGTCCCGCGTCGGCAATCTTCGTAGACGAGGGTGCGTCCCGCGTAGACCTGGCCTTGATGCTGGTAGGCACTCCGCCCCGTGATCCGCGTGAATACGGATTCGAGCCGGCCGAAAGCCGCATCCAGGGCCTCGGCCTGCCCCGCCGCGGCAGCGACGGCATCGCGGGCAGCAACCAATTCCTCGAGCGGCTGCAGAAGCCGCGATCGCAGCTCGGGATCACCGATCCGAACCAGGATTTCTCTCAGGCTGGCTTCGGGATCTGGCCCGACCGGCACGTTGAGAGACCAGTTCACCAGACCGTGTTCGACCGCTCGATTGAGGACGGCAAATACGTCCTGATCGCTGTTAAGGCTGCAGTCGGGATCGGCGACAAGACGAGCGGCAATATCTCTTGCCGCGGTCACTCCGTCGCAGACCATAAGCGCCTGAATCGCATGCGGGAGGATCTGCCTTTGCCCCCCCTGCGCATCGATCAGCACATGGCCCTCAATTCTCCGGCTGGCATCGAGGCGGGGCGCAAGCCACGGCCTGAGGTCGGGAAGCGCAGAAAGTGCTTCGGCAAGGGCCGCAAGCGACCAGTATTCCAGATGGATGCTGCGGGCAGTCAGGAATTCCGCTTCTGGGCGCTGAGCCAGACTCGGACCGCGATCGACCCATGTTCCCCAAGCGAGCGGACCGAAAAAACCGATCGTTTCGTTCTTGGCGCAGTAGCGCTGAAGATAATTGGCAACAAGCTGCTCATGACGGCGAGCCACTCGATTCCTGCTCGCCGCAGGCATCCGCAACAGAACATCGATACTCTCACTGAGAACCCGGCGGTTCTGCCAAGTGACCGCCTCCCGAAAGCGCGAGTCGCGACCGACCTCACGCAGGTAGTCTGAAACCCGGACGAGCGCTTCAGCGACGGCCGTCTCCGCGGAGACCCTGGCCGCATTCGCCCGCTCCTTGGCGGCCGCCATTTCCACGATCAAGGGATCCAGTTCGGCGATGCCGGGGTCTGACTCCGGGCTGCGGCCCCTTGACAGCCGCCGGCGGGCCCGCCGCAGCGCTCTCAGGGTCTCTCCATCGGCAGCCCTCGACAGGGCGTCGAGGCGCTCCATCACCCGATCGTGCGCCTGCTCGCTGGCGGCGGAGCGCTCCAGGTACGCCTCAACTGCCGCGGCGGCTTCCGGCGCGGCAAGCCGTGCCAGCCCCGCGATCGGGAAGCCGGCGCCGCGCAGACAGAAGGTTCGCCAGGTTTTCCAGCCGTCGGCCAAGTCGGTCAGATGGGATCCCTCGACATCCGGCTGAGAAGGAGTTTCCGGCTTTCGCTTTACAGACATCGCTCAAGGAGTCGAGAGATGAATACTAATGTATGGCTTTGCATGGTAGGAGCCGCAAGGAGGTGGCGCCGGAAATGTTCCAACCGTTATCGCCTGAACCCAACTGCCGACCCGATGGCCAGCGGCGCATCGCTGTAGCTTCTAGAATAGCTACATCAACGCTAATATCCTAGGCGCTTGAGAGCGCCGCGGAGGCTGGCGCGCAGCGGCGTCGCCGCCCGGCGCTTCAGCCGGCCGGCGCGCCCAGAAGCCTTTCGACGAGTTCCAGCAGGGCGGCGCGGCGCACCGGCTTTTCCAGCCCCGCATCGGCACCGAGAGTCTCCGCCGCGCGCAGGGTGATGCTGCTGTCCATCGACGCGCCCGAGACCGCGACGATCTTCACCGCCTTGCTCTGGCGGCGCAGATCCAGGATGGTCTCGATGCCTTCCTTCTCCGGCATCACGATGTCGCAGATGACCAGGTCGACCGCGTCGCGGCCGAAGATCTCCAGGGCCTTCCTGCCGTTGCTGGCACCCAAGACCTGATAGCCGGCCCCGCTCAGCATGTCCTGCAGCGTCTGGCGATAGAGATCGTTATCGTCGACAACCAGAATGGTCTGTCCCGCCATCTTCCCGCGTCCTTTCCCCCTGCCCCGCCAGGCTTTCGCAGGCCGTACCGCCGTCACTCTGCAGCCGTGCGTCGTGCGCGCTCGATCGCGACCGCCAGCTGGTGCAGCTTGAACGGCTTCTCGAGCAGTTCCCTGCCGGCGGCCAGGCGTCCGTGATGAACGGCTGCGCTCTCCGCATAGCCCGACATGAACACCACGGTCAAGCCGGGGCTGCGCTCCTTCGCCTTGAGCGCGACCTCGTAGCCGCTCGGACCATCGGCCAGCACGATGTCGGTCAGCAGCAGGTCAAACCGCCTGCGCCCCAGGATCTCAAGCGCCTGCTCCGCACTGTTGCAGGACTCGACCTCGCAGTTGAGCTGCTCGAGCATCGCGGTTGCCACCGACTGCATGGCCGGATCGTCCTCGACCAGCAGTACGGCAAGGCCCTCTTCGATGGGCTGCAGCTTGCCATCGACGACGCTGTCGGCCTCCGCGGCGACTGAGCCGGCAGCGGCGCGCGGCAGATAGAGGCGGACCGTCGTGCCGACACCGACTTCGCTGTCGATGGTGACGGTCCCGCCGGATTGCCTCGCGAAGCCGTGGACCATGGGCAGGCCGAGTCCGCTGCCCTTGCCCACGTCCTTGGTCGTGAAGAAGGGCTCGAAGGCGTGCTCCAGGACCTCCGCGGTCATGCCGGTGCCGTTGTCGGAAACCGACAGGACGACGTAGTCGCCGGGGGCGAGCGCGGGCCCGCCCGGCGCTCTTTGCTCCCTCGGGGTCAGGTTCTGCATCTCGAGCACCAGCATACCGCCCTCCGGCATGGCGTCGCGGGCGTTGAGCGCCAGGTTGAGCACGGCCGCTTCGAGCTGATGCGCGTCCACCATGGCGGTCCAGAGGGAGTCCGGCGCGGAGACCCGCACACGGACCTGCTCGCCGAGCGAACGCTCGAGCAGTTCCTCCATGGAACCGACCACCGCAGCGACATCCGTGGGCGCCGGGTGCATCGGCTGGCGCCGGGCGAAGGTGAGCAGCCGGAAGATGAGGGCGACGCCGCGATCCGCCGCGCGCTGGGCGGCGTCCAGGTAATGCCGCTCCTCGGGACCGGCATGCAGCGCCGCCATCTCGATGTTCCCCGTGATCACGCCGAGGAGGTTGTTGAAGTCGTGGGCGATGCCGCCGCTGAGCTGCCCGATGGCCTCCAGCTTCTGGGTCTGCTGCAACTGCTGCTGCAGGGCGAGCTCCTCCGAGACATCAACGGCGAGCAGAACGAAACCCGCAACGGCTCCGTCCTGATCCCGATCGGGCAGATAGAACACCCGGAAATTGCGGATACCGCTCTCGGTGGGCAGATCGACGGCGGTGCGGACGATCTCGCCGGCCAGCACCCGGTTGATGTTCTCTTTGACCACCCGATAGGCGGGCGCGCCCAGGATGTCGCTCACCCGACGCCCGACGATCCGCTCGACCGGCACCTCGACCAGCTCCTCGTAGGCCTTGTTGGCAAAACGGTAGCGCTCGTCGGCGCCGACATAGGCGACCAGGGCCGGCAGGCGGTCGGTGATGAGGCGCAGCCGGCTTTCGCCTTGCGCGAGTTCCCGGCTGCGCTGGTCGGTCCCGGCGACCCGCGCCACCAGGCTTTGTCGGAGCCGAAGGTCCAGGCTCTGTTTCTGGAACATCAGAAAGGCAACCAGCCAGTAGGCTGCGACCAGGAACAGCCGGTTGACCAGGATGATGTCGAAGCGGCCGCCCTCGGTCAGGGCAAAGCCGACCAGGGTGAAAGTCGAAGCCAGCAAGGCGAGCCCGAAGGGCATCCAGCGCCTGGTCGACCAGGTCGCGACTCCGATGGCGAGGAAATGCGGAAACACGCCGGCTGCCACGCCGCGCGGCGTGGAGAGGTCGACGGCGAAGGTCGCGGCCGCGATCCCCAGACCCAGCACCAAGCAGATCCAATCCTGCCTCGACCAGGACGCGGCGAGGCGCTTCGCTTCGGCTTGTGGCAGGTTAACCGACACAGCAGATCCTCCGACGTCACGGGGCTCTCAGGTTGGTGCGCAAATCGCCGCGAAGGCAAGCCCGCAGTGCCAGCGCGGCAAGGTTCATACCACATTCCGCCGCGGCGCTTTGGCGGACCCGCGCAGCACTAAATCAAAAGGCGAAGAACGCAGCAGACCGATGCCGCCAGCGAGAACTTCGCCGCCGCCCAGCGGGAACTCAGTCCCTCACCTTGCAGACGAAGTCCTCGTACTTGCCGCCGGCACTGCGCGGGATCTCGTCGACCACGGTGACGTGGAAGTCGATGCCCTCGGGCATCTTGTCGCGCAGGAACTCGACGACCCGGCGTTCCTCGTCGCCCTCGAAGGGGCGCCACAGCGCAAAGCAGGCCTCGACCCTGTGCCGGTCATGCTGGATGAACTGGTACTGGCGGATCGGCGCCAGCTTGACCAGGGTGCGGGTGCCGAAGGCCGGCCAGATCCGCTGGCCGTCGGGCTGCACCAGCATGTTGCGCACCCGTCCGAGGATGTGGTCGAGCACCGGCAGACCGCGGCCGCAGGGGCTGGGGCCGCCCACCGTGGCGTAGTCGCCGATCTCGTAACGCAGCAGCGGCATCGCGAAGGCCAGCAGCGGTGTCACCACGACCCGCCCGGTCTCGCCCACCGCGCAGGGCTCGCCGTCGTCGCGCAGCACCTCCAAGAGGCAGGACTCGGCCTGCACCAGGTAGTGGTCGTGTCCCGGGCACTGCAGGGCGAAGTAGCCGCACTCCTGCGAGGAGTACATGTCGGCGATCTCGATGCCGAGCACCTCGCGGCACTGCGCGCGCAGCTCCGGCGAGACGATCTCGGCCATGGTGCGGACCTGCAGCAGCCCAGGAATGCCGCCGCCGTCGCGCCGGCAGAGATCGAGCAGCGCCTGCAGGTTGGTGGGATAGACCAGCAGGTAGGCCGGCTTGACTTCGCGCAGCCACTTGAGCTGCTCGTCGAGCGCGGTGTTGATGCTGAGCATCGTGCCGGGACCCGACTGGAAGACGTCGCTGACCGGCGCCTTCCATGAATCGAAGGTGATCTCCCGGCGCTCGCGCGTGTCGTGGCCCTTGAGCTTGCGGATGGCCGCGAACTTCCGCCACAGTTCGCGGCGGTGCCAGATGTGGTCGCGCAGGGTGATCGCCGCCCACATCAGCTGGCCGGCCGCGGTGGTCAGCACGGTGACCGGCTTGCCCGTCGAGCCCGAGGTCGAGGACCGCGAACCGGCGCCATGCGCCTTGGGATAGGGCCTGGCCTCCAGCTGCTCCCCCTGCTGCTGGATGTCTTCGCGGGTCAGCAGCGGGATCCGCCGCCATTCCTCCGGGCCCAGGGGACGCTCGAAGGAGAATCCAGCAGCGGCAAGGCGTTCGCGGTAGAAGGGCACAGTGCGCACGGCCCGGCGGACCAGTTGGCTGGCCTGCATGTACTGCAGGCGCCGGATCTCCTCCGGCGCCAGCCACTCGCTCTGCTGCAGCTGATGGAGCAGCGCCACGATACTGCGGCCGCGCGGGCCGGGGATGCCCGGCCAGACGATTCCGTCGATATCGCTGATCACCGGGAGGTAGCCATAGGGGTTCATGCAAGCCATCCCGGCAGCAGCGGAATCGGCACGCCGAACAGTCCCCCGGCGCCGCCCCAGACCACAGCAAAGGCGCAGACCGCCGCCACGGCACTGCCGCGCCAGCCGCTGCCGAAGGCCCGCGCATAGAGCCCGACGAAGACCGCAAGGCCCAGGGGATAGCCGAGCAGCAGCAGCAGCGGCGCCGCCGAAAGGCTCCACAGCAGCGGGCGGAAGGAGCCGCGCAGCTCGCGCCAGTATTGCTGCTGCAGCGCCGCCTCGCCGCCGTCGCCGCCGATCCCAAGACTGCGCAGGATGCGCACCGCCGAGAGCACCAGCAGCGCCAGCGCCAGCATCGCCGGGGCCGCGATCACCAGCGGCCCGTGGCCGACGACCAGCCAGCCGTGCAGGCAGAGCGCCACGGCCACGGCGCAGATCAGCAGCAGGAAGACGATCTCTGCCAGCTTCATGCGCCGCCTCCCGCGCGGCCGCGGCGCAGCAGGCTCCACAGGCGCGGCCACAGCAGGCCGACCAGCAGGAAGGCCGCGATGGCCAGCACCCCCGGCTGCAGCAGGAAGTCGAGGCCGTAGCGGCGCAGCGAGATGTGCAGGTAGGTCTCGATCAGCGGCGCCAGGATGAAGCCCAGCAGCAGCGCCGGCCGGCTGTAGCCGTAGGCCCGCATGAACCAGCCCAGCACGCCGAAAAGGAACACGGCCAGCACGTCGTAGGGCTCGTTGGCGACCGCATAGACGCCGAGCACCACCAGCACCATGATGGCCGGGCTGAGGAAACGCGCCGGCGCGGCGAGCACCCGCAGCATGAGCGGCGCGCAGGCGATCATCAGCAGCACCGCCAGCAGGTTGGCGACCGCCAGGGTGATGGCGAGCCCGATGGCGATGTCCATGTGGGCGTCGAGGAAGTCGGGCCCCGGCTCCAGGCCGAGCAGCAGAAAGCCGCCCAGCAGCACCGCCATGCCGGCGCTGCCCGGCAGGCCGAGCGCCAGGGTGGTGAGCAGCGCGCCGCCCTCCTTGGCGTTGTTGCTGCATTCCGGCGCCACCACGCCGGCGATCGCGCCCTTGCCGAAGCCCTCGCTCGCCGGCGCCCGCTTCTTGGCCGAGGCATAGGCCAGGAAGGGCGCGGTCTCGCCGCCGACCCCCGGCACGATGCCGACCAGAACCCCGATGAGGGAGGAACGCAGCGCCAGCAGCGGGCGGCGGAACGGCGCCAGCAGACCGCGGCCGAGGTCGGCCTGCAGCGCGGCGCGGCCGCCGTTGCCGCTGCGCCGCACGGCCTCGACGCCGAGGCCGATGGCCTCCGGCACGGCGAAGAGGCCGAGCACCATGGGCACCAGCCGCATGCCGTCCAGCAGGTAGTCGAAGTCGAGCCAGAAGCGCGGCTCGCCGGTGATGCGCTGCCAGCCGAAGGTGGAGAGGAACATGCCGAGCGCGGCGGCGATCAGTCCGCGCAGCGGGTCCTCGCGACCGATGATCGCGATGCAGATGACGCCGAGCAGCGCCAGCACGAACGTCTCCGGCGCGCCGAACAGCTTGACGATGGGCAGCAGCAGCGGCAGCAGCGCGATCAGGGCCACCACGCCGATCAGGCCGCCGAGACCGGAGGCCGCGAGCGCCGCGCCGATGGCCTCGCCGTGGCGGCCCTGCGCGCGCAGCGGGCCGCCGTCGATCACCGTGGCGGCATTGGCGGGCGCGCCGGGAATGCCGAGCACGATGGCGGTCAGTGAGCCGCCGGTGCTGACCACGGCGTGGGCGGCGAGCAGAAAGGCCAGGCCCGGCATGGGCTGCATGCCGTAGACGAAGGGCAGCAGCAGGGCCAGGGCGCTGAGGCCGCTGAGGCCGGGCAGGACGCCCATGACGAGGCCCACCGGGACCGCCAGCGCGATCAGCAGCAACACGGTGGGATCCAGGAACAGCGCGATCCCCCCCGCCAGGGCCTCCAACATCAAACCGTCCTCTGCTGTATCTCGGGGCCCGCTTCCGATGAGGCCCGGGACCGGGCGGGCCTCAGTAGTACTTGTTGAGAACCGCGTCGCGCAGGCGCTGGATGTCGTCGGCCGAGAGGCTGGCGACGCTCTCGGCGATCAGCCGCGAGACCTCTTCCGGGCCCGCCATGTCGAGCGGCCGCTTCTTCTCGTTGGTCTCGGCGATGACCGCCGGATCGGTCAGCACGGCGACCGCGACCTCGCGCAGAAAGGTGAGGTGCTCGGCCGGGACGCCCGGCGCGGCGACCAGGGTGCGGCCGAGGGCGCCGATGCCGGCGCGCACGTCGATCCACCAGGCCTGCGCGGGCGTCAGATCCGCCAGCTCGAAGATGGTCGGCACGTCGGGCAGTTCCGGCGAGCGCTGGCGCTCCATTACCGCCAGGGCGACGAGGTCCCCCTTAGCGATGAGCTTGCGCGCGGTGCCGGCGGAGATGAAGAAGCCATCGACCTCGCCGCGGATCGCCGCCAGGGAGGTTTCCTTCGAGCCCTTGTAGCCGATGATGATCTCGGCGTTGAGGCCGAGGGCCTCGGAGAAGACGGCGGCGGAATCGGCGATGCCGTCGGTCTTGCCGCCGCCGCCCCACTTGATGGCACGGCCGGCGGCCTGCAGGTCGGCGAGGCTGCGGAACGGCGATTCGGCGGACAGCAGGGCGACCTTCGGCTCGCCGGCGACCCGGGCGATCATCGACAGCTCGGTCACGTCGAAGCGGATGCCCGGGCTGTCGAGCAACTGGCCCAGGGCCGCGGCCTCCAGATTGGCCAGCACCAGCGTCAGGCTGTCGCCGCGGCCGGCAGCCAGCTGGCTGATGGCCACCATGCCGCCGCCGCCCGGGCGGTTCTCCACCACCACGGTGGCCCCGAGGCGCTGCTCCAGGTGGGGCGCCAGCAGGCGGGCGTAGGTATCGAAACCGCCGCCGGGCCCGTAGCCGACCACCAGCTTCACTACCTTGCCCCTGTAGAACTCGGCCGCCGTCTCGGCGGCGGCCGGCGCGGCGCCCACACCGGACAAGGAGAGGGCCAGGGCGAGCAGCGCCATGGCGCGGGCGAGGATCTTCAGCTTCATAACAGCTTCCCCCAGGATTCGAGGCGACACGGGGCGTCGCCGGAGCCGGCCGCCAAGCTAGCGCGTTCGTCTTATCAATTCATTAACCATCTTGGGCAGGTGCCTTGGCTTAATCGCCGCGGACCTAGTCGCCGCGGGCGGCACGCTCGTCGAGATAGCTGCGTGCCAGCTTCTGGTAATGGCTGGCGTTGTAGGCGAAGCCGGCGATGTCGGCCTCCTTCAGCTCGCGCATGAAGCGCGCCGGCCGACCGCCCCAGAGCTGGCCGCTCTGCACCACCTTGCCCGGCGTCACCATGGCGCCCGCCGCTACCATGGCCTGACGCTGCACCACGGCCTGGTCCATGACGATGGCGCCCATGCCCACGAAAGCCCCGTCCTCCACGCTGCAGGCGTGGATCAGGGCCTGGTGGCCGACCACCACGTTGTCGCCGATGTAAGTCGCCATGCCGCCGCCGGTGATGCGGTAGTCGCCGTTGCGGTCGTGGTTGCCGTGCACGATGGTGCCGTCCTGAAGATTGGTCCCTGCCCCGACACGGATCTTGTTGACGTCGCCGCGCAGCACGCAGCCGTACCAGATCGAGGTGCCCGGCCCGATCTCCACGTCGCCGATGATCGCCGCCGTCTCGGCTATAAAGGCGTCGGGGTGGATCTTCGGCCAGAGGCCGCGATAGGGCAGGATGTGACCGGACATGCAGGAGTCCTCGCTCGCGTGAATGACGTCGAGGCGGACGCCGGGCGCCGCGCTCCCTTGCGACTTAGCGGGCCCGGGGCCGAAGGTCAAACCCGCAAGGAAGCCAAAAGAAAAAACGGGCCGCGGAGACCGCGGCCCGTTTCCGTAACGATTTCCGGCGTTGCAGTCTTAGCGCTTGGAGAACTGGAAGCTGCGGCGCGCCTTGGCCTTGCCGTACTTCTTGCGCTCCACGACGCGGGAGTCGCGGGTCAGGAAGCCGCCGTGCTTGAGCACCGGCCGCAGGCCCGGCTCGTAGAGCGTCAGCGCCTTGGAGATGCCGTGGCGCACGGCGCCGGCCTGGCCGGACAGGCCGCCGCCCTTGACGGTGCAAACGACGTCGAACTGCCCGCTCCGGTCGGCCACCAGGAAGGGCTGGGCCAGGATCATGCGCAGCACCGGGCGCGCGAAGTACACGGTCTGGTCCTTGCCGTTCACGGTCACCTTGCCCGTCCCCGGCTTGATCCACACGCGCGCCACCGCGTCCTTGCGCTTGCCGGTGGCATAGGAGCGTCCCTGGGCATCGCGCTGCGGCTCCACCGTCTCGGCGGCCGCCTCCGGCGTCATGCCCGTGGCCTCGGCCAGCTCGCCCAGATCGCTCAGGGTTTGAGTCTCGTCGGCCATGCTTACAGGCTCCTCTTGTTCTTCGCGTTCATCGCCTGGAGGTCGAGGACCTCCGGCTGCTGCGCCTCGTGCGGATGCTCCGACCCGGCATAGACGCGCAGGTTCTTGAGCTGCTGGCGGCCGAGACGGTTGCGCGTGATCATGCGCTCCACCGCCTTGGCGATCACCCGCTCCGGATAGTCGCCTTCGAGGATCTGGCCGGCCGTGCGCTCTTTGATGCCGCCCGGATGGCCGGTGTGCCAGTAGTAAACCTTGTCGCTCGTCTTCTTGCCGGTCAGCTTGACCTTCTCGGCATTGATGACGATGACGTTGTCGCCGCAGTCCATGTGCGGCGTGAAGCTCGGCTTGTGCTTGCCGCGCAGGATCTTGGCGACCTGCGAGGCCAGCCGGCCGAGGACTACGCCGTCGGCATCGATCAGAATCCACTTCTTCTCGATGTCCGACGGGGTGGCGGTATAGGTCTTCATCTTGCCAACCACTTGTCGTCGTGAATTCGGGATGGAGCCGGCGCCCGCCCGGGCAGGGCGGCGCGCGGCTCCGGCGCGGCGTTTTCTAGGGGCCGAGGCGGGGGAAGTCAACGCGAAAAAGCGTCTGAAAAACGAATATCTTAGTAGAGGGGTATTATGTTACCACATTCCTAAGTCCCTGAACTGGCGGCGTTCCTCCAAGCCCTTGGAAAGGCTCGAAAAGGCGCTAAGGGCCTCAGGAGCGCGGCGGGATCGAATAGGTCGCCGTGGCGTGGGACACCGGGACCGCCAGGTCTGCCGAGTGCACCGTGACGTCGCCCACCGCCAGGCGCTTGCCCAGCTTGATCAGGCGGCAAACGGCGGTGAGGTCGCCGGGCTGCGGGCGCTGCAGGAAGTTGATGTTGAGGCTGGTGGTCACCGCCAGCGGCACCTCGCCGATCGCTCCCAGCAGGGCGGCGTACATGGTGAAGTCGGCCAGCGCCATCTGCGCCGGCCCGCTCAGGGTGCCGCCGGGGCGGACGTGCGCCTCGCCCGCCGGCAGGCGCACCCGCGCGGTGCCGTAGCCGATCTCCTCGGTGACGAAGCCATAGACCCTCTGGAAGGGGGCGCTTTCCGCCAGCAGGCGGTTGAAGGCCTCTATGGTGATACGGGGCGAATGCTGTTCTGAATCCATCACTTTCCGGAAACTGTCCTCGCTGCGCGGCTGCTGCCTATTATTCCTTGAACTCCCCCCTTTGAAAGCGCCAAAGTCGATCTACCCACGAAGAAGATCTGACGAGAGCTCGAGGAACTCATGCCCGCCGAAGCCGCCGTCTCCACGGATTCCGACCTGCTGCTGCGCCGCGACGCGGACGGCATCGCCCGTCTCACGCTGAACCGGCCGCGGCAGTACAACGCGCTCTCCGCCGCGCTGATGGGCGAAATGCAGGCCGCCCTCGACGCCATCGCCGCGGACAGCGCGGTGCGCGCCGTGATCATCGAGGGCGCCGGGCGCGGCTTCTGCGCCGGCCACGACCTGAAGGAACTGCGTGGCCGCAGCGGCGACCGCGCCTTCTACCAGGGTATCTTCCAGCAGTGCAGCCGACTGATGACCTCGATCGTCAGCCTGCCGCAGCCGGTGATCGCCAAGGTGCACGGCATCGCCACCGCGGCCGGCTGCCAGCTGGTCGCCACCTGCGACCTGGCGGTCGCCGACGCGGCCAGCCACTTCGGCACGCCGGGGGTCAACATCGGCCTGTTCTGCTCGACGCCGATGGTCGCCCTGTCGCGCGCGGTGCCACGCAAGCAGGCCATGGAGATGCTGCTGACCGGCGAGATGGTCGGCGCCGAGGAAGCCCTGCGCCTCGGCCTGATCAACCGCGCGGTGCCCGCCGAGGCACTGGAGGAAGAGACCCTGGCGCTGGCCCGCAAGGTCGCCGGCAAATCGCCGCTGACGCTCAAGATCGGCAAGGAAGCATTCTACCGCCAGATCGAGTACGGGCTCGTCGAGGCCTACGCCTATGCCAGCCAGGTGATGACCACCAACATGCTGGCGCGCGACGCCGAGGAAGGCATCGACGCCTTCATCGAAAAGCGCGACCCGGAATGGCAGGGCCGCTAGCGCAACCGGGCCCGTTGGATCTAAGCCGCCGCCTGTCACCGCATAGAGAGCCGCTCCCTTGACCGAAAACCTGCAAGAGTTCTGGAACCTGGTGGTCGACGTCTGGAACCGGGGGTTCCTGGGCATCGAAGTCGGGCGCCTGCTGATCGCGCTCGGAATCATCCTGCTTTTTCTGGTGTTCCGGCACTTCTTCAACCTGATTGTCATCGGCCGCCTGCAGCGCTGGGCCGCACGCTCCGACAACGGGCTGGACGACGAAGCGGTGGAGGTGCTGGCGGCGCCGATTCGCTTTGTGCCGATCGTCATCGGCATCTTCATCGCGGTCGGCTATCTCGGTTTGCGAGGCACCCTCGGCACCATCGCCGACAACCTGCTGCGCTCCCTGGTGGTCTTCAACCTCTTCTGGTTCCTGTTTGCCGCCGTCGGGCCGTTCTCCTTCGTCTTCGGCAAGCTGGAGACAGTCTTCAGCCGGCCGATGGTGGACTGGATGGTCAAGGCCTCCAAGATCGGCATCGCCTTCATCGGCGGCGCCATCATCCTCGAACTCTGGGGCATCGAGGTCGGCCCGGTCCTGGCCGGTGCCGGCCTGCTCGGCGTGGCCGTTGCGCTCGGCGCGCAGGACCTCTTCAAGAACCTCATCGCCGGCATCCTGGTGATCGCCGAGAAGCGCTTCAATCCGGGCGACTGGATCCTCGTCGACGGCGTGGTCGAGGGCACGGTGGAGACCATCGGCTTCCGCTCCACCCTGGTACGGCGTTTCGACAAGGCGCCGGTCTACGTGCCCAACGCCAGGCTTTCCGACAACGCGGTAACCAACTTCAGCGAAATGACCCACAGGCGCATCTACTGGAAGATCGGCGTGGAGTACCGCACCACCGTCGACCAGCTGCGCGAAATCCGCGACGGCATCGAAGCGCACATCATCGGCAACCCGGACTATGCGCAGCCGGACGAGGTTTCCACCTTCGTGCGCATCGACAGCTTCAATGACTCCTCGATCGACATCATGCTCTACTGCTTCACCCGGACGACGAACTGGGGCGAGTGGCTTAAGATCAAGGAGAATCTGGCCTACCACATCATGGACGTTGTCCATAAGGCCGGCACCGGATTTGCCTTCCCCAGCCAGTCGGTCTATGTGGAATCTCTGCCGCAGGACCGGCCCGAAGTCTTTGTGCCGCCCGGCGAGAGACCGGCGGATGGCAAGCGCGCCGATACGGCCGAGTAAATCCCGCAACGTGATGACGACGGCAAGATGAACGCCCCCCCCACCTATTCCAATGCCGAGCTGCTGGAGATCCTGCGCGACACGCGCACCATCGCCATGGTCGGCGCCTCGCCGAAGTGGAACCGGCCCAGCTACTTCGCCATGAAGTACCTGCAGGAAAAGGGCTACCGGGTCATCCCGGTCAACCCCGGCCAGGCCGGCAAGGAGATCCTCGGCGAGACGGTCTACGCCGCGCTGTCGGAGATCCCGGGCCAGTTCGAGATGGTCGACATCTTCCGCAACTCCGAGGCCGCCGGGCCGATCACCGACGAGGCCATCGCCATCGCCAAGGAAAAAGGCATCGAGGTGATCTGGATGCAGCTCGGCGTGATCAACCAGGCAGCGGCCGAGAAGGC
>JBFGUI010000044.1:0-19392 GCA_041565695.1 Kiloniellaceae bacterium
CGGAAAGTGCTCGGCGGCCCTGGCGATGGTCGCCGCGGTGAAGGCGGTCAGGGTCGCCGCCCCGTCTTCCAGCGAAAGTCCCGCGACCGCCGCCGCCGTGAAGTCGTCGCGGTCGAGCGACTTGGGCGGGCGCCGTGCGAAGTAGGGATTGTCCAGCAGGGCGGCGAGTACCGCCGCGTCGGCCTGCCCGGCGGCGGCCAGGGTACCGTCACGGTCGAGCGGCTCGCGCCCGTGCTGTTCGACCCAGTCGTTGATCAGGGCATTGCCGGGGCCGGTGTCGAAGGCCAGCACGTCGTTCTCCAGCCCGACTTCCCCTGGGCCGATCCAGGTGACATTGGCCACACCGCCGATGTTGACCACCGCCAGCGGCCGCGCGAGGCCGCTTGCCAGTGCTGCCTGATAGAGCGGCACCAGGGGCGCCCCCTCGCCGCCCAGGGCGACGTCGTTGCTGCGCAGGTCGGCGACCACGTCGATGCCGGTTTCAGCCGCCAGCAGGGCGCCGTCGCCGATCTGCCAGGTGCGCCCCTCCTGCGGCCGGTGCAGGATCGTGTGGCCGTGAAAGCCGATGACGCGGACCTCCGAGGGCCCGATCCCGGCCGCCGCCAGCAGGCGCCGCACCGCCGCCGCATGGCAGAGGGTGAGCTCCCGCTCGACCGCGTCGACCGGCCCCTGACCGCCGAGTACCGAGCGCAGCCGGCGGCGCATCTGCGCCTCGTAAGGCAGGCTGATGAAGGGCCCCGCCGTGATGCGGCTTTCCCCGTCGCTGCGGATCAGCGCCGCATCGATGCCGTCCAGGGAGGTGCCGCTCATCAGGCCGATGGCCCAGGGCTGCGCGTCGTCCGTCGCTGAAGTCATCATCGCTGCCGATCCTGCCTCTGTCTTGTCACGCTGCAGCCTATAGCCGATCGAGGTTACCAAGCGGTCAAACAGGGTTAACCGGCAACGGGGCGCCGTGCCGCCCGCTTGAAATTGTGATCCGGCGGCGATTGTGTTAAATGCCAGCGCCCGCCGCAAGCCGCGGCTCGCCAGCCAGCAGGTGCCCCAGAGGACCCCCGGAGAACGATGACCACGCCCCGATCCGATTTCCTGCGAACCCTCGAGGAACGCGGCTTCATCCACCAGTGCACGGATCTCGAAGCGCTCGACCAGCGCGCGCAGGAGGGGCGGATCGTTGCCTACATCGGCTTCGACGCGACGGCGGACTCCCTGCATATCGGCCACCTTGTCCAGATCATGATGCTGCGCTGGGCACAGAAAACCGGCCATCAGCCCATCGCCCTCATGGGCGGCGGCACGACCAAGGTTGGCGACCCTTCCGGCAAGGATGAATCCCGCCAACTGCTCACCAACGCGCAGATCGATGCCAATGTCGCGAAGATCCGGGAGACCTTCGCCAATCTGCTGAGCTTCGACGACGAACCCTCCGGGGCCATCCTGGCGAACAACGCCGACTGGCTCGACAGCCTACAGTACATTCCTTTTCTGAGGGATGTCGGCCGCCACTTCACAATCAATCGCATGCTCACCTTCGACAGCGTGAAGCTGCGCCTCGACCGCGAGCAGCCGCTGACCTTTCTCGAGTTCAACTACATGATCCTCCAGGCCTACGACTTCCTGGAGCTCAACCGGCGCTACGGCTGCTGCCTGCAGATGGGCGGTTCCGACCAGTGGGGCAACATCGTCAACGGCATCGAGTTGGCCCGGCGCATCGACCAGCAGCAGCTTTTCGGGCTGACCACACCGCTGATCACGACAGCTTCCGGCGCCAAGATGGGAAAGACGGCCGCCGGCGCGGTCTGGCTCGGTGCGCACCGTCTCAGCCACTACGACTACTGGCAATTCTGGCGCAACACGGAGGACGGCGACGTCGGACGCTTCCTGCGTCTCTTTACCGATCTGCCGGAGGGCGAGATCGCCCAGCTGGAGTCCCTCGCGGGCGCCGAGATCAACGACGCCAAGAAGATCCTCGCCTTCGAGGCGACCAGGCTGTGTCGCGGCGAGGCCGCCGCGCGCGAGGCGGCCGAAACCGCGCGTCAGACCTTCGAGGAGGGCATCAGCGCCAGCGGTCTCCCCACCATCGAGGTGAGCGAAGCGGAACTCGACGGCGGCCTGCCCGCCTTCGAACTGATGCGCCGCGCCGGCCTTGCCAAGAGCAACGGCGAGGCACGCCGGCTGATCAAGGGCGGCGGCGGCCGCGTCAACGACGTCGCGATCAAGGACGAGATGCAGACCGTCGGCCTCGACGACCTCGGGCCCGAAGGCACGATCAAGCTGTCGGCCGGCAAGAAGCGCCACGCCCTGGTGAAGCTCGCCGGATAGCCTTCTACTTGTCGATGCGGTTGCGGAAATCGGGTGCCGCGCCGACCGGCCCCTCGCCGGTTTGCGTCGGTGCCGCCGTGAAGAGATTGCGCAGGAAACCCGGCGCAAAGGCCGTCAGTGGATTGACCGAGACCGCCGGGTCGTCGACCTCCCCCTTTACGCTGTAGGCGACGGCGATCAGACCTTCGCCCTCCCCGCCGGTGAGCAGGGTGCCGAGCAGCGGGATCTTGTTAAGGAAGTCGTTGATCGAGTAGGCCGGCACGACGACGCCGGTCAGGTCGATGGCGTCCTCGTTGAAGTCGATCCTGCCCTTCGCGGTGATGCCGAGCGCGGCGCCATAGATGCGCATCAGCTCCGTCGTCGCCACGCCGTCGTCCAGGATGAACTCGCCGTCCATGCCCTGGAAGCCGATACCCTCGCCGCCCAGCAGGTCGACGATGCCGGTGAACGAGGCCACGGTCAGCAGCTTGGCCAAGGTCGGGGCGTTTACCATCACGAAATCCCGCGCCGCGACCTTGGCGGTCATCGGATAGGCCGGCGAGGGCCCCTCGCTGTGCCCGGTGATCTCGATGCTGCCGCCGACCACGGTGTCGGCGATGTTGGTGGCACGCAGCAGGGCACCGAGGTCGTCGCTCATCGCCAGCAGCCGCTTGCCGCTGCTCGCCGCATCCGACGCGAAGGAGAATTGCAGGTAGCGGCGCGTCAGCTCGGCGGACGCTTGCGGGGCCGCCTCCGCGTTGTCCGGCGCCGGAGCCGGCTGCTCGGCAGCGCGCTTCGGCGGCGGCGACCAGTACTGCTCCGGAATGCTGCCGGACAGGCGGATGGTCTCCCAGCCCTGGCGGCTGCGGCGCAGTTCCAGGTTCACCAGTTCGAGCCGGCGTTCCTCGGCAAAGTAGAGGATGTCGAGCTTCGGCGCCCGGATGGTCAGGGGCTCGAAGACCCGCTGCTCCTTCGGCGTGTGCTGCTTGTCTCCGCCGCGCGACAGCTCCTTCTCCACTGCCGCCTGGTCTTCGTCTCCCGCCACGAAGGGCTCGGCATCGAGGATGCCCTGGCCGATCGCCACATCGATGCCCTCCTCGCCGAGCTTCAGGGCGACGCGCTGCAGGTCGCTGCGGCCGAAGGCGACGCGCTCCAGATCGATGGTGCCGAGGCCGATACGCTCGGGCCCCGGCGTGGCCTTGCCGCGGGCGATCAGGTCGCCGGCCTGAAGCACGATGTCGCGATAGGCGATAGGACCGCGATCATCGAGATCGATGGTGAGGCTCAGACTGCCTTCGGTGCCGACCTGCTTGCTCCAGTGGATCTCCGGCAGCGAGATCGTCGCCTCTTTCAGATCGGTCGCGACCCGCAACGTCGTCGGGCCCTCGTCACGCGAGATCATCGAAACCGTCGCCGCCAGAGGGCCAACCACTACGTCGCCGATATCGAGGCCGAAACGCGCCCGCTCCTCGTCGAGGCTGCGCGGGATCTCCGCCTCCATCACCGAGCGCACCTTGGCGTTGGCAGCGAAGCTTTCCTTCCAGTTCACCGTAAGCGGCACGCCGCCGAGCTTCAGCGGGCCCGACAGCTCCATGCCGCGCTCGTCGAGATCGATATCGAGGCGTCCCTCGGTCATGTCCTGGCCCAGGATGACCTGCCTCAGCTGGGCATCCTGCACCGCCGCGTCGACCTGCAGCGTGACGTCATCAAACGTCAGGTCCTTGGAGAGTGGAAACTGGAAGCCCACGGCGGCGCTGACCAAGCCGCCGCTGCCGGCGGCGGAGAAACCGAGCTGCGACAGCAGATCGAGACGCGGATGCTCCAGGATGGCGAGCGTGTCCGACACCGGGCCGAGAACCTGGGTATCGATAGTCAGCTGCTCGTAGATGCGGCGCTTGGAATCCGACTTGGCAAAGCCGGTGATCGCGACCCTGGAATCGCTGAGAACGAGACTTTCGAGCCGGCCGGACGCGACTTCGAAACGCAGTGAGTCGAGGTCGTACTTCGCGCTGCCGTCGATCCCCCGGATGGACGGCAAGGGGCGCAGGTAGTGAACCTCGAGGCCGCGGTATCGCAGGACGCCGCTCAGCGCGGTGACCTCGGCGGCCGAGAAATCGCCGGCCGGGACCACCACGTCGAGAGCCGCGGTCGCCCGGTCGACCTGGCCGGCGGTGACGTTCTCGATGACCCAGGGCCGGGCGCCTTCGGCGATCGATTCCGGCCAGTAGGTCGCCAGGTCGGCCAGGGGGACGTTCTCGAGCTCCGCATCGGCGTCGATCACCCAGCCGCGGTCGGTGGGATCGTAGTCGAACAGACCGCCGATGCTGAAGATCGGGCCGGGCTCCTCGGCGCTGTCCAGGCCGATGCGCGCCTCATGCAGGTTGAAGCTCGTCTCGCTGCTGTCGTAGCGCCCGCGCATCGTCAGCTCGCGCACGGGCAGCGCCGGCATATCGATACCGGGGATCCGCAGTGTCCCGGCAAAGCCGTGCAGGTCGAAACCGGTGTGCCCCACGGTGCCGTCGAGCGACAGCGAGGTGGAGACCGAGCCGCTGATCCGCGAGGTCAGGCCGCCGACCGGCGCCAGCAGCGGAAAGGTCTGGGCCAGCGCGGCGAGGCTGATGTCGGAAAAACCGGCGGCGAGGTCCACGATCCCCGCCCTCTTGTCGAACAGGAAGGCGGCGTCGAAGGTCGCCGGGTCACGCTGCCCGGTAAAGCTCAGGCTGATGTCCCCGGCCAGCCCGGCGACATCGCGGCGCAGCGAGATGTCGGCCGAGGGCGCCGCCCAGGACAGGCCGAGGAAGTCGTCACGGACATAGATCTGGCCGTCGCGGATTCGCACCTCGTCGAGGTAGGACAGCGGACTGTCCGACTTGCGCCCGCCCATCAGCTGCCCCAGCAGCTCGCCGAGCACGACGTCCGCGCCGGTTGTCGCAGGGCTGCTCGCACGCTCGCCAACGGCAGGGGCGCCAGCGGCAGGGGCGCCAGCGGCAGGCGCGCCCAGCGGTGTTGTGGATTCCTTGCCGAAGCTGATGCTGCCGTCCTCGGCTCGCAGCAGGCGCAGGCGTGGGGCGATGATCTCGATCTGGTTGGGCGCCAGCGTGCCTTGCAGCACGGCGGAGGTGCTCAGTTCGAAGGCGACCTCCGGCAGGGCGGCAATGAGCCGGCGCTCGGGATCGCGCACCACCACCTCGGCGGCGTGGAACACCAGCTCCCGGCTATCCTTCTCCCAGACCAGGAAAGTACCGCCGATCTCGACCGTGTTGCCGTCCAGCTGGTTGATCGCCGCCTGCAGGTAGGGCGTGAGGAAATCCGTGCGAATCGGCCCTTCCGACAGCCGCCAGGCCGCGACGATGAGGATCAGGACGGCCGCGGCGAAGAGACCGCCGAACAGCTCGACGCCGAGCCGCACCGCCTGGTGGCTGCGCGAGCGGCGGCGCCGCGGGCGGCGGCCCTTGGCGCCGGTTTCAGACGCCGCAGAGCCGCTGGCGGACGGGTCCGCCGAGGCCGTCGTGGCGGCCGGTGCTTGACCGTCCGGCGCGCCTTCAGCAGTCTGGTCCTGAACCGAGCGGCGTGAAATGTCTAAACTCCCTTACCTGCCAGAGACTTCGGCGCTTCCCGGCGCCCTTGACCCCAAACGGGCCGAGCCCTGGATGGAGCGCTGGTGCGCGGCGGCTGCCGCCGCCAGCGACCCGGCCGTTAACGAATTCGCGCAGGCTCTGGCATCGGACCCCGCGGGTCAGCGGCTTCTCCAGGCGATTTTCGCCAATTCGCCCTTCCTGAGCCACTGTTTGATAGCCGATATCGGACTTCTCCCCGATGTTTTAAACCAAGGCCCGCAGGAGGTTCTAAAAAAAGTCCTGGAAGAGGTGCGAAACGGGGCGGCAGGCCTGTCCGATCAAGCAAATTTGATGAAAAGCCTGCGTTCCGCCCGGCGCCGCGCGGCCTTTTCCATCGCCTTCGCCGACATCTGCGGCCTGTGGGACGTGATCGAGGTCACCCGCGCCCTCTCCGATTTCGCCGATGCCGCCATCGAAGCCGCCCTGGCCTCCACCCTGCGCCAGGTCGCCGCCCGCGGCGAACTGGTCCTGGCCGACGAGGCTCAGCCCACCAAGGGCTGCGGCCTCGCCATTCTGGGCATGGGCAAGCTCGGCGCAAAGGAGCTTAACTATTCCTCGGACGTCGACCTCATCGTCATCTTCGACCCGGAGATCGTCGACTACCGCCATGCGCGCGGGGTTCAGGCCGGCATGGTGCGCCTGACCCGCGATCTGATGCGCAGCCTCGATGACCGCACGGCGGACGGCTACGTGTTCCGCACCGACCTCCGCCTGCGCCCGGATCCGGGCGCCATGCCGCTGGCCATCAGCTTCAACTCGGCGCTGACCTACTACGAGAGCCTCGGCCAGAACTGGGAGCGGGCGGCCATGATCAAGGCGCGCCCGGTGGCCGGCGACCTGGCGCTGGGCAAAGCCTTTCTGTCCGAGCTGCGCCCCTTCGTCTGGCGCAAGCACCTGGATTTCTGGGCCATCCAGGACGTGCATTCCATCAAGCGCCAGATCAACGCGCACAAGGGCGGGTCGGTGATCGCGATCAACGGCCACAACGTGAAGCTGGGACGCGGCGGCATCCGCGAGATCGAGTTCTTCGCCCAGACCCAGCAGCTCATCTGGGGCGGCCGGGACCCGGAGCTGCGCACGCCGCGCACGAAGGAGGCCCTGGCCGCGCTGGCCGCCAGCGGACACATCGAGGCCCGCGTCGCCGAGGAGCTGACCGAGGCCTATTTCTTCCTGCGCCGCGTCGAGCACCGGCTGCAGATGATCGAGGACCAGCAGACCCACAACCTGCCCGACGACGACGAAGACGTCGATGCGCTGGCGGTCTTCCTCGGCTATGACGATCCGGCCGCCTTCCGCGAGGCCCTGCTTGAGCGCCTGCGCAGGGTCGAGGACCACTATGCGCACCTCTTCGAGGAATCACCGACGCTGTCGGAGCCGGGCAACCTGGTGTTCACCGGCGGCGAGCCGGACCCGGAGACTCTGGCGACCCTGACCGGGCTCGGCTTCCGCGACGGCGAGATGGTGTGGCAGGTGGTCAGCGGCTGGCACCATGGCCGCTACCGCGCCCTGCGCTCCACCCGCAGCCGCCAGCTGCTGACCGAATTGGTGCCGCTGCTGCTGAGGTCCTTCGGCGCCACCCAGGATCCGGACCGGGCGCTGCTGAAGTTCGACAGCTTCGTCGCCGGCCTGCCGGCGGGCGTGCAGCTGTTCTCCATGATCTACAACAATCCGAAGCTGCTCGAGCTGGTGGCGGAGATCATGGGCAGCGCGCCGATGCTGGCCGACCGCCTGCACCGCCGGCCGCACCTGCTCGAGGCGGTGCTGTCCAGTGACTTCTTCGACCCGATCCCGCCGGCCGAGGAGCTGAGCGAGGAACTGAAGACCGCGCTGAGCGAGGCCGAGGGCATGGAGGAGATTCTCGACACGACCCGCCGCTGGGCCAACGACCGGCGCTTCCAGGTCGGCGTGCACATCCTGCGTCACAAGCACGACGTCGACGCCAGCGGCCGGGCGCTCAGCGACATCGCCGAGGTGTCGCTGCGCGGGCTCTACGAACCGGTCATCGAGGACATGGCGCGCACCCACGGCCATCTGCCGGGTGCCGGCCTCGCGGTCGTCGCGCTCGGCAAGCTCGGCAGCCGGGAGATGACCGTCTCCTCCGATCTCGACCTGGTTTTCCTCTACGACCTGTCGGAGGACAGCCAGCAGTCCGACGGCCCCAAGCCGCTGGAGCCGCAGCGCTACTACGCGCGCCTCGCCCAGCGCCTGATCAACGCCATGAGCGCGCAGACCGCCGAGGGCACCCTCTACGAGATCGACATGCGCCTCAGGCCTTCCGGCAACGCCGGGCCCATCGCCACCTCGCTGACCTCCTTCCGGCGCTACTACGCGCAGGATGCCTGGACCTGGGAGCACCTCGCCCTGACCCGGGCCCGCACCGTCGCCGGGCCGTCCGGCATCTGCGCGCAGGTGGAGGCGGAGCTGACGGCCATCCGCAGCGCCCTGCGCGACGTCGAGCGCCTGCTGGCGGAGGTCGCCGCCATGCGCCGGCGCATCTACAAGGAACATCCGGCGGCCTCGATCTGGAGCGTCAAGTACGCCGAAGGCGGCCTCATCGACCTGGACTTCCTCGCCCAGTACCTGCAGCTGCGCCACGCGGCGGAAAAGCCGGAGGTGCTGGCGATCTCGACCCAGGAGGCCTTCGCCAATCTGGCGGCCGCCGGGATACTCGACGGCGCCCGCGCCGAGCGGCTGATCACGGCCACCCGCTTCCTGCGCCAGGTCCAGGAGGCCCTGCGCCTCACCGTCGGGCCGGCCTTCGACGCCGACAGCCTGTCGGAAACGCTGCAGGCGGCGCTGGCCGGCAGCGTCGGGCTCGACAGCTTCGATGCCCTGCGCCAGCGCCTGGAGGAAACGCTGGCCTGGGCCCACGGCGTCTATGTCGAAGTGATCGACTCCCAGGCGCCGGAGAGCGGCGAGGAGTCTGCCAAGGGCGTCCTGCCCTTCGCCAAGGGCGCTTGATAACCGCCGCCATCGCGCAATCTCTTATCCCGACACTTCAAAGCAGACTGCAGGGGACGACAGGAATGGTTGAACTCGGAAAGAAAGCACCCGCCTTCAGCCTGCCGACCGACGGCGGCGGCAGCATCTCGCTGAAGAACCTCAAGGACCGCAAGGTGGTGCTCTATTTCTACCCGAAGGACGATACGCCGGGCTGCACCAAGGAGGCCTGCGGCTTTCGCGATGCGCTGCCGGACTTCTCGAAACTCGACGCGGTGATCATCGGCGTCTCCAAGGACCCCGTCGCCCGGCACGACAGGTTCAAGGCCAAGTACGACCTGCCCTTCACCCTGGCCTCCGACGAGGACGGCAAGGTCTGCGAGGCCTACGGCACCTGGGTCGAGAAGTCGATGTACGGGCGCAAGTACATGGGCATCGACCGCGCCACCTTCCTGATCGACGAGCAGGGCGTGGTGCGCGGCGCGTGGCGCAAGGTCAGGGTCAAGGGCCACGTCGAAGAGGTGCTGGAGGCGGCGCAGGCCCTGTGACCTCCCTGGCAGAACGGGCCGTCGCCATCCTCGCGACCGCCGATCCGGCAGCCAAGGCGGCGCTGGCGCGCGACGCCGCCGCCGCCTGGCGAAGCGGCACTATCTCCGAAATCGGAACGGCGCAGCCGCCGGCCCGGCCGGCGCGGCCGGACCGGCCGCTGCTGAAGCGTCCCGGCGAGGTGCCGAAGCGCAAGATCAACCGGGGTACCGCCGGCCGCGGCGCGCTGCTGCATGCCCTGGCGCACATCGAGCTCAACGCCGTCGACCTGGCGGCCGATATCATCGCCCGCTTCACCACCGAGGAGCTGCCCCGCGCCTTCTACGACGACTGGCTGCGGGTCGCCGACGAAGAGGGCAAGCACTACCTGCTGCTGGCCGAGCGGCTAGCGAACCTGCATCTGGCCTATGGCGACCTGCCGGCCCACGACGGCCTGTGGCAGGCCGCCGAGGAAACCGCGCAGGACCTGCTGGCCCGCCTGGCGGTGGTGCCGCTGGTCCTGGAGGCCCGCGGGCTCGACGTCACCCCGGCGATGATCGCCAAGCTGCAGGCCGTGGGGGACGACGCCAGCGCCGCCGCCCTGCAGGTGATCTACGCGGAAGAGATCGGCCATGTCGCCATCGGCAAGCGCTGGTTCGACCACCTCTGCGCGCGCCGCGGCCTGGCGCCGCAGCCGACCTGGCAGGAACTCGTGCGGCGCCACTTCAGGGGCCAGCTGAAACCGCCCTTCAACGACGACGCCCGCGGCGAGGCCGGCTTTCCCGCCGATTTCTACGGCACACTCGCGGCCGACTGAACAGCCTCCCCATTTCGGCATGACACCCCTGCCCGCTGGGCGTTTGACCGGGCGGGGGCCAGCAGGTAAAGCCTGCAGTCGCATGGCAGCAAAAGAACACAGAGACGACGGCGCCGCCGCGCCGCGGCAGGCGCCGGCCGAGCACCGCTGGCTGGGCCTGACCGACCGCCAGCTGGCGCTGATCCTGCTGTTCGTCACGCCCGCCCTGTTCTGCTCCAACATGCTGACCGCGCGGCTGGTCCACGACATCTTTCCGCCCGTCGCACTCGCCTTCTGGCGCTGGACGCTCGCCCTGGGCCTGCTGCTGCCCTTCACCGCGGCGTCGCTGTGGCGCCATCGCTATGCCGCCCTCAAGGAGTGGCGCGACCTCGTCATCCTCGGTGCCCTCGGCATGGGCGCCTGCGGCGCCTTCGTCTACGTCGGGGCCGATACCACCTCGGCCACCAACATCGGCCTGATCTACTCGGTCTCGCCGATCCTCATCGTCATCCTGGCGCGCGCCTTCTACAACGAGCCGCTTTCGCTGCTGCAGGGTCTCGGCGTCCTGCTGTCCCTGCTCGGCGTCATCGCCATCGTCGGCCGCGGCGACGTGGCGGTCCTGGCCAGCCTCAGCTTCGCCGTCGGCGATTTCTGGATCGTCGGCGCCATGGTCGCCTGGGCGATCTACTGCATCATGCTGCAGCACCGCCCTTCGGCCTTGCCGATGATGGTCCGATTCTCCGCCATCGTGATCGGCGGCATCCTGGTGCTGCTGCCCTTCACGATCGCGGAGGGCCTCAGCGGCGAGCTGCCGGCGCTGGAGCCGCGCAGCTTCCTCATCGTCGCCTTTCTGGCGCTGGTCCCCTCCTTCGGCGCCTACCAGGTCTACGGCCTGGTCCAGCGCATCCTCGGCGCCGGCCCGACCTCCCTGCTGATGTACCTCTTCCCTCTCTACAACGGCGTGCTGGCCTACCTGATCCTCGGCGAGCAGCTGCAGGGCTACCACTTCGCCGGCGCCGCGCTGGTGCTGCCGGGCATCTATCTGGCGACCCGCAAGCCGGCCTGACGCCGGTTTATCGGTTTTTTCAGCTTTGGCCCTCTTGCTAGACTGCGGCGGCAGGGGTAGGGAGCGCCCGAGTCGCCAGATATCGGCTTCGTTCCAGGAGAACCACCATGGCAGTCGTCATCCGCAACGCCAAACCCGAGGACATGGTCCAGATCATGGCCGTGGAAGAGAGCTGGCCGGAGATGGCGCGCGCGCCGCGCGACAAGTTCGAGGCGCGCCTGAAAAAGTATCCCCAGGGCTTCTTCGTCTGGGAGGAGGATGGCCGCATCCTGGCGACCATCACCGCCATGCCCTTCAACTACGACCCTGCGGACGCCAAGCAATTCAGCAACTGGGACGACGTCACCAACAAGGGCTACCTGTTCGATATCGGCGCGCCGAAGGACTACAACGCGCTCTATATCGTCTCCGGCATCATCGAGAAGAACGCGCGCGGCGGCGACATCTTCGAGCGCATGGTGAACAGGGAGGTCGAGCTGGCGCGCTCGCTCGGCTACAGCTACGTGGTGGCCGGTGCCGTGATCCCCGGCTACAAGCGTTACTGTGTGAAGAACGACGCGGTACCGGCTTCGGAGTACGTCTTCATGAAGCGCGGCAACCGCCTGATCGACCCGCTGCTGGACATGTACCAGAAGATCGGCTTCGAAGCGCCCGACGCAGCCCACGTAGTGCGGGAGTACTTCCCCGACGACGCCAGCCTCAACTACGCCGCCATCGTGGTGAACAAGCTCTGAAGAGTGGAATGCCGCTTCAGGTTTCGACCTCGGAGATGAATTCCTCGAACTTGCCGGCGCCGCGCTTCGGGATCTCGTCGACGTAGGTCAGCTTGATCTCGAAGGGGTGGCCGAAGTTCTTGACGATCAGCGCCTTCTGGGCGGCCTCCTCCTCCGGCGTCAGCGGCTCGGAGACCACCATCAGCTTCTCGATCAGCGCGGTGCTGCGCTGGATGTACTGGAACTCCTTCACCTTGGTGGTGATGGCGCGGAACTCGTCGTGCTCGCCCAGGTAGGGGAACTCGGAGCGGCCGTCCGGCATGATCAGGCGGTTGCGCTTGCGCCCCAGGATCCGCTCGATCACCGGCAGGCCGCGCCCGCAGGAGCAGGGACCGCCGAGCTGCGCGTAGTCGCCCAGCTCATAGCGGATCAGCGGCGTGGCGAAGTTGTGCAGGCTGGTGATCAGCACCCGGCCGACTTCCCCCGGCCCACAGGGCCTGTCGTCCTCGTCGACCACCTCGAGCAGCACGTTCTCCGACTGCACATGATAGGTCTCGTGCTCCGGGCACTGGATGGTCAGGTATCCGGCTTCCTCGCTGCTGTAGGAATCCTTCAGCGGCACCCCCCAGGCCTGCCGGGTCAGCTTGCGCACCTTGTCGGTGACGGTCTCGCCGACCGTCATCACCTGCTTCAGGCTGCCCAACTCGATGCCGTTGTCGATGCAGTAGCTGGCCAGGGCGGCGAGGTTGGAGGGAAAGGAAATTAGGTAGTCGGGTGCCTCGCGCTGCAGCCAGTCGATCTGTGCGCGCAGCTCGCTGGCGATGTTCAGCAGCGCCGCCGGCCCGGTCGGATAGATGGTCGCGGAGGCGGGCCCCCAGCCGTTACCGCGCAAGCCATCGGGCGGCATGGCGACGCCCTTGCGGACCCAGCGGATCGCCGCCAGCTTGCCGTTGAGGTCGCGCCCGGCCCAGAAGTGCTCGCGCATGACGCAGGCGCGCCAGAACAGGCCGGTAACCTCGGTGCCGTTGAGGCGCACCGGCCGCCCGGTGGAGCCCGAGGTCTCGATCTGGCTGATCTTGCCGTGCGACTTCGGCAGGGCCGTGGTGTTGATCGCTTCCCCGGCGCCCTGCAGCTCGGCCCGCTTCAGTACCGGCAGGCGCGCGATGGTCTCCTGCGTCACCTTTGCCGTGGGGTCGACGCCCGCCTCGGCGAAGCGCTGCTTGTAGAAGGGCACGGTGCTGGCGGCATGCATGAACAGCGAGCGCAGCTGGCGGCCCTGATGGAAGAACAGCTCGTCCGGACTCAACCACTGGGTCTGCTCGAACTGATAGAGCAGCGACATGAGGAGCGAGGCCATGCGCCCCGGAATCGCCGGACTGACGATGCCCGGAACCGTCGAACGTGGAATGCGCAAGATCTCTCTCCCCCTGCTTGGCGCCTGGCTGCCGGGCCTCACCCGCCCGTTCAGCGCCTGGTAACCGTCACGGGCAGTGCTTCCAGCCCGCGGATCGAGGTGTTGGCCTGCCACCGCGGGACCGGGTCCTGCAGCTCCATGGCCGTGATGCGCTCGAGCAGCGCTGCGAAGGCGACCTCGCCCTCCAGCATGGCAAGGCCGTAGCCGAGGCAATGATGGATGCCCTTGCCGAACGCGACGCCGTGACCGGCACCGCGGCCGACATCGAGCCGGTCCGGCTCGGCATACTGCTGCGGATCGCGGTTGGCCGCACCGAACAGGCTGACCACGTACTGGCCGGCGGGAATGAAGGCGCCGCCGAGCTCCACCGCCTCGGCCGTCCAGCGGCCGATCTTCTGGATCGGGCTCTCCAGCCTCAGGAACTCGTCCACCGCCTTCGCCATCAGCGCCGGCGCGTCCAGCAGCCGCGCCAGTTCCCCCGGATTGCGGATCAGGCAGAGACTGCCGTTGCCGATCAGGTTCTTGGTGGTTTCGTGGCCGGCCCAGAGCAGAAAGACGCAGTTGGCGAGAAGCTCCTCTTCGGTCAGCGCCTCGTCGCCGGCGCTGCCGGCCAGCATCGCCGAGATCAGGTCGTCGCGCGGCGCACGCCGCCGCGCGGCGATGAGGTCGGCCATGTAGGCCGTCATCTCCTCGGTCGCGGGGATGCCGCTGGCCAGCTCTTCAGGATCGCCGCTGTCGAGGGCGCGGGTCAGCTGGCCCGACCAGTCCTTCAGCTTGCCGTAGTCCGCCGCCGGCACGCCGAGAATGCGCGAGACCACGATCACCGGCAGGGGATAGGCGAAATCGGCGATGACGTCGAAACCGACCTGCTCCAGCGCTTCGTCGAGCAGCTGGTCGGCGATGCGGCGGATGTCGCCGCGCATCGCCGCCACCAGCTTGGGCGTGAAGGCCTTGCCGACCAGGCGGCGCAGGCGGGTGTGCGCCGGCGGATCGATGAACACCATCCAGCGACTCAGCATGCGGTCGATGGCGGTCGGCTCGCGCGCCGCGCCGCTGATCGGGTTGGCGCCGCTCGGCGACTGCCGACGAAAGCGCTTGTCGGTCAGAACCGCGGTGACGTCGTCAAAACGGGTCAGGTACCAGTCGCCCCAGGGACTGAGGTAGACGGGGCTGTGCGCCCGCAGGGCGTGCAGCTGCGGATAGGGATCGTCGAGATAGCCCGGCGCGTCGAAATCGAGCGTGACGCCGTCGCCGGCCGCCGCCGTCCCCGCCGTCCCGTCGCTATGCTTCACCGTCATCTCGCCGTCCTGCCGCAGGTTTGGGGCCGCAGTGTGCCGAATCCAGGTTAACAAACTTTCCGCTCGGCGCATCAGGCTTCGGCGCCGGCAGCCACCCCCCTGTCGAGGCGCGAGGCCAGCGAGGCCTCCAGGAACTCGTCGATATCGCCGTCCAGCACGCCCTGGGCGTTGCCCTTCTCCACCGCGGTGCGCAGGTCCTTGACCATCTGGTAGGGCTGCAGGACGTAGGAGCGGATCTGATGGCCCCAGCCGATGTCGGTCTTGGAATCGGCCTCCGCCTGGGCCGCCTCCTCGCGCTTCTGCAGCTCGTGCTCGTAGAGCCGGGCGCGCAGCATGTTCCAGGCCTGCGCGCGGTTCTTGTGCTGCGAGCGGTCGTTCTGGCACTGCACCACGATGCCGGTCGGCAGGTGGGTGATGCGGATCGCCGAGTCCGTCTTGTTGACGTGCTGGCCGCCGGCGCCGGAGGCGCGGTAGGTGTCGATCCGCACGTCCTTGTCCTGGACGTCGATCTCGATGGTGTCATCGACCACCGGATAGACCCAGACCGAGGCGAAGGAGGTATGGCGCCGCGCCTGGGAGTCGAAGGGCGAGATTCGCACCAGGCGGTGCACGCCGGACTCGGTCTTGAGCCAGCCGTAGGCGTTCTGGCCGATCACCCGGACGGAAGCCGACTTGAGGCCGGCCTCTTCGCCCGGGCTTTCCTCCAGCCACTCGACCTTGTAGCCGTGGGCCTCGGCCCAGCGCACGTACATGCGCAGCAGCATCTGCGCCCAGTCCTGGGCTTCGGTGCCGCCGGCCCCGGCGTTGACTTCCAGGTAGCAGTCGTTGCCGTCGGCCTCGCCGGACAGCAGGCTCTCCAGCTGCCGCTTGGCGACACGGGCCTGCAGCGCTTCGAGTTGGCTTTGCGCCTCCTGGATGCTGTCCTCGTCGTCCTCGGCCTCGCCCAGCTCGGCCAGGGTCAGGGCGTCGTCCAGCTCGCTCTCGATGGCGTGGAACTCCTTCAGCGACTGCTCCAGGTGGGTGCGCTCGCGCATCACCTTCTGGGCGCGCTCCGGATCGTTCCACAGGTCCGGGTTTTCGGCTTCGGCGTTCAGCTCGTCGAGGCGCAGGGTCGCGGCATCGACGTCAAAGATGCCTCCTCAGCAGGGCCAACGACTGACGAACCTCGTCTGCCACCGCTTCGATTTCGGCGCGCATAGGCACTCCTCGGTGTTTCTTTGATGTGTCGCCGCCCGGACAACCGCCGGACGTCCGACGCGGATATCGTAGGCCACCTTTTATCGGATTTGGACCGCCCCCGTACAGGCCCTAGTAGAGCCCGCCGGTGCCGCTGGCCGCCGTGCTGCCCGTGGTGGGGTTGTAGCCGCCGTCGAGCAGGACCTGGCGTCCGTCCGGCTCGCTGCCGGGCTTGAAGGCCTCCAGGAAGACCTTGGTGTCGCCCGGGCGGGCCAGCTGGCCGGTCTCGGCATTGAGGCGCACCAGGCGGATGCCCGGCGGGATCCGGAAGGGCACCGCGTTGTCCTTGGTCAGCGCCTCGGCCATGAAGTCCTTGAACAGCGGCGCGGCGACGTTGGAGCCGGTGTCGCGGGGCCCCAGCGTGCGCGGCTCGTCGAAGCCGACGAAGACGCCGACTGCCAGGTCGGGGCTGAAGCCGATGAACCAGGTGTCGATGTTGTCGTTGGTGGTGCCGGTCTTGCCGGCCAGCGGCAGGCCGAGCTCGGCGATGCGCCGCCCGGTGCCGCGCTGCACGACGCCCTGCAGCATGCCGACGATCTGGTAGGCCGAGCCCGCGTCGACCACCTGCTCGCGCTCGTCCGGCAGCTCGGGCAGCGGCTGGTCCTGCCAGGCCTCGACCTGGCAGACCTCGCAGGCCCGCGTGTCATGGCGATAGACCGTGCGGCCGTTGCGGTCCTGCACCCGGTCGATCAGCGTCGGCGTGATGCGCTTGCCGCCGTTGACCAACATGGCGTAGCCGGTGGTGATCTGCATCAGCGTGGTCTCGCCGGCACCGAGCGACATGGACAGCACCGGCTCCATGTTCTCGATGATGCCGAAGCGCCGCGCGTAGTCGACGATCTTTTCCATGCCGATGGTCTGCGCCAGCCGCACCGTCATCAGGTTGCGCGACTTCTCGATGCCGACACGCATCGGCGTCGGGCCGTAGAATTCGTTGGAGTAGTTGGACGGCTTCCACTTGCCGAGGCCCGGCCCCTGGTCGATGACGAAGGGCGCGTCGAGAATCATGGTGGCCGGGGTGAAGCCGCTGTCGAGGCCGGCCAGGTAGACGAAAGGCTTGAAAGCCGAGCCCGGCTGCCGCTTGGCCTGGGTCACGCGGTTGAATTCGCTGCGCTCGTAGGAAAAGCCGCCGGCCATGGCCAGGACCCGGCCGGTGTGCGGATCGAGCGCCACCAGCCCGCCGTTCACATCGGGGATCTGGCGCAGAGCGTAGCTGCCCGCCTCGACGGCCTTGCCCTCGGAATCCTCGGTCACCGCCTCGACCAGCACCACGTCGCCGGCCTTGAGGACGTCGCTCGGCTTCTTCGGCTCGTTGCCGATGCGCTGGCCCTCGATCCACTTGCGGGCCCATTTAAGCTCGGCCATGGGAATGCTGCCGGTCGAACCGTCGACCAGCAGGATCCCCGCCTGCTTGGCGTCGGTTGCCGTGACCACAGCGAGCCGCCAGGTCTCGTCGATGCCGGCGGGCCGCTCGACCGCCTGCAGGCTGGTCAGCGGGTCGGCGCCTTCGCCAACGGCGATTTCGTGCAGGGGCCCGCGCCAGCCGTGGCGCCGGTCGTAGGCGATGAGGCCTTCGCGCAGCACCCGGTTGGCGATCCGCTGCAGGCGCGGATCGAGCGTCGTGCGCACCGAGAGGCCGCCGGCATAAAGACTGTCGTCGCCGTAGAGGGCCGCCAGCTCGCGGCGGATTTCCTCGGCGAAGTACTGCGCCTCGACGGTCTCGGTCTCGTCACGCCGGCGCACCACCAGAGGCTCGGCCCGCGCCAGCCCGGCCTCGGCCTCGGAGATGCGCCCGTCCTCGGTCATGCGCGAGATCACCCAGTCGCGCCGCGCCACGGCGGCATCGTGCTTGCGCACCGGGTGGTAGTTGTTGGGCGCCTTGGGCAGCGCCGCCAGGTAGGCCGCCTCGGCGATGGTCAGCTCGTCGAGGGACTTGTTGAAGTAGTTGAGCGCGGCGGCGGCCACGCCATAGGACCCGAACCCGAGGTAGATCTCGTTCAGATAGAGCTCGAGGATGGTTTCCTTGGTGAAGGCCTGCTCGATGCGGAAGGCCAGGATGGCTTCCTTGATCTTGCGCTCGTAGGAGACCTCGTTGGTCAGCAGGAAGTTCTTGGCCACCTGCTGGGTGATGGTCGAGGCCCCGACCGGGCGACGGTTGGACCCGAGATTGGCGATATTGGTGACGATGGCGCGCAGCACGGAGACGAAGTCAACGCCGGGATGGTCATAGAAATTCTTGTCCTCGGCGGACAGGAAGGCGTTGACCACGCGGCGCGGGATCGCGGAGATCGGCACGAAGACGCGCTTTTCCGTCGCGTACTCGGCCAGCAGGCCGCCGTCGCCGGCATGGACACGTGTGACCGTCGGCGGTTCGTAGTCGGCCAGCTGACTGTATTCCGGCAGGCCGCGCCCGTAATGGTAGAACACATAGAGAACACCCGCCGCGCCGCCGATGGCGAGGAGCAAGGCAAGTCCGAAAAGTATGCCCAGGAGTCTCAATTCGGTGTTCTCAAATCCAGTCTTGCCGGCCGGGCCGGCCTGCGCCCTGCGTGGCGCGCATGCTACGCGTAGAGGCGTTAAGGAACCTCAACCTCGAATGCAAGCCCTTTGCCTCAAAGAGTTAGCAGCAAAATATGGCAGCCCTGTGGTCCGCCGGGGTCGCTTCCCGCTCCGCCTCAGGACCGATCCGCCGCCCTCTGCTTCTCAAAATACCCGTCGATCGCCCGTATAATCGAAGCGACTATCTTATCGCGATGTTCCTCGCTGCGCAAAAGCCGCTCTTCCTGGCGGTTCGACATGTAGCCGATCTCGAAGAGGATGGAAGGCACCACCGGCGACTTCAGCACCGCAAAACCCGCAAATCGGTGGGTATTGCGCAGCAGCTGGGTCTCGCGGCCGACCTCGCGCACCAGGTCGTTGGCGAATTTCTTGGACAGGTTCATGGTCTCGCGCTGGGCGAGATCGATCAGGATGTTGCGCACGTCCCCGGTCTGGTCGGTCAGGTTGACGCCGGCCAGCACGTCGGCCGCGTTCTCCGCCGCGGCGAGCGCCGCGGCCTCCTCGTCCGAGGCGGTTTCCGAAAGGGTATAGATCGAGGCGCCGCGGATCTTGCCGGAGCTGTGCACGTTGGCGTGCAGCGAGATGAAGAGATCGCCTTCGGCCTCCTGGGCCAGGCGGATGCGCTCGCGCAGCTTCAGGAAGAGGTCGCGCTCGCGGGTCAGGACCACGCGGTAGCGCCCGGTGGCCTCCAGCGCGTCCTTGAGGGCCCGGCCGTAGAACAGGGTGAGGTCCTTTTCGTAGGACCCGGAGACCCCGACCGCGCCGGGATCGACGCCGCCGTGGCCCGGATCGATGACCACCGTCGGCCGGGTGTCCTGCGGCTTGACCGGCGGCAGCGGCGGCGCGGCGGGCAGGGTCCGGGCCACAGGGCCGAGCGGCGTATCGGAGGTCGAGACCTCCCCGGAGGCTGCCCCCTGGGCGGCGAAATAG
>JBFGUI010000045.1:0-19330 GCA_041565695.1 Kiloniellaceae bacterium
CTACCTGCTCGGCTGGCTGCTGATCGTCACTGCCGCCAGCGGGCTCTGGGAAGCCGCGCTCATCCTGCCACTCTACTATCTGGCCGACGCCACCTGGACACTGGCCAGGCGGGCGCTCAGGGGGGAGAAGGTCTGGCAGGCGCACCGCGAGCATTTCTACCAGCGCGCGGTACAGCGCGGCTTCAGCCACGACACCGTCGCCTGGCGCATCGCGGCCTGCAACGCGATCCTCGTCATCCTGGCCGTCGTCGCGGCCGTCGCCCCTTCCGACCGGTCCTGGATCGCACCGGCGCTGGCCCTGCTTGCGGTTATTGCCCTGCTGTTTATGCTTGCCCGACAGAGGCCGCCGGCGCCGCGCCGGGACTAGCCGGGCAGCATCGGGCGAGCCGGCGGCCCGCGTGCCAAGCCCCGGAAAGGCGTTCATGAGATTGGGATCCTCCAGATTTCCCCGCCAGCTGGTCGCCTTCCTGCACGACCTGGCGATGGCCGCGGCGGCCTTCATGATCGCGCTGCTGCTGCGCCTGGGGAACGAGGCCTGGGGCTCCCTGGTCACCACACTGTGGCCCTCGATGCTGCTGTTCACCGCGGTCTGCGGCCTGGTCTTCCTGACCACCGGCCTGTATCGCGGCGTCTGGCGCTATGCCTCGATGAACGACCTTGTGGCCATCATCAAGGCGGTCAGCCTGTCGCTGGCCGTCTTCCTGCCGGTCACCTTCCTGATCACCCGCCTCGACAGCCTGCCGCGCTCCTGGCTGGTGATCTCCTGGTTCGTGCTGATCTTCCTTTTGGGCGCCCCGCGCATGCTCTACCGCGTGTTCAAGGACCAGGGCTTCCGCCACCTGCTTGAGCGTGATCGCCACCGCCGCGTGCCGGTGCTGCTGATCGGCGCCGGAGACGCCGCCGAGACCTTCATCCGCGAGATGGCGCGCGACCGCGACGGCGCCTTCGAGGTGCTGGGCGTGATCGACGAGAAGGGCACGCGCATCGGCCGCCACATCCATGGTGTCCCGGTCTTCGGCCGCCTCCACGACCTGCCGGATGTCTTCCGGCGCCTGCGCAAGCGCGAACGCAAGCCTCAGAGGGTGATCCTCACCAAGCCGCTGGAGCGCGACGAGGTCGACTACGTGCTGGAGCTGGCCGACAGCCAGGGCGCCACGGTGGCCCGCCTGCCGCGCCTGACCGACTTCAGCGGCGGCATCGAGGAGCGCCTGCAGATCCGCCCCATCGCCATCGAGGACCTGCTGGGCCGGCCGCAGACAAAGCTCGACCGCCCGGCCATGCAGCGCCTGATCGAGGGGCGACGGGTCCTGGTGACCGGCGCCGGCGGGTCGATCGGCGCCGAGCTGACGCGCCAGATCGCCGCCTTCGCCCCGGCCCAGCTGACGCTGTTCGATTCCTCCGAGTTCAACCTCTATGCCATCGACCTGGAACTGGGCGAGCGCTGCGCCGATCTGCCGCGCGCCGCCCTGATCGGCGACGTGCGGGACCGCGAGCGGGTCGAGCGCCTCTTCACCGAGGCCAAGCCCGACCTGGTGTTCCACGCCGCCGCCCTGAAGCACGTGCCGATGGTCGAGTACAACCCCCTGGAGGGCCTGCACACCAACGTGCTGGGCACCCGCCGCGTGGCCGACGCCTGCCGTCGCCACGGGGTCGCCGCCATGGTGCTGATCTCCACCGACAAGGCGGTCAACCCGCCCAACGTGATGGGCGCCAGCAAGCGCCTGGCGGAAAGCTACTGCCAGTCTCTCGACCTGCAGCGCCAGAAGGACGGCGGCGGCACCCGCTTCGTCACCGTGCGCTTCGGCAACGTTTTGGGCTCGACCGGCTCGGTGGTGCCGCTGTTCCAGCGCCAGCTCGCCGGCGGCGGCCCGCTGACCGTCACCCATCCGGAGATGACGCGCTATTTCATGACGATCCGCGAGGCGGTCGAGCTGGTACTCCAGGCCTCGGCGCTGGGCACCCAGAGCCCGCCGGCGGAAGCCGGGCGCATCTACGTGCTCGACATGGGCGAGCCGGTGAAGATCGTCGATCTCGCCCGGCAGATGATCCGCCTCTCGGGCCTGCGCCCCGACAAGGAGGTCGAGATCCGTTTCACCGGCCTGCGTCCCGGCGAGAAACTGCATGAGGAGCTGTTCCACGGCGGCGAGCAGCTGATGCCGACCAGCCATCCCGGCCTGCACCTGGCCGCACCGCGCACCGCCGACGCGGAACTGCTCGGCCGCAGCCTCGACGAGATGGCCGGCCTGATCCGGCAGGGCGAAAAAGATAAGGCGCTGCGCCTTCTGCAGCGCCTGGTGCCGGAGTTCCGCGGCGGCAGGGCGAACGATCAGCGCAGCGCCGCCGCCGGCGCTTGACCTCTCCGGTCGCGCCTCTTACTAACCGCGCAACCGCCCGCCGCCCGCCGCCAACCGCTTCTCACACCGGAGTAGCCAGCCCATGCCCGTCGCCACGCCCACGCCGATCAAGCGCGCCCTCGTTTCGGTCTCCGACAAGTCCGGGCTGGCTGAGTTCGGCCGCTTTCTGGCCGGCCGCGGCGTCGAGATCCTCTCCACCGGCGGCTCGGCCAAGGCGCTGACCGAGGCCGGCGTGCCGGTGGTCGAGGTGGCCAGCCACACCGGCTTTCCCGAGATCATGGGCGGCCGCGTCAAGACCCTGCACCCCAAGATTCACGGCGGCATCCTGGCGCGCCGCGACGACACCGGGCATGTCGCAGCCATGCAGGAACATGGCATCGGCGGCATCGACATGGTGGTCTCCAACCTCTACCCCTTCGAGGCGACGCTGGCCTCCGGCGCCGACTACGACACCTGCGTCGAGAACATCGACATCGGCGGCCCGGCCATGGTGCGCGCCGCGGCCAAGAACCACGACTTCGTCACCATCGTGACCGACCCGGCGGACTACGCCGCGGTCGAGGCCGAGATGACCGCCAACGACGGCGCCGTCAGCGCCGAGTTGCGCCGTCGCCTGGCCAGGACCGCTTTCGGCCACACCGCCGCCTACGACGCCATGATCGCCGGCTGGCTGGCGCGCGAGCAGGGTGAGGCCTTCCCCGAGCGCATGGTGCTCGCCGGCCGGCGCACCCAGAGCCTGCGTTACGGCGAGAACCCGCACCAGCAGGCTGCCGCCTATGCCGGCGGCCCGGCGCGCCCCGGCGTGGTCACCGCCCGGCAGCTGCAGGGCAAGGCGCTCAGCTACAACAACCTCAACGACACCAATGCCGCCTTCGAACTGGTCGCCGAGTTCGACGACCCGACGGTCGCCATCATCAAGCACGCCAACCCCTGCGGCGTGGCCAGCCGCGACAGCCTCGCGGCAGCCTATGCCGAGGCGCTCGCCTGTGATCCGGTGAGCGCCTTCGGCGGCATCATCGCGGTCAACCGTGCGCTCGATGCCGCCACCGCCGAGGAGGTCGCCAAGCTGTTCGCCGAGGTGGTGATCGCCCCGGAGATCGACGCGGCCGCCCAGGCGGTGCTGGCGGCCAAGAAGAACCTGCGGGTGCTGACCACCGGCGGCCTGCCGGACCCGGCCGCGCCGGGCGTGGTGGTGACGCCGCTGGCCGGCGGCTTCCTGGCGCAGAGCCGCGACAACGGGCGCATCGACCCGGCGGGCCTCAAGGTGGTGACCAAGCGGGCGCCGAGCGCGCGCGAGCTGACCGACATGGTCTTCGCCTTCCGCGTCGCCAAGCACGTGAAATCCAACGCCATCGTCTACGCCCGCGACGGCGCCACCGTGGGCATCGGTGCGGGCCAGATGAGTCGGGTCGACTCCTCGCGCATCGCCGCCTGGAAGGCGCGCGAAGCGGCGCCGGAAGGCGAAGCGCCGAAGACGAAGGGCTCGGTCGTCGCTTCGGACGCCTTCTTCCCATTCGCCGACGGCCTGATGGCGGCGGTCGAGGCCGGCGCCACGGCGGTGATCCAGCCGGGCGGCTCGATGCGCGACGAGGAGGTGATCGCCGCCGCCGACGAGGCCGGCCTCGCCATGGTCTTCACCGGCATGCGCCATTTCCGGCACTAGAGAATTCCTCGGCGCTTTGTGGCAGGCTTTAGGGTGAAATTCAGGCTTTGCCGATAGCGTCGAGCCAGCCGACCCCAGAGTGAACGGACCCGCCGGCGCCCCGGCTGCCCATTACATCAATTTTCGAGGCAACGCCCGCAGCCATGCCGAAACTGAAGTGGGACAACATCAACGTCCTGGTGGTGGACGACAATGCCTTCATCCGCAATCTCATTGTCTCGACCCTGCGGACCCTGGGACTGACCAGCGTCATCGACATGGGCAGCGCGCGCGCGGCGATCGACCGGCTGAAGCTGAGCAAGAAAGACCCGGTCACCGCCGGTCTCGGCACCGTCGACATCATCTTTTCCGATTTTGTCATGGCACAGGTGGACGGCCTGCTTTTCCTGCGCTGGATACGCACCAGCAAGGATGCGCCGGACCGCTTCGTGCCCTTCGTGATGGTTTCCGGCGCGGCCGACCGGGAGGTCGTCGAGGCCGCCCGCGATGCCGGACTGACCGAGTTCCTGGCCAAGCCCTTCTCGGCCAAGTCGCTGAGCGACCGCGTGCTGGAGGTCATCAAGAACCCGCGGCAGTACGTCCTCGCCCCGGGATACTTCGGGCCCGACCGGCGGCGCCAGGACCGCCCCATCCAGTGGAGCGCCAGCGACGAGGCCGCCGGGCTGGCGGGTCAGGACCGTCGCGTGACCAAAGCCTCGGAGATTCAGGTGATCCGTGCCTTTTCGAACGTCCGCACGCTGCGCGACGACGTGCGCGCGATCTACTTCAGACCGGCCAATCGGCTGCGCGACAAGCTCGGTCCCGATGCCTTGCGGGGCCAGGTCGATTTCGATCCCCTGGTGATCCAGGCGGCCGAGACCAAGGTTCAAGAGCTCGTCGGGGACTATTCGGTCTGGGTAAAGCGCTATGTGGAGCAGATGACCCAGGCCTACCGGGCGCTCTGCGAGGACGAGGGCGCGAGCCACAAGCACCTGCAGACCATCAACAGCGTGGCCCACGAACTGCGGGGGCAGGGCGGGATCTTCGACTATCCCCTGATCACGGCCTTCGGCAAGACGCTCTACGAGGCCACCACCGACAGCAGCGTCGAGATCACCGAGAACCGGCTGAAGCTGCTGGAAGCCCACATCGACGCGATCCGGCTGGTCTTCACCAAGCAGATCCGGGGCAGCGGCGGCGATGTCGGCGCGGCCTTGCTGAAGGACATCGAGACCGCCGTGAAGAAATACAGCGAGCCGAAGAAGTCCAAGGCGCAGCGCTGAGGCCCTATTCCGCGAAACGCTCGACCAGGAAGTCGACGAAGCTGCGCACCCGCGCCGAGAGGTGGCGCCCCGGCGGGTAGACCGCCTGGATCGCGCTGTCCGGCCAGTGGTAGTCCGGCAGCACGTGGACCAGGCGCCCCGCCTTGATGTCCGGCCCGATGATCCACAGCGGCAGCAGGGCGATTCCGAAGCCGTCGAGGGCGGCGGCCCGCAGCATCATCGGGTTGTTGGTCTCCAGGTTGCCGGCCACCGTGACCACGCTTTCCCGGCCGGCATCGTCGACCAGATGCCAGTCGTGACGCTGGGCCCGGTAGGTGTAGACCAGGCAGTTGTGGTCCTGGAGATCCGCCGGCTCCCGCGGCGGCTGGCGCCCCGCGAGATAGCGCGGTGCCGCAGCCAGCACCCGGCGGTTGGCGGCAAGGCGCCGGCCGATCAGGCTGGAATCCTCCAGATCACCCACTCGCAGGGCGAGGTCGAAGCCCTCTTCGATCATGTTCACGAAGCGGTCATTGAGGTCGATCTCCAGCGTCACCTCGGGGTGGCGGGTGGTGTAGTCCGGCAGGGCCGGAAGCAGGTGGATGATCCCGTAGGCGGTGGGCATGGTCACCCTGAGCCGCCCGCGCGGCACCGCCTTGAGGCTCGACACAGCCTCGGCGGCGTCTTCCAGATCGGCCAGAATGCGGCTCGCCCGCTCGTAGAAGGCGGCCCCCTCCTCGGTCAGGCTGAGGCGGCGGGTGGTGCGGTTGAAGAGGCGCGCCGCCAGGCGGTCTTCCAGCCGGCTGATCTGCTTGCTGACCGCCGAAGGGGTCAGCTCCAGCGCCCGGGCCGCCGCGGAAAAGCTGCCCTCCCGGACCGTGCGCACGAAAACCGGCAGTCCCTCGATGGCGTCCATAGCCGCCTCTCTTTGTCCAAATCGGAATAAATCATATGCCATTACGCTGGATTATCAACATTGAGGAAAGGCCATAGGTTTACGGGCAGGAAAGGGCGCACCCCGCCCCCGTGAGGAGAACAGCGATGTCCCAGAGCCCGCTCGAGACGGCCCCCGCCCCCCTGCCGGCAAGCCGGGCCGAACTGCAGCGCCTGGTCGGCCGCGGCCGCCAGCTGCAGGCCGAAGCCATGCAGGAAGCCTTCCGCCGCGTCTTCCGCTTTCTGATCGGCGGCTGCAGCCTGAGAGGGCTGCGCCTGCCCGCGCCCCTGCAGGGCCAGCGTCAGTCCTGCTGCTGAGCGCCGCGCGGCGGTTCGACCAGCGGCCAGAGCACCAGCAGGCCGGCCAGGAAGAACACCAGAATGGTCGCCATGCCGAAGCGCTGGCTGGCGGTCAGGGTGGTCACCAGGGCGACCACGGCCGGGCCGAGGAAGGCGGTCACCTTGCCTGAAAAGGCGAAGAGGCCGAAGAACTCGGTGCGCAGCTCCGGCGGCGCCAGGCGCGCCATCATGCTGCGGCTGGCCGACTGCGTCGGACCGATGAAGACGCCGATCGCGCAGCCGATGGCGTAGAACCACAGCTTGTCGTCGACCATCAGCACGGCGGCGCCGAAGACAGTAAGCGCGGCGACGGAAATCATGATCGTGCGCTTGGCGCCGAGCCACTCGTCGACCCAGCCGAAGACCGCCGCACCGATGCCGGCGGCGATGTTCAGATAGATCGCGAAGAGCAGCACCTCGGCGGTGGTCATGCTGAGCGTCTCCTTGGCGTAGATCCCGCCGAAGGCAAACAGCGTGTTGAGCCCGTCGATGTAGAGCAGCCGCGCCAGTAGGAAGCGGGCGATGACCCGGTAGCGCCGCAGGTTCGAGAGTGTCTCGCCGAGGTTCCTCAGCCCGCCGCGCACCGCGCCCTGCAGGCTCGCCCCGCCGCTCGGACGGTCCGGGGTGTAGAGGAACATCGGCAGACAGAAGACGATGAACCAGAGGGCGATGAAGGGGCCGGTGATGCGGATGTGCTCGAAGCTGTCGCGGTCGAGCCCGAAGGGCGAGGTCTCCGGCTGGATGAAGATCACCAGGCAGAGCCCGAGCGACACCAGCCCGCCGGCGTAGCCGAGCCCCCAGGCCCAGCCGGAGATGCGACCCAGCCAGCCGCGGCCGACCAGGTCGGGCAGCATGGCGTTGTAGAACACCTGGCCGAACTCGAAGGCGGTATTGCCGATGGCGACCAGCAGCAGGGCCGGCACGACAAAGCGCGGATCGGCCTCGATCCACCAGAGGCCGACCGCCGAGACCACGGCGATGCCGGTGAAGGCGGCGATCCAGGGCTTGCGCGGGCCGCCGAAGTCGGCAATGGCGCCGAAGACCGGCGCGAGCAGCGCCAGCGCAACGCCCGAGGCGCTCATCATCCAGCCCCACTGGCTGGTGCCCGTTATGGGATCGCTCGCCACGGCATCGGTGAAGTAGGTGGCGAAGACGAAGGTGACGATCAGCGTCGGGTAGGCCGAGTTCGCCCAGTCGTAGAGGCACCAGGCGGCAACCGCGCGCCGCGTCGTCCGCCCCCCGGCCGCAACCGGGGCGGGACGGTCATCGCTCGCGGGCAGCTTGTCGGGAGCGATCGGAAATCTCCTTCAGCGGGACAGGCAGCCGCACCCGCCGCGTCTGCCGATGACGTTCTCCCTGCGGGCTCCGCAGTGTAGGCTGGGATGCGCATCGAACAAAAGAGAGGACCCCATGCTGATTGTCACGAGCGATGGCATCGAAGGCAGGAAGATCGAGCAGTACTTCGGCATCGTCTCCGGCGACGCCATCGTCGGTGCCAACGTCTTCCGCGACCTCTTCGCAAGGGTGCGCGACGTCGTCGGCGGGCGCGCCGGCGGCTACGAGGCGGCGCTGCGCGGCGCCAAGCAGCACGCCATCGAGGACATGATCGGCGAGGCCGAGGCACTGGGCGCCAACGCGGTCGTCGCCGTCGATCTCGATTACGAGGTGGTCGGCGACTCCATGCTCATGGTCTCCGCCAACGGCACCGCCGTGCGCCTGCGCTAGACCGCCAGCCTGCGGGCCCCTGACCCTTACCCCGACACCATCGACTTGAGCTGACGGTTGGCCACGGCGAGCATGGCGAAGTCCGGCGTGCCGGAGGACTTCAGCTCCTCCAGCAGCTGTTCGGTGCGTGCTACCAGCGGCGCGCGCCCGGCCGACCAGCTGTCGATCACCTTGTCGGTGGCCAGCGCGCCCTTCTTGCCGGAGCTGCTGCCGTTGAGCACCCGCGTGGTCAGCTCGCTCTGGTGGCCGTAGAAGTCGTCGATGATCGCCGAGACCGCCAGCTTGTCCCACGCCGTGTCTGTCGGCAGCGTGCCGGCCGAGCGGCGCAGCCAGTCGAAACCGAAGCGGTCGCCGATGGCAAAATAGGCTTCCGCCACCTTTTCCACCGGCAGCTTCAGGGTCGAGGCGATGCGCACCACGTCGCAGACCGGCGCCAGCATGGGCAGGCTGGCGACGCGGCGAGCCAGAGCTTGGGGCGCACCCTGCTCGATGTAACGGGCGCTACGCTGTTCCAGCAGTTCTTTGTCGGCCGGCGACAGCAGACTTTCGATGCGCCCGACCAGCGTCGCGACGCCGGCGCCGAAGCGCTGGACCTCGCCGGCGATGTCGAGCGGCATTCCGACCTCGCGCAGAAACCAGACGGTCTCCCGCTCGATAAGGCGCCCGCTCTCCACCAGCATGCGCGACTGCAGCAGGGCCGGCGCCTTGTTGTCGAGGGCCTCGATCTCGGCCCAGAGACTGCGCATGTTGAAAATCTCTCGGGCGATGACGTAGGCCTTCACGATCTCCGCCGGCGGCATGCCGGTCTTCTCGCGCGCCTCGTGGACGAAGTTGATGCCGACGCGGTTGACGACGCTGTTGCAGACCACGGTTACCACGATCTCGCGCTTCAGCCGGTGGCGTTCGATCTGGGTTGCATAGGGCTCGCGCAGCGGCTTGGGGAAATACGTCGCCAGGTCGGCGGCGAAATAACCGTCGTCCGGCAGGTCCGAAGCCAGCAGGTCGTCGTAGAGTACCAGCTTTGAATAGGACAGCAGCACCGCGATCTCGGCCCGGGTGAGGCCCTCGCCGCGCTTCATGCGCTCCAGCACTTCCTCGTCGTCCGGCAGGTATTCGACGCGCCGGTTGAGCTGGCCGCCCTTTTCCAGCGTCCGCATGAAGCGGGCGAAGCGGTCGAGCAGGTGGCCGCCGAGTTCGTGCGTCACGGTGATCGCCTGGCTCTGCAGGTAGTTGTCGCGCAAACACTGCTGGGCGACCTCGTCGGTCATCTTCTCGAGCAGCTTGTCGCGCTGCTTGCGGGTCATCTTGCCGGCCTGCTCCACGTCGCCCAGCAGGATCTTGATGTTGACCTCGTGGTCCGAGCAGTCGACGCCGGCGGAATTGTCGATGAAGTCGGTGTTGCAGCGTCCGCCGTTCTGCCCATATTCGATGCGACCGAGCTGGGTCACGCCGAGATTGGCGCCCTCGCCGATGACCTTGGCGCGGACCTGCCGGCCGTTGATCCTGAGCGCGTCGTTGGCGCGGTCGCCGACGTCGACGTGGCTCTCCTCGCTCGCCTTCACATAGCTCCCGATGCCGCCGAACCACAGCAGCTCGACCTCGGCGAGCAGCATCGCCTGGACCAGCTCGTTGGGGGGCAGGCTGTCCTTCTCGATCCCGAAGACCGCCTTCATCTCCGGCGTCACCTTGATCGACTTGGCGCTGCGCTCGAAAATGCCGCCGCCTTTCGAGATCAGCTCCGCCTTGTAGTCGGTCCAGGCCGAGCGCGGCAGATCGAAGAGGCGCTTGCGCTCCTCCCAGCTGCGTGCCGGATCGGGATCCGGATCGACGAAGATATGCAGGTGATTGAAGGCGCCAACCAGCTTGATGTGCTTGGACAGCAGCATGCCGTTGCCGAAGACGTCGCCCGACATATCGCCGCAGCCGACGCAGGTGAAGTCCTGCTCCTGGATGTTCTTGCCGAGCTCGCGGAAATGGCGCTTGACCGATTCCCAGGCGCCGCGTGCGGTGATGCCCATCTTCTTGTGGTCGTAACCGGCCGAGCCGCCCGAGGCGAAGGCGTCGTCCAGCCAGAAGCCGTATTCGGCCGAGACGCCGTTGGCGATGTCGGAGAAGGTCGCCGTGCCCTTGTCGGCGGCGACCACCAGATAGGGGTCATCGCCGTCGTAGCGCGTTACCTTCTTGGGCGCGACGATACGGCCGCGCTTCAGGTTGTCGGTGATGTCGAGCAGGGCGCGGATAAAGGTCTTGTAGCATTCGATGCCGGCGGCCAGGAAGGCCTCGCGCCCGGCCTCGGGCGGCGGCGGCTGCTTCATGACGAAGCCGCCTTTCGAGCCGACCGGCACGATGACCGTGTTCTTGACCTGCTGGGCCTTCACCAGGCCGAGGATCTCCGTGCGGAAGTCCTCCGGTCGATCGGACCACCGCAGGCCGCCGCGGGCGACCATGCCGAAGCGCAGATGCACGCCTTCGATCGCTGGGCTGTAGACGAAGATCTCGCGCAGCGGCTGGGGCTGCGGCAGCTCCTCGATGGCGCGCGAGTCGAATTTGAAGGAGCAGTAGATCTTCTCCGAGCCGTCCTCGGCCGGCTGATAGAAGTTGGTGCGCAGAGTCGAGAGAATGAGATTGAGATAGCGCCGGATGATGCGGTCTTCGTCCAGGTTGGAAACCTGGTCGAGCTGCATCAGGATCGCCGCCTCGATCTTTTCGCAGCGCGCCGCCTGCGCTTTGGCCTGACTCTTGGGGGTCGCCGAGTCGAAGCGTGCCTGGAACAGGTCGACCAGCAGGCGCGTCAGAGCCGGGTTGCGCGCCAGCGTCGCTTCCATGTAGGCCTGGCTGAAGGGGATGCGGGCCTGGCGCAGGTACTTGCAGTAGGCGCGCAGCACGATCACCTCGCGCGCCGTCAGGCCGGCATGGAGCACCAGCTTGTTGAAGCCGTCGTCCTCCATGCGACGGTGCCAGATGCGCGCGAAGGCCTCGTGGAAGGCATCGCGCACCGCCGCCAGGTCGATCGCCACCTTGCCTTCGGCGACCATGTCGAAGTCGTGGATCCACACCGGCTGCTCGCGATCCCCGACATCGACGTCGTAGGGCACCTCGCCGATCACCTTAAGGCCCATGTTCTCGAGCATCGGCAGGATGTCCGAGAGCGGCACCGGCGTGTCGAGCACGTAGATTTTGAAATGCAGAATCTCCGGCGCGGCGCCCTGGGGCCGGTAGAGGTTCATCGAGAGGTCGTTGCTGGCGATGGCCTCCTCGATGCGCTGGATATCGAACACCGCGGTCGCGGCGTCGAAATGGCGCTGGTAGCTCGGCGGGAAGGCCCGCTCGAAGCGCCTTAGAGCGCGAATGCCCTGCTGCTCGCCGAGCTCTGCGACCAGCGCGTCTTCCAGCAGATCGGCCCAGGAGCGCGAAGCTTCCTCCAGATGCGCCTCGAGCTTTTCCAGGTTGACCTTGGGAATCCGTCCCGGCTTGGTCTTGATGGTAACGTGCAGGCGGGCCAGGACCTCGTCGCTCATCTGCGCCGAGAAGTTGGTGCACTCTCCGTCATAGGCCTTGGCGAGGATGTCCTGCAGCTTGCGCCGCAGGTTGGTGTCGTAGCGGTCGCGCGGCACGTAGACCATGCAGGAGACGAAGCGCTCGAAAGGATCGTGGCGCACGAAGAGCGCGGTGCGCTGGCGTTCCTGGAGATGCAGCACGCCGACCGCGATCTGGTGGAGCTCTTCCACGGAAATCTGGAACAGCTCGTCGCGCGGGTAGTTCTCCAGGATGTGCATCAGGGCCTTGCCGTCGTGGCTGCGCGGCGAGAAGCCGGCAAGCTTGAGCACCGCATCGACCTTCTGGCGCAGCAGGGGAATCTCGCTGGGCGAGCGCGAGTAGGCCATCGACGTGAAAAGGCCGACGAAAAGACGCTCGCCGATGACGTTGCCCTTGGCGTCGAAATCCTTGATCGCGATGGTGTCGAGGGGCACCGGGCGATGCACCCTGGCGCGGTTGTTGCCCTTGGTGATGCGCAGCAGCACCGGCTGGCGCACGAAGTCGCGCACGTCCGCCGGCAGCTTTCCGAGATTGCGCAGGCCGTCGAAGACCCGCACTTCCGGGTCGCGCAGAATGCCCTGGCCGCGCGACTTGTTGATCTTGGTGACGGCGTTGGCGCCCTTGCCGTGGAAGCTGAACTCGCGGTAGCCGAGGTAGGTGAAGTGGTCGTCGTCCATCCAGCGCAGGAATTCCAGGCCCTCGGCGATCTCCGCCACCGGCAGCATGGGCGGACGGGTCTCCAGCTCGGCGATGATCTCGCGGCAGCGCTCGCGCATGTCGAGCCAGTCCTCCACCGCGGCGCGGACGTCGCGCAGCACGGCTTCCACACCCTTGGCGATTTCGGCGAGCTTCTTGTCCGGCTGCTCGCTGATCTGGATCTGCATCACCGATTCGCCGATGGCCTGGGGTCCGGGGCCAGCCGCGGAGCGGCCCTGCGCCTTCGGCTTGGTGTCGAGCAGCTCGATCAGCTTGCCTTTGGCGTCGCGGCGCAGGGTGATGATGGGATGAATGACGAGGCGCACCTCGGCATCGTTGCGGTTGATCTCCGCGGTCACCGAGTCGACCAGAAACGGCATGTCGTCGTTGATGACCTCGACGATGCTGTGGGCGGATTCCCAGCCGTCCTTGGCAGGATCGGGATTGTAGGCGCGCACGCTCGCCTTGCCGGGGCTGCGCTGCTGCAGGCTGTCCCACAGGGCCAGCACCCCACCGGCCAGGTTGTCGGCCGACTCGCCGCGCAGGTCGCCGGGCGGCACGTTCGCGTAGAACTGCCGCACGAAGGCCTCGACACGCTTTGCCTTCGCGGCGGAGAGGCGCTTGCCCACCGCCTGGTTGACCTGGCTGATGAGTCGGGTGCGCGCTTGAGCGCTGTTATCTGCCATGACGTTTCCCCCTGTCGCGGCCTTGCAAGTTACCTACGTGGCCGCCGACGGATTTTCTCTGCCTCGTGACCGTCTTGGCGCCGAGCAACTCGGATTGGCGGAACCGACAATCCTATCGACTCCACGCTAAACGATTCCGCGCCTGCAAGGTAGGGAGGGAAGGCCTTGCGGCGTGAGAAACTCCCGTTGACGGCGACCCGCAAGCACGGCGGCGTCTGCTCGATCGGCGCGAAAGGCATCCGTCACACCGACCGCCCACTGCCGGAGCCGCAGTCGACGCGGCGCGGCAGCACCCGCGTGGCGCCGCACAGCAATCCCGGCCGGCCTATGATAGCGCTAGCAATTTGGCCTTTCCTGCGGGAAAATGGTGCAATGCGGCGCCAGAGCAGAAGGGGGCGGCATGACACGACGCAAGAAGGGCCGGACGACTATCGCCGACGTGGCGGCACAGGCGGGGGTCAGCCCGATCACCGTATCGCGCGCGCTGCGCGAGCCGGCCCGCGTGTCCGAGCCGCTGCGCAAGCGCATCGAGGCGGCGGTGCGCGATCTCGACTACATCCCCGACCCGCACGCCCGCGCCCTGGCCTCGGCCCGCACCAACGTGGTCGGCGTCGTCGTGCCTTCGCTGACCAACACGGTCTTCGCCGACGTACTGCGCGGAGTCCACGACCGCGCCGAGAAGACCGACCTGCAGGTCCAGGTCGCCAACACGCGCTACTCCGCGGTCGAGGAAGAGCGTCTGATCCGGCTGTTCCTCAGCCAGTCGCCGGCCGGCCTGATCATCGTCGGCATCGACCAGACCGAGGGCGCCGCCGGCCTGCTGCGCGCGGCGGAAATCCCCATCGTGCAGATCATGGAGCTGGGCCCGGAGCCCTTCGACATGATGGTCGGGCTGTCGCAGTTCGACGCCGGGCGGGCCATGACCGAGCACCTGCTGGACGCCGGCTACCGGCGCATCGCCTTTCTCGCCGCCCGCCTCGATCCGCGCAGCAACCGCCGCATGGCCGGCTACCGCTCGGTCATGGCCGAAGCGGGGCTCGACGACGACAGCCTCATCGTGCGGACCAAGGCGCCGTCTTCGGTGCAGGTCGGCTGCGAGCTCCTCCGCAAGATCATGGCGCAGCGGCCGGACATCGATGCCGTGTTCTGCAACAACGACGACATCGCCCTCGGCGCCCTCTTCGAGTGCCGGCGCCTCGGCGTCGCTATCCCGCAGCAGCTGGGCCTGGCCGGCTTCAACGACTTCGAGATGATGGCCGCGGCCGAGCCGCCGATCACCAGCGTCGCCACCGAGCGCTACGAGATGGGCCTGACGGCGATGGACATGATCGCCCGGACCATCGCCGGCGAGCCGCCGGAGCAGAAGGTGGTCGACCTCGGCTTTCGCCTCAACCTCAGGGCCAGCACCCGCGCCGCCAGGCCGGCACGCGGCCAGGAGGCAGGCTAGGGCCGCTAGAAGGTCTCGACCCAGGGCCGCAGCGCCACCTCCCAGGTCCAGGCCGAGCGATGCTGGCGCGCCACCTGGAAATAGGTCTCGGCGATGGCGTCGGGATCGAGCAGCGCGTCCCGCCCGTCGTCGGGGCGCTGTGTCGAGCGGATGCCGCCGTCGATGACGAAGTGGGCGACATGGATGCCCTGGGGCTGCAGCTCGCGGGCCAGCGACTGAGCCAGCCCGCGCAGGCCGAACTTGCCCATGGCGAAGGGCGCCGAGCGGGCGTAGCCCTTGACGCTGGCCGAAGCGCCGGTCAGCAGGAGGGTGCCGCTGCCGCGCGCCAGCATGGCCGGCACCACAGCGTTGCAGACCAGATAGCCGCCGTAGCAGGTGACCAGCAGCGCCTGCTTCACCGCCTCCGGATCCAGTTCGGTGAAAGGCCCGCGGGTTCTGGCCGAGGGATTGAACATCACCACGTCGGGCACGCCGAGATCGGCGGTCACCGCCGCGGCCAGTGCGTCGACCGCGGCCCGGTCGGTGACGTCGCAGGCATAGCTGCGGGCAGCGATCTCGCCGGCCAGGCCGGCATGCTTTCCGGGATCACGCGATGCCAGCGCGACGGCCGCGCCCTCGCGCGCGAAGCGCCGCGCCACCGACGCGCTGAGGCCCGCCCCGGCGCCGACGATCAGAACGGTTTCCGGCATGGGTTCTCCTTGCGGGTTCGGGTTCAGCCCTTCGGCCGGATGCGCTGCAGCAGGTCCCACACGGGGATGGCCGAGAGCCCGCCCACCAGGCCCGCACCGTAGCTCGGCAGCCGGAAGCCGAAGACGGCGTTCCACAGCAGCCCGGCGATATAGCTGGCCGCGAGCATGACGACGACGGTGATGAGAAGGCGCTGCCACAAGGGCAACCGCTGTTCCATGGTCCGGCTCCTGTTCTGCTTCACCTAAAAGTTGGTCACGCTTCGCCGCGCCCTGTCAATGCCGCGCCGGGCAACCCATATGCAGAAAGCAAAGTGCAGCAGCAAGCCGGCCGAGACCGCCATGCCCGCCCGACAGCCCAGTTTCTATATCCCCCATGGCGGCGGCCCGTGTTTTTTCATGGACTGGAACCCGCCCCAGACCTGGACCCGCATGGCCGACTTCCTCGAGGGCTTGGCGGCCGGCCTGCCGGCCCGGCCGAGCGCGGTGCTGCTGGCCTCCGCGCACTGGCTGGAAGCGGACTTCGCGATCGGCAGCGCGCAGGCGCCGGAGCTGATCTTCGACTACTACGGCTTTCCGCCGCACACCTACCGCCTGACCTATCCGGCCGCCGGCGACCCGGCCCTGGCGCGCCGCGCCGCGGCGCTGCTCGCAGCCGCCGGGCTGGCGGCGCGGGAGGATCCCGGGCGCGGTCTCGACCACGGTGTCTTCGTGCCCTTGAAGCTGGTCTTCCCTGAAGCCGACGTCCCGTTGGTGCCGCTGTCGCTCAGGGCCGACCTCGACCCGGCCGCCCACCTCGCCGCCGGGCGCGCGCTGGCGCCGCTGCGCGACGAAGGCGTGCTGATCGTCGGCTCGGGCATGAGCTTCCACAACATGCGCGGTTACGGCGACCCGCGCTTCGGGCCGGTCTCCGACCGCTTCGACGCCTGGCTGACCGATACCGTCGAGAGCCCCGACATCGCGGCGCGCGATACCGGCCTCGCCGCCTGGGCGGCGGCCCCCGGCGGCCTGGAATCGCACCCGAGCGGCCATGAGGAGCATCTGATTCCCCTGATGGTGGCAGCCGGTGCCGGCGGCCGGGGCCAAAGGGTGTTCTCCGACCGGGTGATGGAGACCACCATCTCCGCCTTCCGCTTCGACTGACACGCCCGCTGCATAGCCGCCCTGCGTGCCGCGGGCGATGCAAAGGCAGGCGAAGTCGTGCTATCGAACCAGCCGCAGCAAATCAGCGGCGGCCGGGCCAGGCCGCGTGCCGGGAGTTTCAACGTGACCGAGACCATCTGCATTTCCCCCGTCGACAACAGCGAAGTGGCGCGCCGCCCGCAGGCCGGCGACGACCAGGTCGCGGCCGTCTTCGCGCGGGCACGTCTCGCCCAGCGCGACTGGGCGCGCCTGCCGATCGCCGCGCGGGCGCAGGTCTGCACCGCCCTGGTCGACGCCATGCTGGCCATGGGCGAGGAGATCGTCCCGGAGCTGGCCTGGCAGATGGGCCGGCCGGTGAAGTTCGGCGCCGGCGAGCTGCGCGGCTTCGAGGAGCGCGCGCGGGCCATGATCGCCCTGGCCGAGACGGCGCTGGCCCCGGTGGTGCCGGCGGAGAAGGAAGGCTTCAAGCGCTACATCCGCCGCGACCCGCTGGGCGTGGTGCTGACCATCGCGCCGTGGAACTACCCCTACCTGACGGCGGTCAACTCCATCGTCCCGGCGCTGATGGCCGGCAACGCGGTGGTGCTGAAGCACGCCGCCCAGACCCTGCTGGTGGGCGAGCGCTTCCAGGCCGCCTGCGACAAGGCGGGGCTGCCCGAGGGCCTGTTCACCAACCTCTGCCTCGGCCACGCCCAGGTCGGCAAGATCATCGCCTCAAGGCTGGCCGACCAGGTGAACTTCACCGGCTCGGTCGCGGCCGGCAAGGCGATCGAGCAGGCCGCCGCCGGGCAGTTCATCGGCGTCGGGCTGGAGCTCGGCGGCAAGGACCCGGCCTATGTGCGCGCCGACGCCGACCTCGACTTCGCGGTGGAGAACACCGTCGACGGCGCATTCTTCAACTCGGGCCAGTCGTGCTGCGGCATCGAGCGCATCTACGTGCACGAGGGCCTCTACCGGCCCTTCGTCGAGAAGTTCGTCGAACTGACCCGCGGCTATGTGCTGGGCGACCCGCTCGACCCCGAGACCACGCTGGGGCCGATGGTCAAGGCCTCGGCCGCCGACTTCGTGCGCGGCCAGATCGACGCCGCGGTGCAGGCCGGCGCCACGGCTCACATCGACCCCGGCGACTTCGCCCGTGACGAGCGTGGCACGCCCTACATGGCGCCGCAGGTGCTGACCGAGGTGACCCACGACATGTCGGTGATGACCGAGGAATCCTTCGGCCCGGTGGTCGGCATCATGAAGGTGTCCGGCGACGAGGAGGCCGTCCGCCTGATGAACGACTCGGCCTACGGCCTGACCGCCTCGATCTGGACCGCCGATCTGGCCGCGGCCGAGGCCATCGGCGGCGAGATCGAAACCGGCACGGTGTACATGAACCGGGCCGACTACCTGGACCCCATGCTGGCCTGGACCGGCGTCAAGGACACCGGGCGCGGCGCCACCCTGTCACAGGTCGGCTACGAGATGCTGACCCGGCCCAAGTCCTTCCACCTGCGGCACACGGTCTAGGTGTGGATATCCCCGCACGCAAAAAGGCGGCCCGAAGGCCGCCTTTTTTGCTTTTCAGCCCTCCAGAGGGAGGGAATTGGAGCGGGCGATGAGATTCGAACTCACGACCCCAACCTTGGCAAGGTTGTGCTCTACCCCTGAGCTACGCCCGCACCGGAGAGCGGGGAGATACCCGCTTTCGCCGCACATTGCAAGCCCCGATAAGGGGCCGGCAGCAAGGCTAAGCGGGTTTTGCTACGCAAGCCTTAATGGCCGGTCGATCGCTGTAAAGGCGCCCGCTCGGGGGTGACAAGCGGCCCCGCGTCTGCTACGGCCCCGGGCGCAGGATCACGGTTTCCAAGGGGACCCGAGAACATGTCCGAAACGCCCGGCGGCGCTGCCGCCCTGCCCACCTCGCCCGAGGCGCTGCATGCCCGCCTGGACGCGCTCGGCATCGCCTACAAGGCGGTGACCCACCCGCCGGTCTTCACCGTCGAGGAGGCCAAGGCCCTGCGCGGCGAACTGCCCGGCGCCCACATCAAGAACCTTTTCCTGCGCAACAAGAAGGGCAAGATGTGGCTGGTGACCTGCCTGGAGGACCGCGAAGTCGACCTCAAGGCCCTGGCTGCGCAGCTCGAGGCCGGGCGCTTTTCCTTCGGCAGCGCCGAGCGGCTGATGACCTATCTGGGGGTCGAGCCGGGCTCGGTGACGCCCTTCGCGGTGATCAACGACAAGGGCGGGGAGGTTACCATGGTGCTGGACCGCGGCGTCCTGGCGGCGGAGTGGGTCAACTGCCACCCCCTGGTCAATACCATGACCACGGCGATCGCCCCGGGCGACCTGCTGCGCTTCCTCGAGGCCGAGGGCCACGCCGCGCAGCTGCTCGACATGTCGCCGCCCGAAGCGGCGGATTGCGAGGCGAAGTAGGGCGGCGGCGAATCGCCGGGGCCGGGCTTGCCCTTGGGCCCGAAAGCCGCCATTTATTGTGTGGATCCCGCCGCCGGGCCCCGCCAGCGGGGCCCCGAGAGCAGCAGGGAACAGCATTCAGCAGGCGAACGGAACAGAGCGTATGGAACCGATTATCGGCGGCTTGAGCGGCCCGGAGAGCACAGCACAGGCCGGCGCCGAGGCCATCAAGGACAGCAACCAACAGGCCTTCGCGCAGGATGTCATCGAGGCCTCCATGTCGACGCCGGTCATCGTCGACTTCTGGGCCCCCTGGTGCGGGCCCTGCAAGCAGCTCGGCCCGATGCTCGAGAACGCGGTCAAGGCCGCGGGCGGCGCCGTGCGCATGGTCAAGATCAACGTCGACGAGAACCAGCAGCTGGCCGCCCAGCTGCGCATCCAGTCGATCCCGACGGTCTATGCCTTCTTCCAGGGCCAGCCGGTCGA